>CAXUJE010000350.1:0-6162 GCA_964251035.1 uncultured Acetobacteraceae bacterium
GTCTTCAAGCACAACTCGGCCGAGGTGCCGCCGATCACGATCGCCAAGTGATACGGCGGACAGGCCGACGTGCCGAGCGTGCGGATGCGCGTGTCGAGGTAGGCAAGCAGCTTGCCCGGGTTCAGGATCGCGCGGGTCTCCTGGAACAAGAAGCTCTTATTGGCCGACCCGCCGCCCTTGGCGATGAACATCAGGCTCATCTCGTCGGCATGGTCGTGTCCGGGTGCGGCCATGATGTCGAACTGGACCGGCAGGTTGTTGCCGGTATTCACCTCCTCGAACATCGACAGCGGCGCCATCTGCGAGTAGCGCAGGTTGGTCTCGGTGTAGGTGCGGGCGATGCCCCAGGACAGCGCCTCCTCCTCGTCGCCCTCCACCCAGACGCGCTGGCCCTTCTTGCCGAACACCAGCGCCGTGCCGGTGTCCTGGCACATCGGCAGCACGCCGCCCGCGGCGATGTTGGCATTCTTCAACAGGTCAAGCGCCACGAAGCGGTCGTTGGCCGACGCCTCGGGATCGTCGAGGATGGCGCGCAACTGGCGCAGGTGCGCCGGGCGCAGCAGGTGCGACACGTCGCGGAACGCCTGGACCGCAAGCTCCGTCAGCGCCTCCGGCTTGATGCGCAAGACGGTCTGGCCGTCGCAGGTGCTGGTGGTGACGCCCGCGATGTCGAGCTTGCGCCACGGCGTGAAGCTGTCGCCCAGCGGGAACATGGGGGCAAAGCGGAAGCCGGGGGGCCGGGTCTGCTCCGGCGGCAAGGGTGCGTTCATGGCGATGACGATTCCTTGGGCCTATTCCTTGGTGGGCGGACGCCGGCGGAAGGCGTCGAGGCTCACGACCTGCGGCCCTTCTGAAGGCTCGTCCGCTGCGGGTGCCGGGTCCGGTTCGGGCGGCGCCGGCGACGCGGTGTCGGGATCGTCGTTAGCCGCCTCGTCGCCCGGTGGGCGGAAGCGCAGGCCGAACTGCACGTGCGGGTCGGCGAACGCCGTCACGGCGCTGAACGGCACCTGCAGCGTGGTCGGGATACCGCCGAACGACAGGCCGACGCTGAACCAGCCCGCGGGTTCGTCCACCTGCAAATCCCAGAACTGGTGCTGCAGCACGATGGTCATCTCGTGCGGGTACTGCGCCAGCAGCCGGGACGGGATGGTGACGCCAGGCCGGTCGGTGCGGAAGCTGAGATAGAAGTGGTGCTCGCCGGGCATGCCCTCCGCGCCGACATAGGCCAGCGCGCGCACGACGACCTGGCGCAGCGCCTCCTCCTGCCACACGTCGTAGGGCAGCAGGCTTTCCGGGCGCTGCGGCGGCCCGCCGTCCCGGCCATCTTCGGTGTCTTCCATGGCGTCATCCTTAGCGCGGACCGCTCCGGATTGGAACGGGCCGCGCTGGTGGGAAGCGTCCCGACCGCGACGATTTCAGATGCGCGTGGCAAAGAGCATGCCGGCGCGCGGGCAGACATCGCCGGGTCGCGGCCTCGGATCGCCTAGCCGCTGACCTTGAAGCTTTCCAACTCGTCGGCATAGCGCTCATACCGAGTTCCATTCGGGTCGTAGTATTCCTCGACCGACTTCACCCAACGCTTGACCGCGGGCACGTACCAGAACGCCTTGTACGTGCGCCCGGTGAGAGTGGCCGCGCTCGTTTTGCCGGTCTGCATAACGGTCGTGGCGCCCTGCGCGTCAATCCTTGCCCCGCTCGTCGCGGAAACCGCAGGAGCGATGGCCGCCGACCATTCGCCTTCGGCCTCGACCTTGAGCGCATGGAAGGTGCCCGCGATCACTGTCACGTCCTCCCAGCCGATAACCTTGTAGGCGGTCCTGGTGTGTTCGCTGCTGTGCTGGCGGTTCGGATGGTCCTCGCTGAACTCGACCTCCCATGACTTGCCGATGCTCAGCGGGAATGACAGGGGCCGGTTGACCACCGTCTCATGGCCGTTGACGCTGCGGAACCGGCTCCAATCCGGGCCGGTCAGTTGCTCGGTCGGCGGCATGGTGGAGCCGGCCACTTTGTTGCTCAGGGCAATCGAGCCGGAGCCGACCCGGAGCACCGTGCTCTCGCTCCGCGTCTGCTGCCAGCCGGCCGCCCGGCTCTCGACAGTGTGTTGGTAGGTCCAACCATCGTTCGGCGCCACCTTCGGAGCGGCGACCGGCTGTGCCTGCGCTGCGCAGGCCAAAGCCATTCCAGACAAAACCAGGAACAACGTCCGCACAAACTCAACCTTCCGCATCATCAAGGCAACCTCTGTCGCGAAAATGATCTTAATGTACAAACAACACATTGTCGATGCAGGTTTAAAACGGACTGTGCCGCAGGCCCGTCTGGCATGCGGATGGCATAGCAGGTATCGGGGCAGCGGATGGGGCATCGCATGGATCGTCGCAATTTCGTGCAGGCCGGCCTGGCGGCGCTGGCGATGCCGCGCCTCGCACGTACCGCGAAGGCTGGGGCGAGAGAGGCGCGGGTGCTGCGCTTCGTGCCGCAGGCGGACCTGGCGGTGCTGGACCCGGTCTGGACCACCGCCTACCAGACCCGCGACCATGCTTTCCTGGTGTTCGACACCCTGTTCGGCCAGGACGCCGGCTACGCCGCGCAGCCGCAGATGCTGGAAGCAGCCGCGGTCGAGGCGGACGGCCTGCGCTGGCGCCTCGTGCTCCGCCCCGGGCTGCGCTTCCATGACAACGAGCCGGTGCTGGCGCGGGACTGCGTCGCCAGCATCCGCCGCTGGGGGGCGCGCGACACTTTCGGCCAGGCGCTGCTCGCCGCGACCGACGCGCTGTTCGCCGAGGACGACCGCACGGTCGTCTTCCGCCTGCGCGCGCCGTTCCCGCTGCTGCCGGACGCGCTGGCCAAGACCGCGCCCAGCCCCTGCGTGATGATGCCCGCGCGCCTGGCCGCCACCGACCCGTTCAAGCAGGTGCTGGAGATGGTCGGCAGCGGCCCGTACCGCTTCCTGCCGGACGAGCGCATCCCCGGCGCCCGCGTCGCCTACGCCCGGTCCGACGGCTATGCCCCGCGGGAGGGCGGCGTGCCGTCCCGCACCGCCGGGCCGAAGCGGGCGGCGTTCGACCGGGTGGAATGGGCCATCATCCCGGACGCCGCGACAGCGAGCGCCGCCCTGCAGCGGGGCGAGGTCGATTGGTGGCTGGCCGCCAACCCCGACCTGCTGGAACGGCTCCGCGCCGACCGGCGCCTGGCCGTGCGGACGCAGGACCCGACCGGCGTCATCGCCACCATGCGGTTCAACCAGCTCCAGCCGCCGTTCGACAACCCGGCCCTGCGCCGGGCGGTGCTGGGCGCCGTGCAGCAGTCCGAGTACATGCAGGCGGTGTCCGGCCCGGACCGCGCGCAATGGGCGGGCGGCGTCGGCTATTTCTGCCCGGGCACGCCGATGGCGAACCCGGCCGGGATGGAGGCGCTGACCGGCCCCCGCGACCTGGGCCGCAGCCGCCGGGCTGTGGCCGAGAGCGGCTACAAGGGGGAGCGCATCGCGCTGCTGGTGCCGACCGACATCCCGAGCACCAACGCGCTGGCCGAGGTGACGGCGGAGCTGTTCCGCACCCTGGACCTGAACCTTGACGCGCAGGCGATGGATTGGGGCAGCGCGGTGCAGCGCCGCACCAGCACCGAGCCGGTGGAGCGCGGCGGCTGGAGCGTGTTCCAGACGAGCTGGTCCGGCCTGGACCACGCGACGCCGGCTGGGCACCCGTTCCTGCGCGGCAACGGCCGGGCGGCGGCGCCGGGCTGGCCGGACAGCCCGGCCATCGAAAGCCTGCGCGACGAGTGGCTCCGCGCGCCCGACCCGGCGGCGCAGCGCGGCCTGGCCGAGCGGCTTCAGGCGCAGGCGTTCCGGGACGTGCCGTATGTGCCGCTGGGCCAGCAGTTCCAGCAGACGGCCTACCGGGCGGAGTTGTCGGGCATCCTGCCGGGGATGCCGGTGTTCTGGAACGTCGCGCGGGGATGAGAGTGAGGGGGCTTCTGTTGCCCGGTGCCCCCCCGAACCGCGCCTATCCCTGCTTACGCAGCGACGGCGAGCGCCTCATGATTGTCATTGGCACTTGTGATATGACCCGATAACGGCGGTATCATGCCGGGCAAAAGGCAGGTCTTTACTACGCGTGTCGAGCCTGTGTCGCCCCCGTAACCCCCGACATCGGGGGAGAGTGGTGGAGGCGCCGGGCACTGCCCCCGGGTCCACAACGCTTATTCCAACTGCCGTTTATCACCATAGCCGTTGTTACAGCATGCCGAATGTAGGCGTTCGCGCGGCGAAATGCTAGGGGGATGTCATGCGACTGACCCACGATCAGCAGGCCGAGATCGATTCGCAGCGCGAGGCCGCGGCCCCCACGCGCCGGGCCACGGTGCCTGCGCTCGAAGACATGCTCTATTGTGCGTTGCCGGTGCTGGACCACGGCTTCGTCCGGGTGATCGACTACATGGGCGACGACAGCGCGGTGGTGCAGGCGGCGCGCGTGAGCTATGGCCGCGGCACGCGCCGGGTCAGCGAGGACGCTGGGCTGATCCGCTACCTGATGCGGCATCGCCACAGCACGCCGTTCGAGATGTGCGAGATCAAGTACCACGTGAAGCTGCCGATCTTCGTGGCGCGGCAGTGGATCCGGCACCGCATGGCCAACGTGAACGAGTACTCCGCCCGCTACAGCATCCTCGACCGCGAGTTCTACCTGCCCGCGCCCGAGCACCTGGCCGCGCAGAGCAGCAGCAACCGCCAGGGCCGCGGCGCCGTGCTGGAAGGGGAGGAGGCCGCCGCCGTGCTCGACATGCTCCGGCACGACGCCACGCTGACCTACGACCATTACGCCCATATGCTGAACGAGGGCACGGACGGCGAGCCGGCCGACCCCGGGCGCCGCGGGCTGGCGCGGGAGCTTGCGCGGATGAACCTGACGCTCAACACCTATACGCAATGGTATTGGAAGGCCGACCTGCACAACCTGCTGGGCTTCCTGTCGCTCCGCGCCGACAGCCACGCGCAGTTCGAGATCCGCGCCTATGCCGACGCCATGCTGGACACCGTGCGCGCCTGGGTGCCCCAGACCTTCCAGGCGTTCCTGGACTACCGCATGGGCGCCGTGACGCTTTCGGCGCAGATGCTCGCGATCGTGCGCCGCCTGCTGGCCGGCGATCCCGTCGATCAGCCCGGCAGCGGCCTGTCCAAGCGCGAGTGGGCGGAACTGATGGACACGCTGGGGCGAGCATGATCGTCGTCGCGGAGCACGCATGATTATCGTCTTCGGCTCGATCAACCTCGATTTGATCTTCACGCTCGACCACCTGCCGAGCGCCGGGGAAACGGTACTGGGTCCGTCCACCCGCCTCGAACCCGGCGGCAAGGGGGCCAACCAGGCGGTCGCCGCCGCACGGGACGGGGCCACGGTGCTGATGGCGGGCTGCGTCGGGCGGGACGCGCTGGCTGACGCGGCGCTCGCGACCTTGCGTGCGGACGGCGTGGACCTGTCCCGCGTGTCCCGCGGCGGCCTGGCGACCGGGTGCGCCGCGATCTGCACGGACGCCGCCGGGCGCAACCTGATCGCGGTGGGGTCGGGCGCCAACCTGCTGGCCCGCGCCGACCAAGTGGAGGACGCGCTGTTCGCCCCCGGCACGACGCTGGTGCTGCAACGGGAAAACGACCCGCAGCAGACCGCCGCCCTGATCCGCCGCGCCCGCGCCCGCGGAGCGCGCATCATCCTGAACCTGGCCCCGGCCGGCCCGCTCGACGCCGACGCGCTGGCCGCCCTGGACGTGCTGATCGTGAACGAGACGGAGGCCGAGTGGCTTGCCGCCCGGCATGGCGCGACCCCCGACGCCGCCGGGCTGCACAAGGTGCTGGGGGTGGGCATCGTGCGGACGCTTGGGGAGCGCGGCTCCGAGTGGGCTGATGGAAGTTCCGCCGGCCACGTTCCAGCTCATCTAATCGAGGTCGTGGACACGACGGCCGCGGGGGACTGCTTCACCGGCGTGCTGGCGGCGGCGCTCGACCGGGGCAGGGGAATGGCGGACGCGATGGCCCGCGCTGGCATCGCGGCCGGGCTGTGCTGCAGCCGGGCCGGATCGCAGAATAGCCTGCCGACCGCGGCGGAGACGGACCGGGCTCATACCAACGGCATCGGGCTGTGACTTTTGCCCAAGCTTGGGGTGCGC
>CAXUJE010000351.1:0-6152 GCA_964251035.1 uncultured Acetobacteraceae bacterium
GCCATCAAAGCGGGCGACCACGGGCTTGCCGCCGGCCGGCGACAGGCCGGGCAGCAAACCGCTAGGGAACCCGTTGCAGTATTGATCGGCAGCTTGCAGGGTGAGGTGCATTCTTCCTGAGCGGTCCCAATGCCGTGACGTCGATCGGCTATGTCGCGTCTCCAAGCCGGATGCGCGGACGCTGGCTGCCGAAAGGGCGACGGTGGCTGTCCACGGGCGGGCAAGGGAGCGTGCCGATCGCGTAGCAGGCGAGATTACGGCCGCCGGCGGCAAAGCCGTGGTGGCGCTTGGAGACCTGACACACGATGACGACATGGAGCAGTTGGCAGGCACGGTCGAGCGCCTGCTCGGCGGGGTGGACATCCTGGTGAACAACGCTGGTGGTTCTAGCGAGAAACAGGTCTGGGAGAAAATCCCGGCGGCTGGTTGGGCAGCGACACGACCGCAATATCCTGGCAGCGGCGCGGATCGCAAACCGTCCGCTGCCCAACATGCAAGCCGCCAAATGGGGCCGGGTGGTGAACGTATCGAGCGGGGCTGGCCTGATGCCGCCAGCCACCAGCCCTGACTACTCGGCCTGCAAGGCGGCCTTGAACAACCTCTACGGTCTCGCTTGCCAAGGCTGTGGCCGGCGCCGGAATAACTGTGAATGCCGTCTCGCCAGGCACCATCCTCACACCCAAGCTGGAAGCGGCTTTCCGGAAGATGGCGGACACGAACGGTTGGATAGACGGCCAAGCCAACTGGCCAGAGGTGGAGCGGGCTGTGCTGCCCCATGTCGCCCATGTACCGCCCAGAAAGGCCGGACATGCGGACGATGTCGCCCACGCTGTCGCCTTCCTGTGTAGTCCGTTGACTGGATACATCACAGGCGTTGATCTGCGGATCGATGGCGGGATAGTACCGACCTTGTGAGCGTTGGCGTGCGATGGCTGCGCCCGTCTTCCTCAGCCTCGCGCGCTCCGCACAACCGTCCAGCACCCCGGCCGGCCGCTCCGTGACACCTCCGTCCCCCGTATCTTGCGCCCAGCCACATGATCTCGCGTCCGTCTCGTTGACCGTGCGCCCAGCCTCCACAGCAGCCTGCGTCGGGTACCACCCCAGCCTCGATCAACATACGCCAGAAACCGCCCTTGATTGTTGGGGTGGACGGCCCCGCGGCGTCGTGTGCCAGGTTTGGCTGTCGACGTCCGAACCTGAAGGACCGTCCGCATGGACCTTGTGCGCATTGGCCTCGGCACGTCCAAGGCTGCCTTCACGCTGCATGGCGTCGATCACGACGAAAAGGCTGGCCTGCGCCGCAACATCAAACGGGCGGAGATGGAAGCCTCCCTCGCCAAGCTGCCGCCGACGCACGTGGCGCTGGAAGCGTGCGGCGGCTCGCACCATGGGGGGGCGTCGGCTCGCGTTTCTGGGCCGCACGGTGCAGCTGATCCCGCCGCAACACGTCAAGCCGTCCGTCCGGCGCGGCAAGAACGACCGCAACGACGCCGAGGCGGTCAGCAAGGCGGCGCGGCCGGGCAGGCCGAGCGTGCCGGTGAGGTCGGCCGGGCCGCAGGCCGGGGCGATCGTGCCACCGGCGCGCGAGCTGCTGGTCCGGCAACGGACGCAGCTGGTCCGTGCCGTGCGCGGCCAGGCCGCCGAGTTCGGCGTCATCGTGGCCAAGGGCAGCAGCCAACTGCCAGCACTGCTCGAAGCCGGGGCGGCCGGGGAGGCGGTGCCGGCCACGGCCAAGCGGATGCTGGCGTTCCTGGGCTGGCAAGTGGCCCAGCTCGACGGGCCCGCCGAAACGCGCGGCGTTTGCGGCTGGGACCGCGGAGTTGGAACGCCGGACGAGGCAGCCGCACAAGGCCAGCCCGGTCAGCCAACTCTTGGCCGAGGTGCCCGGCATCGGCCCGATCGGCGCTCTGAGCCTGGCGCCCACCATTGATCCCGGCCGGCGCCTCGGCCCGCATCTCCGACCGGCATGCCGCGCACCCTGGCGCCGCCCATAACAGCGCCAGCAGCAGTGCGAGCCGGGTCGGAGCATCCGTTGCAGGATGATTTTCTGCACGTCCGACGTGCCCTCGATGCGCTGGTCGTCCGGCACGTGTATGTCGTCGAACGCCAGCATGCGGCGGCGCGAACGGCCGGGCCGATGACGGCCAGCGTATGGTGCAGCCAGTCCGGATGGGCGGACGCGGCGAGGATGCCGGGGTCGCGCGCCTCGGCAAGGGGAACGCCCGCGTCGAGGCGGCGCGGCTTCACAGGTGACCGGCTTGGTCGGACTGGCGGCGATCGTCTTGGCGTGGCACCGGTAGCCTTCGTGGTCTCCAGGTCGCTCTGCGGGGCGTGGTGCGCGACCGGCTCGTCGGGCGCGCCGTTCAGGTAGGCCTCGGTGATGAAGCCGGCGCGCAGGCCGTGCGGGCTCAGCCGCTCGGTGTCGTGGACGGCCAAGCCGACGGCGGCGCGGCGGCGCAGGATCTTCCAGACGCTGTGGGCGGACAGGCCGCGGCCGACGGTGCCGGCGGCCGTGACGCTGCGGAACACCGGTCCGTAACGCACCTTGCCGCGCTCCAGCCAGGTCCGCAGGGCAGCCACCGGGCAGGTCTCGGGGCCGCTGCCGAAGGCGATGCCGACGTCCGCCCCCTTCCCTTCCTGGTCGCGCTTGGAGTGCCGTATGCGCAGGATCACCCCGTCCTTGCCGAACCGGAGGTCAACGCCGCGGCCGGGCGCACCGGCTTGCGCTGCTGGCGCAGGCTGCCCTGCATCACGCTCGCGATGGCCGGGTCGGCCGAGGACCACAGGTGGCCGGAGCGGCGGTGTTGGAAGGCGACGGCAGCCAGCGCGACCCGCAAGCCGCTGCGGCCGAGCTTGGCCGACCGCCTGGCGAGGTAGACGGCGACCACGGCGGGGGCGCCGGCAGGAACGGGGCGTTGCGTTCCCGGCACCAATCCTGGAAGGCGAACCAATCGTCCGCGTAGATCCTCCCCATCGCCAGCGAGACGGTGTTCTGGGCGTAGGTGATCGCCTCGCTCACTGATGCCTCCGAACGCCGTGGCATGACGTGCTCGTCAGATCGAGAAAGCAGGCATCCGGCCGCGGGGCGGACGTTGTTGTCCCTGGATCGTGCGACTGCCGTTATAGGCGAATCAGCTCGCCGCGCGTTCCAGGTTCATGGGAACGTCCCGTGGATGTCGCGACAGTTTCCCCAGGATCATGCCGCCGCCACAGCGGGGCGTCCCGTGTCCTCGCCACATCGTGGCGGCGGATCATCGGCCTAGGCGTGACCTCCGCGCGCAAGTTTGCCTTCCCCGCCTGGCCGCCTTTCCCTAATGATGGAAAGCATGAACGCCGTGACGCTGTCCCCTGAGCTGGAGCGCTTCGCCGATGAGGTGGTGGCGAACGGCCGCTACCGCGACTTGGACGAGGTTGTCCGCACCGGGCTGACCCTTTTGCGGCAGGCTGAAGCCGAGTGGGATGCGTTCATCGCCTCCTTGGAAGCGGCCCGGGCGAAAGCCGAGCGCGACGGCTTCTTCACGATCGATGAGGTCATGCGCGACGCCGATGTCCTCGTCGAGGAACTGGCCCACGACCGGCGGTGAGCGGCCCGGCGCTTCTCGCGCCCAAGGCGCGTGCTGAGCTCCTCGACGCGCTTCGCCGGATCGGCCGCGAGAACCCGGCGGCAGCGCGACGGTTCCGGAATGCCGTCGACACGGCCGCGCATCGGCTCGGTGACCGGCCGCAGTTCGGCCGGTCGCCGAGTTGTCGCTGGCCAGGCCCCAATTCCGGTTCTGGTCGCTGCCGGCGTTCTCACCCCTTGCAACGGCATCGCGGCGCGCCCGATCCGGGGATCACTGAAGTTTGCGCGATGGCCGCGGCTTTGTTGGGCAACCCTGGCCCCAGCTTGGACGACGCGTTGCGGACATGATCAGGCCAAGCGGCAGATCGTCACCATGCCTGGCGCCCTCCGACGCGCGGACGCTCAAGCAGTCCGTCGGCGAGGGCTGCCGCTGGGCATGGCGAACAGCGGAACTGAACGGCCAGCGGCTGCTGCGCGTGTACGTTGCCCAGACTGCCTCGGGTGCTATCGTCTCCCTGCTTACAATAAGGATTGGGGGAAACCATGAGACGCGCGCTCATCGCCGTATCGGCTTGTTTGTTCCTCGGTTCGGCCGCGCTCGCCGCCGAGCTGCCCACGGCGCCACCGTCCGAAGCCGGCATGAGCCGGCTGGAGCGGCTCACCCAGTTCTTCAAGGCTGACACCGACGCGAAGCGCCTGCCCGGCGCAGTGGTCATGATCGCCCGGCATGGGAAGGTGGTCTACGACGAGGCCTTCGGCGTGCGTGACCCGGCGACCGGGGCGCCGATGCAGAAGGACAGCATCTTCCGCATCTACTCCATGACCAAGCCGATCACGGGCGTGGCCGTGCTGATGCTGATGGAAGAGGGCAAGCTCCGCCTCAGCGATCCGATCTCAAGATACCTGCCCGCATTCAAGAATCCGAAGGTCATGGTGGAGACGCTCGACGCCCAGGGCCGCCGCGTCGCGTCAACGGTCCCGGCCAACCGCGAGATCACCGTACAGGACCTGCTCCGGCACACGTCCGGCATCACATACGGCGCCGGCAACTCGGCCGCCGAGCAGGCCATGCGGGACGCCGGGCTCGGGATTCAGCTCGGGGCGGACAAGGAGCCGCTCTCGACCCGGCTCACCGACCAGCAGGTGGTGGAAGAACTCGGAAAACTTCCTTTGATGTTCCAGCCCGGCGCCAGTTGGGAATATGGGCGCTCGATCGATGTGCTGCTGGCGCTCGTCGAAAAGGTCTCGGGCCAGCGCGCCGACCAGTTCTTCCAGGAGCGGATCTTCGGGCCGCTTGGCATGGTGGACACGTTCTTCAACGTGCCGCCGGACAAGCTCGGCCGCGTGGCCCAGCCTGGTCCGGACCCGGACACGCACGAGACCGCGACGCTGACCGACGTGACCAAGCCCCGCACCTTCCTGGGCGGCGGCGAGGGATTGCTCTCGACCGCGCCCGACTACATGCGCTTCGCGCTGATGCTGGCGAACGGCGGCGAGCTGGACGGCACGCGGCTGCTGTCGCGCAAGACGGTCGAGCTGATGGCCTCCGACCATCTCGGCCCCGCGCTGTCGCAAGGACCGAACTTCGCCCCGGGGCCGGGCTACGGGTTCGGGCTGACCGTGGCGGTGCGGACGCAGCCTGGCATGTCCCCCTACCCGGGCAGCGTCGGCGAATTCAACTGGGGCGGCGCGGCAGGGACTGCCTTCTGGGTGGACCCGAAAGAGCAACTGGTGCCGATCATGCTGATCCAGGCGCCGGGTCGGCGCCTCTACTACCGGTTCGCGTTCCGCGGCCTCGTTTACCAGGCGATCAGTGACCAGCCTGAGCTGGGCCAATAAAGGGAGGCAAATCGATCGGCGACAGCGCGCTCATTGGTGCCGTTCTGAAAAGTCCTTGGCTCTGCCCCTTAATTCAGAAGAAAACGAAGAGGACGACGTCCGCCATGCCCCAACCCGGCTCTCGCTCCAGGCTCCGCGCCGCCCTCACGGCGACCGCCCTGACCTCCGCGTGGGTGCTCGCCACGCTGCCCGGCGCCCAGGCGCGGATCACGGGCGTCACCATCACGCAACGGACCTCGCCCGCCTTCGGCGGCGCGTCCTTCGCGGCCGGCGGCTACGAGCAGCTCGACGGCGTCGCCACCGGCGAGGTGGACCCGAACGACCCGCGGAACGCCGTGATCACCGACATCGCGCTCGCCCCTCGCAACGCGCGCGGCATGGTCGAGTACTCGACGGACGTCTCGATCCTCAAGCCCATCGACGAGGGCAGGGGCAACGGCGTCCTGCTCTACGACGTCGTGAACCGCGGCAACAAGATCGTGCCCTCCTTTTTCAACGTCGGCGCCTCGGCGACCAACCCGGCCGGCGACGGCTTTCTCGAGAACCAGGGCTACACCCTGGTCTGGAGCGGTTGGCAGGGCGACCTCGTGCCGCAGCCCGGACAGCTCGGCATCCGCGTTCCCGTCGCGCAGAAGGCGGACGGCGGCGCGATCACCGGCATCGTGCGCACCGAGTTCATCTTAAGCACGCCCGCGAGCACGCAGCCGCTCACGGCGGGCTCCAGCAGCAACACGCCGGGCTACCCGACGGT
>CAXUJE010000352.1:0-6148 GCA_964251035.1 uncultured Acetobacteraceae bacterium
GGGGCACGCGGGGCCGCCGCGCCCCGGGCCCTCGCGCCGGCGCAGGGGCCCGCGGCGCCGCGCGACGTGGCGCGCCCCCCGGTCGCGACGCTGCCGCCGGGCGGGACGCTGCTGCCGACCGGGTCGGTGCGGCTGCCCGCGGGGACTCGGGTGCAGGACCTGTGGGCGGTCTCCCTGGCGATGTCCTCGGCGACCTGCGCCGCCGCGGCGCGGCCGGCGGCCCGGCGGCACGCGCGGCCGGGGGAGCGCGGGGCCGACCGGGGCGCCGCCCCCGGCGGCAAGACCGCGCTGCTGGCCGCGACCGGCGCGCAGGTCACGGCGGTGGAGCGGGAGGCCGCCCGCCTGCGCCGGCTGCACGAGAACCTGGCCCGCTTGCAGCTTGATGTGGAGGTGGTGCAGGCCGACGCCACCGCCTGGACGCCGCCGGCGCTGTTCGACGCCGTGCTGCTGGACGCGCCGTGCAGCGCCACCGGCACCATCCGCCGCCACCCCGACGTGGCCCGGCTGAAGCGCCCGCGCGATGTGGCGGAAGGAGCGGCTGGGCAGGACCGGCTGCTGGCGGCAGCGACGGCCCTGCTGCGTCCGGGCGGGCGGCTGGTCTACGCCGTGTGCTCGCTGCAGCCCGAGGAAGGGCCGGGGCGCGTGGCTGCCCTGCCGGGCCTGCGTCCCGACCCGTTCACCGCGGCGGAGCTGGCGGGCGTGCCCGCGGCGCTGACATCCCAAGGCACGTTGCGCACCCACCCGGGCCTGTGGCCGGAGCGCGGCGGCATGGACGGGTTCTTCGCGGCGCGCTTCGTCCGGGCCTGACGGGCCGGTTACGACCGCTTACATAATGGCTTGCGTCCCGCGTGCGCGGCTTTAGAACTCCCCCATGCCGCATTATGACCCTGCCTGGGACCCTGCATGGCCGCCCTCCCGGGTCGTCATGGCGCCCCGCCTGCTCGCCGCCGCCTTCTCCCGCCGGGGGGAAGAGGCCGCGGCGGCCGAGGCGGCGGGCGCCGACTGGCTGCATCTGGACGTGATGGACGGCCACTTCGTGCCGAACATCTCGTTCGGTCCCTCCGTGCTCAAGGCGCTGCGCCAGAAGGTGCGTATCCCGTTCGACGTGCACCTGATGATCAGCCCCGCCGATCCCTACGTCCAGGCCTTCGCGGAAGCCGGGGCGGACCACATCATCGTGCACGCGGAGGCCGGGCCGCATCTGCACCGCACGCTGCAACTGGTGCGCTCGCTCGGCAAGCGCGCGGGCGTCGCGCTGAACCCCGGTACGCCGGCGGCGGCGGTGGCGCATGTGCTGGACGTGGCGGACCTGGTGCTGGTGATGACGGTCAACCCGGGCTTCGGCGGACAGGCGTTCATCGAGGGGCAACTCGGCAAGGTGGCGGAGGTCCGCGGCATGATCGCCGGGCGCCCGGTCGCGGTCGAGGTGGACGGCGGCATCACGCCGGAGACGGCGCCGCGGGCGGTCGCGGCCGGGGCGGGGGTGCTGGTGGCGGGCACCGCGGTGTTCGCGGCGAGGGACTATCGGATGGCGATGGACGGGATGCGGGGCGCGGCATGATCAATCCAGGCCGGTGGGCGCGGGATGCGCGCCGGGTCATGGCCGGGATGCCGGTGCTGCGCATGGGCCGGGTGCCGGACGCGCCGGCCCTGCCGGTGCGCGATCCTTGGCCGGGCGATCCCGCCCGCGGCGCCCGGCTGCTGCAGGACGAGATGGTGCTGGGCGGCGCCGCACACCGCCTGGCGCCCGGCAGCTGGGCCAGCACGCAGGGCCGCGACTCGCTGCGCGCCGCGGCGCACGGCTTCACCTGGCTGCGCGACCTGCGCGCGCTCGGCACGGACGCTGCCCGCACCCGTGCCCGCACTTTGGTTGCCGACTGGATCGCGACACCCTCCTTGGAGCGGTTGGCGCGCCGCCCGGACGTGGCCGGCGCGCGGATCACCGCCTGGCTGGGCCATTACGACTTCTTCGCCGCCAGCGCCGACGACGCGTTCCGCACGCGGCTGATGGGCCGCTTGGTGGCCGATGCCCGCATGCTGGCAGCCTCCATGCCGGCTGAGGAGCTGGACGCCCGCGCGCTCACGGCGCTGAAGGGCCTGATCGCCGCCGCGGTGGCGCTGCCGGACCACGCGGCGTTTCTCACCCGTGCGTTGCGCTTCCTGCCGCAGGAGATTGCGCGTCAGGTGCTGCCGGACGGCTGCCATGTGGAGCGCAGCCCGGCCGCGCAGCTCGCGGCCCTGCAGGACCTGACCGAGATCCGCGCCTTGCTGCAAGCCGCGCAGGCGCACCCGCCGACTGCGCTGGCCTCGGCCATCGAGCGCATGGCGCCGGCGCTCCGCGCGTTCCGGCACGGGGACGGGGGATTGGCGCTGTTCAACGGGGCGAAGGAGGAGGCGGCGCCGCTGATCGACCTTGTGCTCAACCAGACCGGGCGTGCCGGCCGGGCGCCGGCCGGGCTGACGGAGGGCGGGTTCCACCGCTTGCAGGCCGGGCGCTGCGTGCTGGTGGTGGACTGCGGCGCGCCGCCGCCGCCCGGCATCGACCGGCTGGCCCATGCCGGCACGCTGTCGATCGAGGTGTCGGTCGGGCGCGACCGGATGATCGTGAACTGCGGCGCGGCGCCCGCGGCCGGCCCGGCCTGGCAGGACGCGAGCCGCGCCACCGCGGCGCACTCCACCCTGGTGATCGCGGACACCAACTCGTCGGAGCTGCGTCCCTGCGGCATCGGCCGCCATCCGAACCAGGTGGAGGTGCAGCGCCAGGAGGCCAATGGCGCGCATTGGCTGGAGGCGAGCCACGACGGCTACCTGGCCTCTTTCGGCGCGCTGCACCGCCGCCGCCTGTACATGGCCGAAAGCGGCGAGGACATCCGTGGGGAGGACGCGGTCGAGGGGGCCGCCCCGCAGCCCTACGCCGTCCGCTTCCACCTGCACCCGGCCGTGGGCGCCGCCTTGCAGCCGGACCACGAGACGGTGCTGCTCCGCCTGCCCGGCGGCAGCAGTTGGCGCCTGCGGGCGGAAGGCGTGCAGATGTCGCTTGAAGAGAGCGTGTACCTCGGCGGCCCCGACCCGCGCCCGGCGCAGCAGGTCGTTCTGGCCGGCAAGGCGGACGGCACGCAGCAGGTCAAGTGGGCGATCACCAAGGTGGCTTAGGCCCCGGTCCCCGATGATCCCGCAAATGCGCCATTTGGCGCTGGTGCAGCCGCGCGTCGGCATCGGCGACATGATCTGGCACCTGCCGCACATCCGGGCGCTGGCGCGGCACGTCGCCGGCCGCGTCACGCTGGTGACCCGGCCCCGGTCGATGGCGGACCAGTTCGTCGGGCCGGAGGACGGGGTGAACGGCATCCTGTACGTCGAGCGCGGCCAATGGAGTCCGGGCGGGCGGCACGAGGGCAACGCCGGGATGCTGCGGCTGGTCCGCGACCTGCGCGCCCTCGATTGCGACGGCGCGGTGCTGATGACCCGCAGCCGCAACCTGACGCTGGCCGTGCTGGCGATGGGCGTGCGGCACCGGCACGGCTATGGCATCGGGATGCAGCGCCGGGTGCTGCGGGGACCGTTCCTGCCGCGCTCCGCGTGGAAGGACCATCCCTACGACCAGGCAAGCGCGTGGATGGCGGCGGCCGGGATCGCGCTCGACCGGCCGGACCCAACCCTGCATGTCCGCGAGGCGGACCGTCTCGCGGCGCTGCGTCGACTTCGGGCGGACGGCCCGGCAAGCCCGGTTGGATTCGTGGCGCTCGGCATCGCGGCCTCGGACGACTGGAAGAACTGGGGGGCGACGCGCTTCGCGGCGTTGGCGGCGGCGCTGCTGGAGGCCGGGTGGCCGGAGGTGGCGCTGGTGGGCGGCCCGGCGGAGCAGGGCATGGCCGCCGCCATCATCGCGGCGCTCGGCGCGCAAGCGGGGCGGGTCCGGCTGGCGCTGGGCTGGCATTTGCAGGAGGTCGCGGCGCTGCTGGCGGAGGCTGCGTTCTACGTGGGCAACGACACCGCGGCGCTCAACATCGCGGCGGCAGTCGGCACGCGCAGCTATGGGCTGTTCGGCGCGACGAGGCCGCTGCGGCACAGCCCGCTGATCGTGCCCGTGCTGCCGCCGGACGGGCTTGACCGGACGCACGGCATGGCCGGCATCACGCCCGCCGCCGTCATGCAGGCGGTTGGCGACGCCCTGCACACCGCCTCGCGTGGCTGAATGGCCACTCTGTGACTGTCGTGCAACAAACATGCTGAGATTGCCGGCTAACCGAAATTACCATCTTGTTCATCACGAGAGTGTTATAACTTTTGGAGTGGGTTTTGACGGGAAGGTTGGACATGCCGAACTCAGGTTTCAGTGCCGGCTACCTCGCCGAGGTCGAGGGATCGCACCTCACGGCGGAGGCGCTGGCCGGCGCGGTCGTGGTGCACCTCTCGCGGGAGATCGCGAGCGAAGCCGCGGCGGGTCGCAAGCCGCGGCGCATGTTCATCGAATTGACGTTGGGCGAGGCGCTGCAGCACTGGCGCAACGTCGGCGATATGATCCGCATGGCGGGCGCAATGGAGCGTCAGCCGGGCCACGCGGACGCCGCAGGCAACCTTTAAGGGGACGTCTGGCCTAGCGTTCCGAGCCGCAGGCCGCAGGTCAGGCCTGCGCCCTGGCCTGCGGTGGCGACTCGCTGGCTTGGGGCGGCATCTCGATGTCAATTTCGAGCATCGAGACGTCGTCGGCGCGGTCCAGCTTGACGACGACCTTGTCGCGGTCGATCTGCATGTGCCGGGCGATCACCGCCAGGATTTCCTCCTGCAGCACCGCCACAAGCTGCGAATGGTTGCCGGAGCCGCCGGAGATGCGCTCATGCGCGAGCAGGATTTGCAGCCGCTCCCGCGCCACCGGGGCGGAGGTGCGTCGATTGAAGAGGTTGAACAGGCTCAAGCAACCCTCCGTCCAAACAGCTTGTTGAACAGGCCTTTTCTGTCACCCGGCACTGCCATGGCCAGTTTTTCCCCCATCAGCCGCCGGACCGCGTCCGTGTAGGCGCGGGCGGGCGCGCAGGCCGGGTCGGCGAGCGTGACAGGGGAGCCCAGGTTGCTGGCGCGCAGCACGTCCTGGCTTTCCGGAATGATGCCCAGCAGCGGGATCGACAGGATTTCGAGGATGTCCTCGGTCTTCAGCATCTCCCCGCGTTTGGCGCGGGCCGGGTCGTAGCGCGTCAGCAGCAGGTGCTTGTCCACGCGCTCCCCCTTCTCCGCGCGCTCGGTCTTGCTGTCCAGCAGGCCGATGATGCGGTCGCTGTCGCGCACGGAGGAGATTTCGGGGTTGGTCACGACGACGGCGGTGTCGGCGTGGTACATCGCAAGCTGCGCGCCGCGCTCGATGCCGGCCGGGCTGTCGCAGATGACCCAGTCGAACTTCTCCTTCAGCTCCCCCATGACGCGGGCGACGCCCTCGGAGGTCAGCGCGTCCTTGTCGCGGGTTTGGCTGGCCGGCAGCAAGGTCAGGGTCTCAAGCCGCTTGTCGCGGATCAGCGCCTGCGACAGCTTCGCGTCGCCCTGCACGACGTTGATCAGGTCGTAGACGACCCGGCGCTCCGCCCCCATGATCAGATCAAGGTTGCGCAGCCCCACGTCGAAATCCACCACGACGACCTTCTGGCCGGTTTGCGCCAGCGCCGCGCCCAGCGCCGCTGTCGAGGTCGTCTTGCCCACGCCTCCCTTGCCCGATGTCACGACCAACACCTTGGCCATCGCCGTCACCTCATGAACTGGAAATTAATCGAGCGCGGCGATCGCGATCTGGTCGCCGTCCAGCCAGACCTGCACCGCGCGGCCCTGCAAGGCCGGGTCCATCTCGTCCGCCGTCTTGTATACCCCGTCGATCGCCAGCAGCTCCGCCTCCAGCCGGCGGCAGAAGATGCGCGCCGGCACGCCGCCAGGGCCGGACCCCCGCAGCCCGGCGATGGCCCGGCCGCGCAGCGTGCCGTACACGTGGATCGAGCCGCCGGCGATGACCTCTGACCCCGAGGCGACGGAGCCGATCACCGTCACGTCGCCGCCGGTGAAGGCGACGCTCTGGCCCGCCCGCCCCGGGCGGTCGAGCCCCAGGGCCGGCGGCTCGCGCTCCGGCGGCGGCGCCGGGGCCGGCTCCCGCGGCGGCGGGTCGCCCGGC
>CAXUJE010000353.1:0-1943 GCA_964251035.1 uncultured Acetobacteraceae bacterium
GAAGAACATGGTCGTCGGGTCGTAACGTTTGGCGTCGGTGCTGACAGGCTGCATGGATCGTCCTTCTTATGCCCCTATGACGAGGCGGTGGCCGAAAGCGTTGGCGCGGCGCCCAACCCTGGCGCCTCGATCACGGGTCAGCGGCGCCTGCAAGCCCAGCCGATCAGCGAAGGCGGGCAGGGCGCCCGGGTCAGGCCGGCAAGCTGCACTGGAGCAGGTCCGGGTCGCCGCAACGGTTGTTGCGCCAACGCTGACGTTAAAGGAAACCAACGTCCGCGCAACAATGCGTCCTGACTCTGAACCCGAATTTAGTGGTCCGGCCGGCTGCCCGTGCCAATCGTCTTCGTGTCCACAGCAGGAGGGTACGATGGCTGACACACCAAAGACGATGACCACAGAGTCCGGCAACCCGGTTGCGAACAACCAGAACTCGCTGACCGCCGGGCCGCGCGGCCCGATGCTGATGCAGGACTTCGCCCTGATCGAGAAGATGGCGCACTTCAACCGCGAGCGCGTGCCGGAGCGCGTGGTGCACGCCAAGGGCTACGGCGCGCACGGCACCTTCACCGTGACCCACGACATCAGCCAATGGACCCGCGCCAAGCTGTTCGGCCGGGTCGGCAACGCCTGCCCGATGTTCGCCCGCTTCTCCACCGTAGGCGGGGAGAGCGGCTCGGCCGACATTGCCCGCGACCCCCGCGGCTTCTCCATGAAGTTCTACACGGAGGAAGGCAACTGGGACCTGGTGGGCAACAACACGCCGATCTTCTTCATCCGTGACCCGCTGAAGTTCAGCGACTTCATCCGCACGCAGAAGCGCGACCCCGGCACCCACCTCAAGCCGCACTGGCGCCGCTGGGACTACTGGAGCCTGTCGCCCGAGGCGGTCCACCAGGTGATGATCCTGTACTCGGACCGCGGCACGCCCTACTCCGCGCGCTTCATGCACGGCTACGGCAGCCACACCTTCAGCCTCTGGAACGCGGGCGGCGAGCGGTTCTGGGTCAAGTTCCACATGATCAGCCAGCAGGGCATCAAGAACGCGACCGACGCCGAGGCGACGCGGATCATGGGCGCCAACCCCGACAGCTCCACGCAGGACTTGCACGACGCCATCGCGGCCGGCGACTTCCCGCGCTGGACCATGAAGCTGCAGGTCATGCCGGAAAAGGAGGCCGAGACCTACAAGTGGAACCCGTTCGATCTCACCAAGGTTTGGCCGCATGCGGACTACCCGCTGCACGAGGTCGGCGTGATGGAGCTGAACCGCAACGTCCAGAACTACTTCGCCGAGGTGGAGCAGTCGGCGTTCGAGCCGAGCAACGTGGTGCCGGGCATCGGCTTCAGCCCGGACAAGGTGCTGCAGAACCGCATCCTGTCCTACGGCGACGCGCACCGCTACCGGATGGGCGTCAACTACCATCAGGCGCCGATCAACCGGCCGTGGGCCGCGGTCGCGACCTACAACCGCGACGGCCTGGGCCGGGTGGACGGCAACGGCGGCGGCGGGGTGGATTACGAGCCGAATTCGTTCGACGGCCCCAAGGAGGACCCGTCGGTGATGGAGCCGCCGCTGCGCATCGACGGCAACGGCGGCCGCTACACGACCTACCCCGGCGATGACGAGGACCTGTACGGCCAGCCGCGCGTGCTGTGGGAGAAGGTGCTGGACGACGAGGGCCGGGCGCACCTGGTCGGGAACATCGTGGGCAGCATGAGCAACCCGGCCATGGGCATCGCCGACCCGCGCCCGATCCAGGAGCGCATGCTGCGCCACTGGCACAAGGTCCATCCGGACATGGGCCGGCGGATCGCGGAAGGGCTGGGCCTCGCGGCCGGGCGGGAAGCCGCGGAATAGCGGCTGGCAAGCCGGGCAGGCTGGTTGGGCACGGCTGTAGCGTTCCAGCGTCGGGCCGGTGCGTCCTGTTCCCGGGGGGTGGGCC
>CAXUJE010000353.1:1953-6108 GCA_964251035.1 uncultured Acetobacteraceae bacterium
ATGGGGGTCCCAACCGCCGGGGCAAGGACGCTGGCCCGGCCGCAGGAATGCCAGCCCGGCACCCCGAAAGGCCTGACGCGAGGACGACATGACACGGCTTCTTCTGATCGAGGACGACGAGGAAACGGCCGAGGAGGTGGCCGGCTATTTCCGCCGGCGCGGCTACGAGGTGGCCTGCGCCGCGACGGGACCGAACGGCCTCGCGCAGGCCGGGACGGGCCGGGCGGACGTGCTCGTGGTGGACCGCCTGCTGCCCGGGCTGGACGGGCTGGGCGTGATCGAAGCCCTGCGCCACGCCGGCGTCCGCACGCCCGCCCTGGTGCTGAGCGCGCTGGACGGGGTGGACGAGCGGGTGCGCGGCCTGCGCGCCGGCGGCGACGACTACCTCGGCAAGCCGTTTGCCCTGGCCGAGCTGGCGGCGCGCATCGAGGCGCTGCTGCGCCGCCCGGCGTATGGGCCGGAGACCGTGCTGCGCGTCGGCCCGCTTGAGCTGGATCTGGTGGCGCGCACGGCCCGGCGGGGCAGCCGGGTGCTGGACCTGCTGCCGCGCGAGTTCCGGCTTCTGGAGTACATGACGCGGCGGGCTGGCCAGACGGTCACGCGCGCCATGCTGTTCGAGGACGTTTGGAACTACCGTTTCACGCCGCGCTCGAACCTTGTGGACGTGCACATGGGACGCCTCCGGCGCAAGCTTGACGGTCCCGATGAGGCCGAGCTGCTGTCCAGCGTCCGCGGCATCGGCTTCATGCTCGACGCGCCGCCTTAGATGCGGTCCATAGTGCGGTCCCTGGGGCTGCTCGCCGCGACGACCGCATTTCGCTGGACGCTTGCCATCGCCGGCGGTTTCACCGCGATGGCGCTGCTTCTGTTCGCATTCATCTATTGGCAGACCGCGGCGCGCGAGCAGGGGCGGATCGACGGGATCGTCCTGGCCGCGACCCGCCGCATCGCGGATGGGCCAGGCGAAGCCGTCCCGCGTTTGGTGGCCTGGCTGGCGGAGGACCTGCACGGCGTCCGCTACGGCGCGGTGTTCGGGCCGGACGGCAACTGGCTGGGCGGCAACGTCCTTGCGCTGCCGGCAGGACTGCAAGCGGACGGGCGGGCCCACCGGGTGGCAATCGGGCCGATCGACCGGGACCGCGACGGAGACTCGCCAGAGGTCGTGCGCGGCGTCGCCAGGCGGCTCGGCGACGGCCGGATGCTCGTGCTCGGGTATGACATCGATGAGCTGGACCAGGCGCAGGAGCTCATTCTGCGCGCGCTCGGCCTTGGGTTGGCGCCGGCGGTCATGCTGTCGCTGGCAGGCGGCACCGTGCTCGCCTGGCGCGGCCAGCGGCGCATCGCCGCCGTGCATGAGGCGGTCGGGCGGATCATGCAGGGGCACCTCCAGGAGCGCCTGCCGACGCGCGGCGCCGCCGACGAGCTGGACAGGGTGGCGGCGGCCGTGAACGGGATGCTGGACCGGATCGAGCAGCTGGTGGAGGAAATCCGCGGCGTGGGCGACAGCATCGCCCACGACCTGCGCACGCCGCTGACCCGGGTCCGCACGCGGCTGGAGCGCAGCCGCGAGGAGGCCCTGACGCGCGAGGAGTTCCAGGCGGCGGCCGACCGCGCCATCGCCTCCGTGGACCAAGCGCTTGCGGTGGTCAGCGCCGTGCTGCGGATCGGCGAGATCGAGCATGGGCAGCGGCGCGCCGCCTTCGCGCCGGTGGATCTGGGCGGGCTGCTGCGCGATGCGGCCGAGCTTTATGAGCCGGTGGCAGAGGAGAAGGACGTGAGGCTGCACCTGCGCGTCACTGCCGCCAGCGCGGTGCCGGGGGACCGCGACCTGCTGCTGGAAGCGGTCGGCAACCTCCTGGACAATGCGGTCAAGTTCACGCCGGCCGGGACCGATGTCACGCTGTCGCTCTACGGCGGGCCGGATGGCGCCTGCATCCGCGTGGCCGACAACGGGCCGGGCATCCTGCCGTCCGAGCGGAAGCGGGTCCTGCAGCGCTTCTACCGCACGGAGAAAAGCCGCACGGTCGAGGGCAGCGGCCTGGGGTTGAGCCTGGTCGCGGCCATCGTGTCGCTGCACGGCTTCCGCCTGCGGATCGGCGGCAGCGAGGCCGGCTGCGTCGTCGAGATCGCCTGCTGCCCCGCCGTCATGCCAGGCCCGGCGCGGGTGGATCAGCCGTTGGCGCCAGAAGGCCAGCCTGCCCAGGCAGGCTGACGGCCAGACCACCGGGCACATTGGGAATTCCCAACCACCGGTTCAGAAAGACCCAACCCGGCCCGGAGCAGAGTGCCTCCCGTCAACCAGCCGCCGGGAGCCGCCATGCCGTCCCATTCATCGACCGCCAACCGGATGCTGAACAAGGTCCCGGAGGTCACGCTGGCCTTCTGGGTCATCAAGGTCATGCCCACGACCGTGGGAGAGACCGGCGCCGACACCCTCGCGGTCCATGGGGGTCTCGGCACCGCCGTCACGGGCGGCATCATGGCTGCCCTGCTGGCGGCGGCGCTGGTCGCGCAACTGCGGTCGCAACAGTACGTGCCCTGGATCTACTGGCCGACCGTCGTCCTCGTGAGCGTGGTCGGGACCCAGATCACCGGCGCCCTCACCGACCGGCTTGACATCAGCCTTTACACCAGTACGGCAGCGTTTGCCGTCCTGTTGGCCGCGACCTTCGCGCTTTGGCATGGCAGCGAGCGGACGCTGTCGATCCACACGATCGCTACGAGGGAGCGGGAGCTGTTCCACTGGACGGCCATCCTGTTCACCTTCGCCCTGGGCACGGCTGCCGGCGACCTCGCGACGGAGGCGCTGGGCCTTGGCTCCAACGTCGGCGTCCTGGTGTTCGCCGGGCTGGCCGCGGCCGTCTATGCCGCTTACCGCCCAAGCGCTGGCGCACCATGGACAAGGCGTCCAGACCTATCCCCGGCGGAGATCGAGGCGCCTAGGATCAGGTAGGAAGTGGGCGATGGCGGCATGAAAATCTTGGTGATCGAGGACGACAATGAAACGGCCGCCTACGTCGCCCGCGGCTTGCGCGAGCACGGCCATGTCGTGGACCTCGCGCCCACCGGCCAGGACGGCCTGTTCCTGGCCACGGGCGGCGGCCATGACGTGCTCGTGGTGGACCGCATGCTGCCGGGCCTCGACGGGCTTGGCCTCGTGCGGGCGCTGCGCGAAACCGGCGTCCGGGCGCCGGTGCTGTTCCTCACCGCGCTCGGCGGGGTCGGCGACCGCGTGCGCGGGCTGGAGGCAGGCGGTGACGACTACCTCGTCAAGCCGTTCGCCTTCGCCGAGCTGATGGCCCGGCTTCACGCGCTCGCGCGGCGTCCGCCCTTGTCCGACGTGCCGACCCGGCTGCGCGTCGCCGACCTGGAGCTGGACCTGCTCCGCCGCACCGTCACCCGCGGCGACGGGCGGGTGGAGCTGCAGCCGCGCGAGTTCCGCCTGCTGGAGTTCCTGCTGCGCCACGCCGACCGGGTGGTCACGCGGACCATGCTGCTGGAGGAGGTATGGGACTTCCATTTCGATCCCAAGACCAACATCGTCGAGACGCATATCAGCCGCCTGCGGTCCAAGCTCAGCCGCGGCGGGCGTGACCCGGAGCTGATCCATACCGTCCGCGGCGCCGGCTACGTGCTTCGTGCGCCCGGCCCTTAAACTCCCCACGCCCCGGCTGCTGCGCACGGCGAGCTTCCGGCTCGCGGCGCTCTACGTCGCCGTGTTCGCCGCCTCGGCGACCGTGCTGGGCCTGGCCGTGTTCCTGGCGGCGCGCTCCGCCCTGAGGCAGCAGATGACGGCCCGGATCGAGACCGAGACGGCCTTCCTGCGCGAGGAGTTCCGCGCGGGCGGCCTGGACCGGCTGCTGGCCGTCGTGGGGTCGCGCGGCCGCGGGGCGACAGCCCTCGACTACCTGCTGCAGGACGGGACTGGCCAGCACCTTGCCGGCGAGATGCCGACCGTCGCAGCCCTGCGGCCCGGCTGGACATTCGTGAAAGTGCCCGAGGCGTCCGAGGACGACGGGCGGCCCGAGCGGGTGCGGGCGCTGGTGTCCGGCCTGGGCGGCGGGCTGCTGCTGGCGGTCGGCGACGACCTGCGCCGCGTGACGGAGGTGGAGGAGGCGGGCGCGGCCGCCGGCCGGTGGGCCGGGGGGGTGGTCG
>CAXUJE010000354.1:0-6064 GCA_964251035.1 uncultured Acetobacteraceae bacterium
GCTGACGCCCCCGGCCGAGGCGGCGTTCGAGCGGCTGGACGCGGCACGCGCCGCGGCCGAGGCGCTGGACCGGGATGCCAAGGCCGCGCAGGCCCGGCTGACGCGGGAACGGGACGAGGCGCTCGCCCGCCTGGCGTCGCTGCGGGAACAGCCCTTGCCGGACGCCGCCGCCATCGCCGCGGCCCGGGCGGCGCGCGACCGCGGCTGGCGGCTGATCCTGCGGCGCGCCTTCTCGCCGGGCGGCCCGGATACGGAAGGGGAGCGCGCCTATGCCGGCGACGAGCCGCTGCCGCTGGCCTTTGAACGGCACGTCCGCGCCGCCGACGAGCTGGCCGACCGCCGGATGGCCGAGCTTGACCGGGTCAACGAGGTCGACCGGCTGACCCGGCGGGCCGTGGCGCTCGATGTGGAACGGGACGCCGCGTGCCAGGCGGCAGCGGAGGCCGGCGCCGCCCTGGGCGATGCCGTCCAGGCCTGGACCGCCGTCTGCGCGCCCTTCGGCCTTGGCCCCGGCTCGACCATGACGGACCTGCGCGGGATGCTGGCCGCCCGGCTGCGGGTGGTCCAGGCGATGCAGGCGGCCGAGGTGGCGGAGGGTGCTGCAGCCGACCTCGCCGCCACCCACGCGGCCTGGACCCGGCGGCTCGTGGCGCTGCTGGGCGCATCGGACCAGCCGCTGCCCGCCTTGCTGGCGCTCGGCGATGCCCGGGTCGCGGAGGCGCAGGCAGCCGAACGGGCATTGGCCGGCCGTCAGGCCATGCGCGACGCGGCGCAGCGGGAGCAACGGGACGCAGCCGAGGTCCTGGCGACCACTGCGGCGGCGTTGCGGGACTGGGACGCAGGTTGGGCGGAGATCTTGCACCGCCTCGGCCGGCCATCCGGCGAACCTCCGGACGTGACCGCGGCGGTGCTTGACCGGACCGCGGAACTCGATGGTCACGACCGGGAGGGGAGGGCGCTGCAAGCGCGCATCGCCGACATGCAATCGGACCTCGACGGCTTCGCCGTGGCCGTCCAGGCGCGTGCGGGCGCGTGGGGACCGCCGGGGGGACCGGCCGCGGCCGCCCCGGCCCCGGCGCGGGGGGCCCGGGCGCGCCGGGCCGCGGCGTTGGACAGCGGGTGGGAGCAGGCGCAGCGCGCGCTCCGGCAAAGCCGCGAGGCGCTGGATGATGCCAAGCGGCGGCTCGATGCGGCGCAGCACGGCCTGGACGGGGTCATTGCCGCTGCCGGCGCCGCGACGGCGGAGGAGGCCGACGCCCGCATCGCCGCGGCCCGGGAGAACAGCCGTCACGCGGCCATGCGCGACGCGGCGCTGGCCGGCCTGCGGGAACACGGCGACGGCCGGGCGGAGCAGGCTTTGCTGGAGGACGCGGACGCGGTTGCGCCCGAAGCGATGGCGGCCGAGCGCGACGCCGCCGAGGCCGCAGCAGCCGACGCCGGGGCGCGGGCCGAGGCCGCGGCGGTCGTGCTCGACAAGCTGCGGACCGAGTTCGACGCCGAGGCCGAAGCCACCGCGGCCATCGAGGCGCGCGCCGGGCTTGAGGCGGCGTCCACGCTGTATGCCCGGCGGCTGGAAGAGCAGCTTGTGCTCCAGGTCGCGTCCGGGATGATGGCCCGCGCGATGGCGGCGGTGGAGGGCGACGCGGGCAGCGGGCTGCGCAGCATCTCAGAGGCGTTTTCCGCCGTGACAGGGGGCGCATACGGCATCGCCGCCGCGGAGGACGGCCCTGACGGCGCAGCGCTCCATGCGGTGGAGCGCCGGCATCCCACGGAGCGCAAGGAGCTGCACCAGCTTTCGGAGGGCACGCGGGACCAGCTTTACTTGGCGCTGCGGCTGGTGGCGTTGCGGGACCATTGCGCCGCCGGGCCGCCGCTGCCGTTCATCGCCGACGACATCCTGCAAACCTTCGACGACGGCCGTGCGGCGGCGGCGCTCCGGGCCTTGGTAGCATTGAGCGCCCATGTGCAGGTCATCGTGCTGACGCATCACCAGCACCTGGCCCGGCTCGCGGAGGACCTGGGACCGGGATGCGTGTCGGTCCTGCGGCTTTAGAATACCTGGGGGCTTTAGAACACCTGGCGGAACAGGAAATACAGCCCGCCCGCCAGCAACGCCGCCGCCGGCAACGTCAGGACCCAGGCCATCGCGATGCTGCGCACCGTGCTCCATTGCAGGCCCGACCCGTTGGCCGCCATGGCGCCCGCGACGCCGCTCGACAAGACGTGCGTCGTCGAGACCGGCAGGCCATACATGTCCGCGGCCCCGATCGTCGCCATGGCCACCAGCTCCGCCGAGGCGCCCTGCCCATAGGTCAGGTGCGTCTTGCCGATCCGCTCGCCCACCGTCACCACGATCCGCTTCCAGCCGATCATCGTGCCCAGGCCCAGCGCCACCGCGACGCCCACCTTGACCCAGAGCGGGATGAACTTGGTGCCGGCGTCAAGCTCGCTTTTCCAGCCTTTCAGCGCGGCGTTCTCATCGCCGTTGAAGGCCAAACCCTGCTTCTCCATCTGGCGCACGGCCTCGGACGCCAGGAACATGTCGTTGCGGACGTTCTGCACCTGCTCCGCCGGCACGCGCTTGATCGCGCCGTAGCCCTGCACCTGCGCCGCCATGTCGTGCGCCAGGCTGGACATCGCCGCGAAGACCTCGGGCTGGTCGAAGCTCTTGTCCTGCAACGCCTCCGTTACCCGGCCTCGTGCCTGATCGACTGGGATGGCCTCGTTCTGCGCGCGGGCGGTGAACACGCCCTCCACCCGCTCGGTTGCCTGAATGAAGGCAGGCGTGCTGCTTTCCGGCAGCGCCCGGTTCAACGCGTAGGCCGTGGGCGCCACGCCGATCAGGATCAGCATGATCAGGCCCATGCCCTTCTGCCCGTCGTTGGAGCCATGCGCGAACGACACGCCGGTGCAGGTCAGGATCAGCAGGCCGCGTATCCACGCGGGCGGCTTGCTGCTGCCGTCCGGCGCCTCATAGAGCTGCTTGGACTTCACCACGGCTTTCATCAGCAGCAGCAGGAGCGCCGCGCCGATGAAGCCGACGATGGGGCTGACGATCAGCGCCTTGAACACGCCCCAGACCTGGCTCCAGTCCACGCCCGACACGCTCGACCCGGTGCTGAGCAACTGGTTGGCCAGGCCCACCCCGATGATCGAGCCGATCAGCGTGTGGGACGAGCTGGCCGGCAGCCCGAGCGACCAGGTCCCCAGGTTCCAGATGATGGCCGCGATCAGCAGCGCGAAGATCATCGCATACCCGGCGCCGCTGCCGACCTGCAGGATGAGCTCGACCGGCAGCAGGCTCACCACGGTGAAGGCGACGGCGCCCGAGGAGGTGAGCACGCCGAGGAAGTTGAAGAACCCCGACCAGATCACCGCGTACTGCGCCGGCAGGCTGTGCGTGTAGATGACGGTCGCGACCGCGTTGGCCGTGTCGTGGAAGCCGTTGACGAACTCGAACCCCAACGCGATGAGCAGGGCCAGGCCCAGCAGCACGATGGCGGTGGTGGCCAGCGGCGGCCCGCCCGCCGCCGAGATGTCGTGCGTCAGGCCCTGCACCACGAAACCGATGCCGACGACCAGCAGCCCGACGACGATGATGGCGACCGAGCCGTGCGGCTTGGCGTCAAGGTCGGGGCCACGGCGTTGGGCCGTTCCTGCGGACCTCTCTGCGGCGCCCATGGTGATGTCTGACATCGGCTTGGTCCCCCGTTTTCCGGGACCCTAGCCATCAGGCCAACCTATTCCACGACAGCTCCGTGACATTGCATCAAAGTTCGATCACGAACCCGGGAGGCGCCGCCCCGGCCATCCGCCAGGGCGGCGCCGGCCGGGTCAGTAGCGGTAAAGGTCGTGCTTGAACGGGCCGGACACGCCGGCACCGATGTACTCCGCCTGCTTCGGCGTCAGCTTGGTCAATGCCGCGCCGACCTTGGCGAGGTGGAGCGCCGCCACCTTCTCGTCGAGCTGCTTCGGAAGCGTATAGACCTGGTTCTGGTACTTGCCCGCCGGCGCCGTCCACAGCTCGATCTGCGCCAGCACCTGGTTGGTGAAGGAGGCGGACATCACGAAGCTCGGGTGCCCCGTGGCGTTGCCGAGGTTCACCAGCCGCCCCTCGCTCAAGACGATCAGGCGCTTGCCGTCGGGGAACACGACCTCGTCCACCTGCGGCTTCACGTTCTCCCACTTGAAGTTGCGCAGGCCCTCGATCTGGATCTCGCTGTCGAAGTGGCCGATGTTGCAGACGATGGCGCGGTTCTTCATGGCGCGCATGTGGTCCACGGTCAGCACGTCGATGTTGCCGGTTGCGGTCACGAAGATGTCGCCGCGCGGGGCCGCGTCCTCCATGGTCACGACCTCATAGCCCTCCATCGCCGCCTGCAGGGCGCAGATCGGGTCAACCTCCGTCACCAGCACTCGGCAGCCGCCGTTCTTCAGGCTGGCCGCCGACCCCTTGCCCACGTCGCCGTAGCCGGCCACGACCGCGACCTTGCCGGCCATCATCACGTCGGTGCCCCGGCGGATGGCATCGACCAGGCTTTCCTTGCAGCCGTACAGGTTGTCGAACTTCGACTTAGTGACGCTGTCGTTCACGTTGATCGCGGGCACCTTGAGCGTGCCGGCCTTCGCCATCTCCCACAGCCGGTGCACGCCGGTGGTGGTCTCCTCGCTCAGGCCCTTCACGCCGGCCAGCAGGTCCGGATGCTTCTCGTGCATCACCTTGGTCAGGTCGCCGCCGTCGTCCAGGATCATGTTCGGGGTCCAGCCGTCCGGCCCCTGCACCGTCGCCTCGATGCAGTCCCAGAACTCCTGCTCGTTCATGCCCTTCCAGGCGAACACCGGGGTGCCGGCCACGGCCACCGCGGCGGCGGCGTGGTCCTGGGTCGAGAAGATGTTGCAGGAGGACCAGCGCACGGTCGCGCCCAGCGCCGTCAGCGTCTCGATCAGCACCGCGGTCTGGATGGTCATGTGCAGGCTGCCGGCGATCCGCGCGCCCTCCAGCGGCTTCGAGGCGCCGTACTCGGCCCGCAACGCCATGAGGCCGGGCATCTCGTCCTCAGCCATCAGGATCTCCTTGCGGCCCCATTCGGCGAGCGTGATGTCGCGGACCTTGTAGTCGTGGGGGATGTTCACGTCGGGCATGGCTCTCGGCTCCTGATTTGCGCGGCGGTATATAAGGATATCTTTAACTGTGCAATGCGGGGTGGCGCAACCGGGGATCAGTGGACCGGCAGTGCGGCCGTGTTATGGTGCGTGGTCATGGTTGCAATCGCGAAGATCCCCCGTGCGGATGACGGTCGATGAGTTCCTGGATTGGGACTCAGGCGACGGTTTGGTGTGGCAACTTGTCGATGGCGAACCGCAGGCCATGGCACCGGCCAAAACCACCCATGCGGCTTTGCAGAACGAGTTGGGTAGATTGATCGGGAACCACTTTGTTGCGAACGGAAGCCCGTGCTCAGCCTTGTCGGCACCTGGCGTGATTCCGCGTGTGCGGGGCCGCTCCAACATGCGTGTTCCCGATATAGCCGTAAGATGCAGCGAATCTCAGGCAGAGCCTGCCATTACCGATCCGGTGCTGATCGTCGAGATTCTTTCGCCAAGCAACCAAACGGAAACCTGGTCGAACGTTTGGACCTACATTACCATCCCAAGCCTACGCGAAGTCCTCATGCCATATAGCCTCAGCATCGGCGCTGAAATTCTGAGCCGCCGTCCAGACGGCACATGGCCGCAAGAACCGGAAACCATCCTGGACGGCGACCTCGTCTTGGAAAGCATCGGCTTCCGAGTGCCGCTTGCGGACATCTATCGCACGACGCATCTGCGGCGGCCACCCGGCGGGTAGCCGCTTTCGATCAGGTGTTCATCGCGTCGAAGAAGTCCTGGTTGGTCTTGCTGTACTTCAGCTTGTCCAGCAGGAAATCCATCGCGTCCGTCATGCCCATCGGGCCCAGGATGCGGCGCAGCACCCACATCTTCGACAGCGTGCCGCGCTCCACCAGCAGCTCCTCCTTGCGGGTGCCGGACTTGGTGATGTCGATGGCGGGGAAGGTGCGCTTGT
>CAXUJE010000355.1:0-6029 GCA_964251035.1 uncultured Acetobacteraceae bacterium
GCCGCTGCCCCGGCATCGCCCGGCCCGCGCGCCGCGACGCATAGCTGCACGCCGTCGAGGTCGGCCGGATCGAACGCCCGGCGGTCCAGCCGCAGCCGGCCCTCCGCCGCCAGCGCCAGCGTGCCCCCATCGGGCGCCGGGTTGACGACGTGGAGCAGCGCGCCCTGGCGCAGCAGGAAATCAGCCGCCGCCAAGTCCCCGCCCACCAGCAGCACGCGCAGGCCATGGAGGCTGAGCGTGAAGGGCGCCGGGTCCAGCAGCGAGTTCGTGGGCATCAAGCAATCTCCTCAGCATAGACGCGCAGAAGACCTGGCAGCGCGATGCCCGCAGCCGCCGCCTCCTGGAACGTAGATGGGCACACCGGCCGGTTTCCGCCAGGAACAGGCCGGCATGGAATATCCCGCCTGCGTCCGGGAAAGCAAAGCCCATACCAAGCGGGAGGCTGCATTTCTCGCAGCCGTTTCGGCGGACGTTTGACTGCTGCACAACAAAGAGGCACTCGCCTGGCCAGGTCCGCGGGTGGACACGGGGCGGGACGGCGCGATACAGCACGCGCCATGGCCGTACGACGCTTGGCACCCCTGCTGGCCGCCCTTTGGCTCACCGGATGCAGCGTCGCCAACTTTGACATCCCAGGCGCTGCCGGGGACGAGGCTGCCTATGCCGACCAACACCCCTACTACGCCGAGTACTGCGCATTGTCGCAGATCAAGAAGAAGCCCGGCTTCGGCGCGGACATCCGGGGGGAGATCGGCGGGCACGCGGTGTTCTACCTCAACGGCGCCTGCCGGGTCGCAGGCATGGCCTACCCGGTGCTGGAGGTCTGCGACGGGGTGGGAGGCCGCGCGCCGGACGGCGTGGGCCTGAGCATGAACGCGCATTTCCTGAACGCGAAATGGGTGGCGACGCCAGGCCGCGAGTTCTTCTTCCACGGCGGCTTGGCCCCGGACGCGCCGGTGACGCGCGACGCCTACGCCCGGGTGCAGCAGCAGGCGAAGCGACTGCGCATCTACGACGGCGTCGTGTTCCACCCGCGGGTGTTCGCCGCCATGCCATCCGGTTGGGCGCCGGAGGGCACGAAGTACGAGGTTTCGGTCGCGACCGACTACGCCATCAGCCTCGGGCGCGGCCGGTATTGCGCGCGCGTGCCGGTCAGCCGGGCGCAGATGGCGGCGATGGTGGCGTTTCTCAACGAGCAGAACGCGCCGTACCGCAGCGGGGCGCAGCAGTTCGAATGGAGCGTGTTCACCGACAACTGCATCCACCTGGCGCACAACGCGCTCGCCGCTGCTGGGCTTTGGGCGCCGTGGCGCATCCACCGCCCGTTCCTGGTCTCGGTGTTCGACTTCCCCACGCCGAAGAACGAGTTCGTCAACCTGATGCGCCGTGCCAATGACCTTCGCTTGCTGGATTTGCCGGAAGCCTACCGCGACTCGGCTGCGCGCCGCTCGCTGGTAGAGTACGGCCGCTTGCCGGTCGGGCCGGGCGTCCTGGCCGAGGCGCGCGGGCCGCAGCGGCCGAACGAGGTGTACGACACCGACCTCAAGCTGATCTTCTACGACGCCCCGCCGCTCGGCCCGTACCAAGGCTGGTTCGACGCGATTTTCAGCGATCCCGCCGAGCTGGATATCCGTCGGAACGCGGCGGCGTTCGCCGCGGCCTACCGGGACGCCGAGGCCGCGCGCCGGTCGCTCGGCTGGTGGCAGGAACGCCAGCCCTACGCGGAAGACCCGGCGTTCCCGGCGTTCTATGACAAATTCTACCAATCCGTGGCGCAGGAACGCATGCGGCTGCGAGGCGTGGGGCAGCGGCCCACTGCCACGCTGAACTGATGCCTTCCCCGTGTTCGTTGTTAATCCTTTATGTCACTCTCGCACGCTATGATTTTGTGGCGCAGGACAACACGGCTAAGGTCGATACAGGAGTGAACGTGACCGAACTCAAAGGCGATCCCGTGCTGAGCATCCATAGCCAGGCCGCACACGAGCGGGAAGTGGCCGAATTGCTGGTCAATACGCTGCAGCTTGAGGTCGCGGCGGACAGCCTCGACCCGGAGATGCGGCTGTTCGGGGAGGGGCTGGGCCTGGACTCGATCGACGCGCTGGAACTGGCCCTGGCCATCACCCGCGCCTATGGCTTCGAGCTGCGGTCGGACGATGAGCGCAACCATCAGATCTTCGCCTCGCTCCGCAGCCTGACCGGCCACATCGAGGCGCACCGGACCCGATAGGCATGGCCCGCGTGACGGCGTCCGTGTCGGGGCCTGATCTTGAGCCGCTGACCGACCGGCCGCCGGGCGCGGTCTTGTTCTACCGCCATGACCGGCCGGTGACCGCCGCCGCCTTCCTGCATGACGCGCTGACCTTGGCAAAAGCGCTGCCAGACGCCGGGCACATGGTTAACCTGTGCCGCGACCGCTACGCCTTTGCCGTCGCCTTCGCCGCGGCGCTGCTCCGCCGCCAGCCCTGCCTGCTGACGGGGGACCGGTCGGACGCTGGGCTGGCAGCGTTGGCGGGGCGGTTTCCCGGCGCCTATGGCGCGGCCGATGATTGTGGCTCCAGCCCGCTCCCTACCTGCCCCGTGCGCCCGGCCGGCGAGGCCCCGGCCACCACGCCGCCGGTCCCGTCCATCCCCGCAAGGCAGCTCGCAGCCATTGTGTTCACCTCCGGCAGCACCGGCGCGCCGGTTCCGCACGCCAAGACATGGGGCGCGTTGGCCGCACGCAGCCGGGCGACCGCCGCCCAGTTCGCGCTCGGTGCCGCCCGCCCGAGCACAATCGTCGGCACCGTGCCGCCGCAGCACATGTACGGCTTCGAGCTGACCCTCCTGCTGCCGCTGCATGCCCCCGCGGCAAGCTGGTGCGGCGCGGCGTTCTACCCCGGCGACGTGCATGCCGCCCTTTCCGCCGTGCCGGCCCCGCGCATTCTCGTGACCACGCCGCTGCAGATCCGCGCCCTGCTGCACGCCGGCGCCGGCCTACCGCCGCTGCAGGCCGCGATCTCCGCCACCGCTCCGCTGGACGACGGTCTCGCCGCCGAGGCGGAACGGCGCTGGGGGGCGCCGATGCTGGAAATCTTCGGCGCGACGGAGGTCGGCTCCATCGCCAGCCGCCGCACCCTGGACGGGGATGCCTGGGCCGCCTACCCGGGCGTGGCGGTGCGGCAGGACGCGGAGGCGGCGATTGTGTCGGCGCCCTGGGCCGAACCCGTCGAGCTTGCCGACCAGATCGAGATGTTGGATGCGCGGCGCTTCCGGCTGCTGGGACGCCGGACCGACTTGGTGAAGCTGGGCGGACGCCGCGCGTCGCTGTCCGGGCTGAACCGCATCCTGACCGCGCTGGACGGCGTGGCGGACGGGGTGTTCGTGGTGCCGGGCGACCTCGACCGGCGGGCCACTGCGCGGCTGATGGCCGTCGTGGTGGCGCCCCGGCGCAGCCCGGACAGCATCCTGGCCGAGCTGCGCGGCCGGGTCGATCCGCTGTTCCTGCCACGCCGGGTGGTGTGCGTGGACGCGCTGCCGCGGAACGAACTCGGCAAGCTGCCGCAGGGGGCGTTGCTGGCGCTGCTGGCCCGGCACGACGCGCCCGCCTGATGCGGCCCCCATGATGCACCCGGTCGGCGGGTTCCGCATCGCGGACGACCATCCCAGCCTGCCCGGCCACTTTCCGGGGCGGCCGGTCGTGCCTGGCGTGGTCCTGCTGGACGCGGCCTTCGCGCTGATCCTGGCGCAGCGGCCAGGCCGCTTGGTGGCCGGCGTCCCGTCGGTGAAGTTCACCCGTCCGGTGCAGCCGGGCCAGAAGGTGCTCGTGTCCTGCGACGCCGGCGGCGACCGGGTCGCGTTCGCCTGCACGGTCGAAGGACAGCCGGCGCTGCACGGGTCGGTCATGCTGGCCGGCCAGCCATGACCCAGGCGGTATCGACGCCAGTTTCTTGGGCCGCGCAGCCGGAGCGGGGCAGCGGGACCCTGCTGCGCGCGGCGCTGTGGTTTACGCTGCGCGCCGGATGGCCGCTGGGCCGCGTGCTGCTGTGGCCAGTCACCGCGTGGTTCCTCCTGACCTCCGCCCGCGCCCGGGCGGCGTCGCGCGACTACCTGCGCCGCGCGCTCGGCCGCCCGGCCCGGGGGCGCGACGTGGCGCGGCACTTCCACACCTTTGCCTGCGCGGTGCTGGACCGCGTGTTCCTCCTCGCTGGCGGGCCTCGTGGCTTCCGCATCGAGACCGAGGGGCTGGAACACCTGGCCGCTATCCTCGCCGGCGGCCGGGGCTGCATCCTGCTCGGCGCGCATCTCGGCAGCTTCGAGGTGCTGCGCGCGGTTGCCGGGCCGTGCCCGGTGCCGGTCTGGGCGCTGATGTTCCGCCGCAACGCGGGGGCACTCACCGCGTTGCTGGACCGGCTGGCCCCGGACGTGTGCCGTAGCGTCCTGGAGATCGGCGATCCCGCCAGCATGATCCTCGCCCATGAATGCGTGGCGCGCGGCGAGATCGTCGGCATCCTGGCGGACCGCTCGCCGTCCGGGCAGCGCCGGGTGCTGGCGCCGTTCTTCGGCAGCCCGGCCGCGTTCCCGGCGGGACCGTTCATCCTGGCGTCCACCCTGGCCGCGCCGGTCCTGCTGTTCTACGGCATCCGGACGGGTCCGCGGCGCTACGCCGTGCGGTTCGAGCCGTTCGCCGACCGCGTCGTGCTGCGCCGGGCCAGCCGGGTGGCGGACCTCCATGGCCATGTCGCCCGCTTTGCCGCGGCGCTGGAGCGGACGTGCCGGGCGCATCCGTATAACTGGTTCAACTTCTACCCGTTCTGGGAACCACCCGATGCATCCTCGACTTCTGCCGCGCCGGAGCTTATCGCGTCAAAGCCTGGCGGGCTTGCTGGCGCTGCTCACGCCGCGCCGGGTCTGGAGCTTGGACAAGGCGGCTGACGGCCTCAACCTCCCGGCGTTGATGGCGGGCCTGGCCGCAGTGCCGGAGCGCCGCGCCGCCTTTCAGGAAACCCGGCGCTTCGCGGCGCTGGACCAGCCGCTGCTCAGCACCGGGCACCTGTTGTATCGCCGCCCGAACTATTTTGCCAAGACGACCGACTGGCCGCAGCCAGAGAGCTTGGTGGTCGATGGCGGCCGGCTGGTGCTGACCGTGGGGAACGAGGCGCCGCGGGTGCTGGACCTCGGCGCGGTGCCGGAGGTGCGCACGTTGGTGGACGCGATCCGCGGCCCGCTGGCCGGAGACCTCCTCGCGCTGCGCCGGGCGTTTGCCGTGACGGCCACGGGCAGCGCGGACGCTTGGACGCTCGGCCTCGTGCCGCTCGATCCCCGTGCCGCACGCCTGCTGCGGCAGGCCCAGGTGTCGGGCCGGGGAACGGAGGTGTTGGCGGTGCGGCTGGTGCAGGCGAACGGCGATGAGCAGCAGATGGCCATCAGGCCGCTTCCCTGATGCGCCGCGCCCTCCCGGTGCTCGGCGCGCTGCTGGCGGCCGGGCTGCTGCTCGCGGCGGCGCTCAGCGCCATCACCGTCCGCACCGACATGGCGGACTTCCTGCCGCAGGGCGGGACGGAGGCCGCGCGGCTGGTGATGCAGGAGGCGCGGGCCGGCTCCGCCACCGGCCTGATCCTACTGGGGATCGAGGGTGCGCCCGCCGACGACCTCGCCCGCATCAGCATTGCCTTGGCCGTGGGCCTGCGGGAGTCTGGGCTGTTCAGCGTCGTCGCCGGCGGCCAGGCGGCGCTTGCGGACACGGAGGGCGCCGACCTGTTTGCCCGGCGCTACCTGCTGGCTCCGGCGCAGTTCGACACGGAGTCGCTCCGCCACGGACTGGAAGGTCTGCTGCGCCAGCTCCGTTCCTCCACCGCGCCGCTTGCCACGCAGTTCGGCCTGGCCGATCCGCCGGGCGCGTTCCTGGCGCTGCTGCGGAACTGGGTCGGCAGCAGCCAGGTCCGCAGCATCGACGGCGCGTGGTTCGCGGCGTCCCCCGTGCCTGGCCGCGCCCGGGCGCTGCTGCTGGCGCGCACCCGGGCCGGCGGCCGTGACGTGCCGGCGCAGGG
>CAXUJE010000356.1:0-6027 GCA_964251035.1 uncultured Acetobacteraceae bacterium
CCGCGCCCGACCCGCCCGTGAGCACCATCGCCCGCGGGTTCACCAGCACCAGCTTCCGCGTCCCGTCCCCGAGCGTCGCCGCCTCGGCCGCCACGCTGCCCGAAGTCGTGAGCGTGTCGGCGCCGTTGCTCACGGTCTGCTGCACCGTGCTCGTGCCGGTGGGATGGTCCGTGCGCGATCCCGACGCGGCCAGCGGCACGGCCGCGGTGCTGCCGTCCTGGTCCGTCACCGCCAGCGTCCCCGCCGGCGGCGGCTGCGCCACGCCGGGCGTGAGGGTGAATGTCACCGGGCCGCTGCCCGTGACTTGCGCGCTGCCCTGCACCGGGGTGCCGTCGAACGAGGCGCTGTCCAGGTAGAGGCTGCGCGCCAGGTCCGCCGTGCTGCCGGCGGGAGGGTTGGCGAAGCTGACGCCCACTGTATGAGGGCCAGCGCCCCAATCGCCCTTAAAGGTGAACGCCTCCGTCTGGCCCTGCGCGTGCGCGGCGGTCACGCCCTGCGCCGTGCCGACCGGCTTGCCGTCCACCGTCACCGTGAACTGCGCGTCGCCCTGGGCAGCCGTCTCCGACATCTGGAGCACCAAGGTGTCCGCGCCCGTGCCGACCACGGCCGGCGTGGCCGTGCCGGCAGGGCTGGCGCCGCCCGAGGCCGTCTGGCCGGTGTCGGTCGCACCCGCGGTGCCGCCCGGCGTGCCAGCGCCGGGGTTCGCGCCGGCCGGGGACGACGCGCCCTGGTTGCTCCCGCCCGCCGCGGACGGGGACGCGCCGGACCCGGACGCGGGCTGGGCAACCGCCGTGCTGTCCGGCGTCGTGGCGCTTGGGGTGGATGCCGCCGTGGCGCTCGCCGCCGCCGTGCTGTCCGGCGTCGTGCCGTTCACCTCCGTGCCGCCGTGCGGGACCTCGTCGGTGACGATCACCACGCTGCTGGCGGCGACCGACACGTGCGACAGGTCGGTCAGCGCCGCCTTGCTCCCTTTCGGGTTGGCGGCACTCACCTCCACCCGATACAGGCCCGTCGTCGGCAGCCCGTCCTTGCTGAGGTCCACCGTGTAGCCCTGCGACAGGTTGGTGTCGATCAGCGCCGTGGAGAAGCCCGTGCCGCTCTTGGTGGTGTAGCCCACCAGGCCCGGCGTGTCGCTCGGCATGGTGGTCTGCACCATGGTGCCCGGCATATACGCCGTGAGATCGGCCAGCACCACGCCCACCGGGTCGATGCCGTAGCTGCCCTGGTGCCCGAACACCGAGTAGGCGCTGTCGTTCTGCACGTCCCACAGCGCGCCCATGGTCATGTTCGTGTTGGAATGGATCATGCCGTAGGTGGTCGCCGCCGCGGCGACGGCGCCCACCATGTTGGCGTTGGCCGGATCGTTGTAGTCGCCGCCGTCCACGTTGTACTCGCCCAGGAACAGCGGCACGCTGTCGGGGATGCCGGCAGCCTGCATGAGGGCGCGGACCTGCTGCCCGGCGGACTGCGCGCCGTTCATGCTGTCCGTGACCTCCTGCTGGCTGGACTTGGCTCCGCTGTCGCCCGTGACGTACTGGTGCCAGGACACGAAGCCGATGTTGGGGCCGCACATCTTGAAGAACGTCTGCAAGTCGTTCGTGTGGACGTAGCTCTCCGTCAAGCCCCCCAGCTTGTAAGAGGGGTTGATGGAATGCAGCGCGTCGGCCACCGCGTTGAAGGTGTTGCACAGGTCGGTGACGTTCTCGTGCCCATCCGGCTCGTTCACCAGCTCGTAGTTTTGGACCGGCTCGCCCTTGTCGATGAAGTGCTGCGCAATGCCCTTCACCATGCCGGCGTAGAGCGCCTGGTCGGCCGGGTCGGCGATGTTCAGCCACGACGGGATGCCCAGCGTGACGATCTGCGTGCCGGTCTGGTCGTTGAAGAAGCCCTTGAGGTTGGCCTGCTGGTTCAGGAAGTTGTCCATACGCGAGAAGTCGGGGGTGGACGCTGATGCCCGGGACGGGAACATCAGGTCCATCATCGTGTTCAGCTCCCAGTTGTGCCGCAGCAGGTCCGTCGGATACTGGTCCGCGACCGCCTGGAACGCCGGGTCGGCGTAGGACTGGTAGCTCCAGTTCGGCGTGCCCATGGTCGTCGCCAGGCCGAACTCGCCGCCGGTGACGACCTGGCCGGTCTCGGCGCCGAGGTTGACCTGCACGACACCAGCCTTGGCAGCAGGGCCGGCGTCGGATGGAGCGATGGGCGACACCGGCAGCGTGGTCGCCAGCTTGGACGTGGTGGTGGCCATCTAGGTCGTTCCTTGCATCGGGGTATCGGGAGCGGGAAGCCGGCAGGTCAGCCGCGCGGCCCTGTGCTGTCCGTCGAACGGGCGGGGGGCGCCAACGCCTATTCCGGCATTGGCGTACGCCAACGTACACGCTGCGCGCGTTGGCCGGCGGCCGCGGGAGGTGCCGCGCGCGTCGCGCAGGCATGGGCCGGGCACGCGATGGCCGGGCCGCGCCTCGGCGGGGCTGCGGGCCGGCGTCACTTGCCAGCCGGCCCGGGGTAGGCCGGCGAGCAGGACACCTTGCCCCCCTTGTCCACCAGCATGGTCGCCTTGCACCACGCCCACATCCGCATCTCGTCGCTGTCCGCGTGGTCGCGGCTGCTCCAGGCGTAGCCGCCCAGCAGCACGCCCAGCAGCACCACGGCGTAGAGCAGGGCCGTGGTGAGGTACTTGGTCGTGTTGTACGCCTTGGCCCGGATCACCAGCGCGCCCTGGACGCGGGCCGCGATGGCCTTGCCGATGGCGTCCACGCTCTCGCTCTGCTTCTGCGCCAGCTCGATCTCGGCCTTGGCGATGAACTGGTCCGCCTTGCGCACCTCGGCCTGGGCGCGGGCGGCCTCCGCCTCGGCCGTGGCCTTGGCCCCCTCGATCAGCATCCGGAGCTGCTCCTCGCGCCCCTCCTCCATGACGTAGAGCGCGTTCAGCACGTCCTTCTGCGCCGCCACCCAGGCTCCCAGTGCACTGCCGGGGGAAATGCGCTCCGCCTTGGCTGCGGCATCCAGGTTGTCGATCGCGATCCGCAGCCGGTCCGTCGAGGCCGTGTAACGCACCGAGGGCGGCAGCGTGCTGCCACCCCGTTGCACCATGTCCCGGCTCACGGCAGCCACACCGCGCTGCCCTCGGTCTGCTGGTCCGCCTCGTGGTCCTCCAGCCAGATCCTGGTCAGGAATTCGAGCACTGGCCCCGCCATGTTCCCGCTCGGGTCAGGGCGGCCATACGCGGCGTCATAGAAGCCGAACCGGCGCTCGCGCAGGACGTCCAGGCAATCCAGCCTGCGCAGCAGCACCGACTTCGCCCCTTCGGCAAGCAAGGCCAGGAAGTCGGGGTGCTTGGTGATGCCGTCGAACACTCCGTCCGTGGTCTGCCCGGAGCGGATCACGCCCTCGTTCATCACCAGCAGCATGCGGTCGGACCTCACCGCGCCCATGCGCAGGATCTGCACGACGTGGTGCAGGTCCTCGATGTCGGGTCCGAGCAGGAAGATCGGCAGGAGATCGACCCCGTAGCTGTCGCAGTAGCGCGACAGCGGGAAGGTGCGCACGAACTCCTGCATCACGCGCTCGCCGCCGCCGAGGTCGATCACCCGGGACACGCGCTCATCCACCATCAGCCTGAACTCCTCCTCCAGCCACGGCTTGTAGTCCCGCATCTCCTCCGAACGCGGCGCGCTCGCCCCGTCGAGGATCGGGCTGCCGTCCGCCGCCCATGCCGGGTAGAGCGAGGCCAGCGTGCGCGAGCGCAGGTCGCCGTCGAGCGGCTTCACCCGGCGGCCCCCGAAGCGGGCGCGCTGGATGTAGAGGTCCATCACCGTGCTGCCTCCCAGCCGGCCCCGGCCAAGGCGCACCACGCAAACGGGACGGCGGACAATGGCAGCCGTCATGCCCGTGGATGGGACGGTCTCGGTCACCACGGGCTCGGCCTGAGGGTGGGCGGCGTTGCCGGCCATCGCCTGCGCGACTGCGGCAGGGTCCGCCAGGTTGATCTTGCTCGTTTCAGCTTTGTTGCTCATGGGATCTCCTCCAGCTGGTTTCCGCTTCGGCCCGCAGCCACGGCCGCCTTCCCTGGATGCGGCATTCGGACGCGAGTGCAGAGCGCCGTCCGGAAGCGGCCGCAGCGATGGCCTGCTCAAGACAGGCGACGAGGATGGAAGCGTTGCGGCGGCCGCAAAAAGCCGGTCCGTCCGTGGCCTGCGCAGGCGCGTATCGGCAGCCGGCTCCTGATGGTCCCTTGACCTCATGCACCCCCGCCTCCCTCCCCCAGCCATCCGTTCGACGCAGTGTCGCCCAGGCGGACGCGAGTGCATTCAGGGATGCTTCTGTCGTCGCATGGCCGGCGCCGACGATCATCGTTCACGAAGGCCGATCAGCCGGACCCGGCAGGGCTGTCGCACGGCTCGCCGGCAGGCGGTTGGCTTGTTCCTCACTCGATCTCATCGGGGTTTCGCCCGCTGGCCTCCGCGATCCGCCGGCGCAGGCGGCGGACATTCGCATCCGCCTGCGCCTTGCGCTCCTCCTGGCTCAGCGCTGAATGGGGACGCTGGTCCACCATTCCCTGCATCGGCGTCATCGGTGGCGGCGGTGGCGGCGGATAATACGGGATGGGTGGCCGGGGCTTAGGTGCCGTAACGACAGGCGGCGGCCGGTCCGCATTCGCCCCGCGCTCTGGCTCGCGGCTACGCCTGCGTCGCTGCTGGTCGCGCATCTCCCGCATCCGAACCTTCAACTCACAGACACGCGCCCAGGTCTTGCGTGCCGTCTGCGTCGTCATCGGCTTGCCGGCCTGGTCCGTCAGCCCGAGCTTCGTGAGCTTGGGGCACAGTTCCGACCAGTTGATCCGCTGGCCGGCCGCGAGCCGCAGCATGTCTGCGTGGTTGTCATAGAACCACCAGAACAGTGGCCCGCGGGCCGGATCGCGCTCAACCACGTTCAAAGCCTCGCTGACCGAGGCGTCGCTTGTCTTCCTCATCCCGGAAGCTTGGCGCTTGCGGACGCGAGTGCGCACGTCTTCCGGGCCATCAAACGGTCAGGGAAAGGCCAGCGAGAGGCCACGGAGTGACCAGGGAAAGGTCAGCAAGGGGTCAGGCAAAAGTGCGTATACACCATTGCACCCGCCCTCGGGTGCAAGCAGGAAGTTTTGGACTCGCGTCCGCCTGCCTCATGCCGATGCTTCCAACAAGGAGGCAGGACCATGCTCGCGGAACTCATGCAGGCGGTATCAAGGGTAGAGCAAAATCAACTTGAGATTGGGCAGAGCGTCCAGAGCCAGACCGAGGGCATCCGCGTCCTCTCCGCGCAGCAGGCCCGGCTGATCGAGCTGCTGACCCCGGAGCAGAAACCCAAGAAGGGCGGCCCCGGCCTGGACGAGCTGCTGGCGGAGATGATCGTCCGCCTCGACCAGCAGAACTACCTGCTCAAGGACGTGAGCGACACCGTGAGCCGGGCGGTGGCGGCGCTGCCCCTGTTGATCGTCAGGGCCATGGCCGATGCCTTCCCGCACTCGGACGAGCTGGCGGTTGCCACACCCCGGAACGGCCACGGGGGAGGTGCGGCATGATCTCCTTCCGCAAGATCAGCGCCGCGTCCAAAGGCAAGCTGATCCGCGCCTACCTCTCCGAGGGCACGGCCTTGGACGACGCCGGCCGCAGGCTGGCCACCTACTACGTTGGCCGCGATCCCCGCGCGTCCTGGCGGCCCGACATGGCGCCGGCCGTGGCGCAGGCGCTGGGCATCAACCCAAGCCTGGCGCCCGGCGACGAGGCGCTTGAACGCCTGTTCGAAGCCAAGCGCGCCGACACGGGCGAAGCCTGGACCGCGAACAAGCGCAGCATCTCCGCCTACGACTTCACGGCGTCCCCGGACAAGTCGGTGACGCTCGCGATCGAGTTCGCCCGCGACGACGCGGAGAAGGCCGCGATCATCCAGGCCGTGTGGCGGGCCAACGACGAAGCCATGCGCGCCATCGCCGGCGAGCTCGGCTGGGCACGTCGGGGGCGGGGCGGCAAAGACGGGATGGAGCCGGGC
>CAXUJE010000357.1:0-6003 GCA_964251035.1 uncultured Acetobacteraceae bacterium
TCGGGCGTGGCGTTCGAGGCGGGATCCTTGGGATTGCTGTCGCTCACGACGGGCTGCTCCATGTCATCCAGACGCCCACCCTGGCACGTCCTTTCGGTCCCGGCTACCATGCGCGGGCGCCGTCAGCCGCGGTCTCCGTGCTGCTCGTGCGCCGGGCTGCGGGAGAACAGGCGGTAGGTGCCCCGGCCACCGGTCTTGGCCTGGTACAGGGCGCGGTCGGCGTTGTCGAGCAGCGCCGCCGCCGGCAGGCCTGGCGCCGACAGCGCGATGCCGACGCTGACATGGACCTCGACCTTGTGCCCTTCCAGGAACACGGGGTGGCTGACGCCTTCAAGCACGCGCTGCGCCAGGAGCGCCGCCGCCTGCTCGGTCGCGCCCTGCATGAGGATCGCGAACTCGTCGCCGCCCAGCCGGGCCGCCACGTCGCCCTCCCGCACGCAGTTGCGGATGCGCTGGGCCACCGCGAACAGCAGGGAATCGCCGGTCGCATGGCCCAAGGTGTCGTTCACCTGCTTGAAGCCGTCGAGGTCGAGGTAGAGTACGGCGGACCGGCTTTCGGCGGCGTCCGCGCAGGCCTCCTCCAGGGCGCGCTGGAACACGATGCGGTTCACCAGTCCGGTCAGGCTGTCGTAGGACGCCAGGTACGCCGTGCGCCGCGCGTCCTGGGTTGCCTCCGTCACGTCCGCGCCGACCCCGCGGAAGCCGACGAAGGTGTTGAACCGGTCAAAGGTCGGGCGACCGGTCAGTGACCACCAACGCGGCTGCCCCGCCACATCGACCGGCACGACGATGTTGGCGAAGGCCGACCGCGCTTGAAGCTGCTGGACCACCGGCCCCGGGATGGCCGCCCCGGCCAGCAGGGTCTGCACCCGCAGCACCTCGAAGATCGAGCGGTTGGTCAGCAGCTCGGCCGGCGTCTGCGCGATGTCGGCGAACCGGGGCGAGACGTTCTTGAGCCGCAGCTCGTTGTCGGTTTCCCAAAGCCAATGGCTGCTGTTCGCCTCGAAGTCCCGCAGCAGGAGGCCGATCACGTCCGCCTGATCCTGCAGCTTGGCTTCGTGCCTGACGCGCCGGACCAGGGTGCGGTTGATGAACAGCGCGGTGAACAGGATCAGCGGCGAATAGCCCAGCAGCAGGCCGAAGATCTGCAGGTCGATGAAACGCCCGCTTTGCGCCAACATAAAGGAAGCGCCGAGCGTCACCGGCCCCCAAAACGCGAGGGCGACGCGCATTGGCTGCAGCACCGCCGCCGCTGAGATGACGCCGATGGTGGTTGCGTACAGGATGCTGCGCTGGTCGCCGGCGGCGATCGAGTTTAGCCCAAATAGCAGTGCTGCCCATAGCGAGCCGAGCAGCAGCACCGTCCCGACATAATAATGCATATAGCCTGAGGACGTTTCCGCCCTTGTGTGCGGATCACGCCGACGGCGCCAAGAGTATCCGATATGGAGGACAAATCCATAAACAACGACCAAAGCACCAAGCGGGGCGACCCAGCCGATTGTGAAAGTATTTCTGGAAAACACCCAATAAAGAAACACTATAGTATTTAGGCCGGCAAAAGCCATGACCTGAAACAGCCGGGCAAGCATGTCCAATTGCTCAAGACGGAGGCGCTCGGCCGTGTCGGCCAGGCTGAGGCCGTTTTGCTTGTCATCCATCTCAGGTCTGCATGCCCATTGAACGGTCGCCTCCATGGCCACGTGCCTTGGGAAAGAACATGCCCGTTCGAGAGGCGTAGCTCGCATACTCCGCCCCGAGGTCACTACGCGACATCAGGCACTCCTCCTTGCGCGCAGCCATGGCGTAGCACGCCAATAACAGAGCCGGACCTACCCAGCATACACTACTTGTAGTTGCAAAGCAGGTTGCAAACCAGAAGATCATGTAGGAGGTGTAGAATGGGTGCCGCACGTAGCGGAACGGTCCGCTCACCACCAGGACCGATGGCTTTGTTGCGGCGAAAGCGACAGCGAAGCTGGCAGTCCTCGTTGCATATACCGCCCAAGCGAACGATGCCAGCGACGCGGCCGAGAGAATGGGAGCAACCGGCCATAGCCGCGAAGGCTGTGCCGTGCAGACAAACCAAGTGAAGGTGGCCATTGTGGCGAGGCTGACCGCCCCGATCAGCCGCATGCCGAACGGCATCGGACCGTCCGAGCGGAAATGCCTGAGCATTGCCCAGGCGAACGCCAGGAAGCATGCTGCACTGGATGCCAGCACCGTGAGCTTTTCCATCATCATGGCAACACCGCGACAGTCTCACCCCGGCTCAGACGGTCGTAACGTTCCAGCCCTTCACCTTTGACGTCAAGCACCGGCACCATCCGGCGCACCCTGTCATATTGCTCGCGCATGCAGCCCAGCAGGTGAGTGGAGAACTTAAGCCCGTGGTAAAGGCGTGCGTCGGCGAGTTCGCGGAAGCGCAAACGAGTATAGAACGGAATGTGGTTGCGTCGCACGCATGACACGACCATCCCCGGGTCTTGTTGTAGAATTAAGTAGCCCGCCAACCGGAACAGCAGGAACACCAGCGTTTTGTCTTCGGCCAAATCTGGGTGCCGGACCAGGCGATTGATTTCGACGACGCTTGATATCGGCGCGGCGGAGTCGGCTTGCAGCAGGCCCTCAACCTCCTCGGCGAACATGTGTTGGGCTGGGACGCCTCCGGACATTCTGCCGTTGGACTCGCGCTTGAGAACGCAGACCCGGGTGGACGCAACCGCGCGGTCGCCCTTGTATATCACGACCGTCTGCGTATCGGGTTGGTCGTCGTACTCGTCGCTGTAAGCCTTGCTGCGACGCGGCTCGATGTAGCCCTCGGCGAAGTAGCTCAGGTAACGCAGCTTGTAGCAGTCCTGCTTGGTCTTCCGGTCGAGGGCAAGCCGCGCGGTGAGCTGTGCCGGGTCGATGCGACGCTGGGCCTGGCTGTGCCGGGCGATCGGGGCAATGACGGGCGTGGTTGTCTGCAAAAGCGTCACAATAATGTTCCTTGCAAGTGTAAAATTGTAGACAGAATTATACAGCATTAGCTGCAGGGAAGCGGCCTGCAACTAATCATTACACGTAGGTAAGATAATGGCGACTCCGATGGCCTTCGGGCTTGGGTCTTTGAGCTTGCTGTTTGAGCTTGGCGTTTCTCACCCACTCTAACGGTGGCAAAGCACAATCGCCAATAGCCTAAAACGATCTATACTGAACTTGTTCAGCCCAATAATTCATCAGCCCAAATCTATAAAACATATGTTGAGATGACTCCGCCTTGGCCAAAGGCGGCCGTCGCCGGAGCGATGGGAGCAGCCGGTCGGGCACCCGGCTTCTGTCCTCGGCTGCGCTCGTGCCAGCCGATCGGAGGCTATGGGTGCGCCTCATGGCCCGGGTTCCGCGTCGCGCAGGCGTCTGGCGCACCGCCGGTCCTGTTCCGTCCCGCGGCCCTGGCGCCTGGAATTGCTCCCTCACGCCGAGCAGCCTTCTGATCCTGCGCGACGGCGTTGAGGCAAGCCTCGTCGTTGCGAACCGCCTACGGCGCGGCATCCAGGGGCCGCGACTCGCATGCCCGGGCTTGGGGCCCTAGGTGGCCGCACCGCTCCCCGCTTTGACGGAACGGCCTATGCAAGCGGCGGCAGGGCCGCAGGGCGCGCCGCCCTCGGCTTGCCTTCGCCGCCGCCCGGCGCCGAGCGCGCCGGCGGTCAGTTCGTGGTCACGACGTGGATGTCGCCGTCGCGCTCGATCACGCTCACCGACACCTCGCCGGGCGTGCGGCTGACCAGCACGCTGACCCGCGCGCCGCCCAGCGACAGATGGCGGAGCGTCAGGCAATCCAGGAAGCCCGGCAGGTCCGGACGGTCGAAGCGCACGGCGCGGGCGGCCGGGTCGACGCTGAGCCCCAGGCGGGCCTGCACTACCCCCGTAAGCGCCGCGGCCGCCCAGGCTTGCGGCGAGCACGCGACCGGGTAGGACGTCGGCCCCTGGCCTGGCCGCCGCGGGAACCCGCAGAACAGCTCCGGCAGGCGCCGCAGGTCCATGGCGTCGGCGCTGGCCTCCATGCCCTCGAAGAGCCGCGCGGTCTCCGCCCGCAGGCCGAGCCGGGCCCTGCCGAGCGCGATCAGCGCGTTGTCGTGCGGCCAGATCGAGCCGGTGTGGTATGACATCGGGTTGTAGCGCGCCTCGTCGGTCGCCAGCGTGCGGATGCCCCAGCCGCTGAACAGGCGGGCGTCCAGCAAGCCGCGCGCCACCTGGACAGCCCGCTCGGGGGCGGCGATCCCCGTCATCAGGACATGCCCGGCGTTGGACGACCGCACCTGGCACTGCCGCCCGTCGCCGTCCAGCGCCAGCGCGTAGGTGCCGAGCCGTTCGCACCAGAACCGGGCCTCGAACGCTTGGCGCAGATGCTCGGCCCGGGCCTCCAGCGCCGCCGCCTGCGCCTCCAGTCCCAGCCGCCGGGCGATGGCCGCCCCGGCCCGGCGCGCCGCATAAACGTAGGCCTGCACCTCGCACAGCGCGATCGCCCCGCGCGCCAGGCTGCCGTCGGCGTGGGAGATCGAGTCGTAGCTGTCCTTCCAGCCCTGGTTGGCCAGGCCGTCCTCCGTGCTGCGCTGGTAGCGGACGAAGCCGTGCGAATCGGCCCGGCGGTCCATCCAGCCGAGGGCCAGGTCGATGTGCGGCCACAGCGCCTGAAAGCTCGCGAGGTCGCCGGTGCGGTCCAGGTAGGCGCCGGCGAGCATGACGAACAGCGGCGTGGAATCGACGCTGCCGTAGTAGCGGCGGAACGGCACCTCCCGCAGCGCCGCCATCTCGCCGCCCCGCATCTCGTGCAGGATCTTGCCCGGCTCGGCCTCGGACGCGGGGTCGAATTCGGTCGCCTGCTCCTGCGCCAGGAAGCGGAGCACGCCCAAGGCCAGCGCCGGGTCGAGCGCCAGCGTCAGCAGGGCGGTGATCAAGGCGTCCCTCCCGAAGGCGGTGCTGAACCAGGGAATGCCGGCGTAGGGGTAAGGGCCGGTCGGCTTCACCGTGACCAGCATGCGCAGGTCGCTGGCCGACCGGCGCATGGCCTGCCCGAACGCTTCGTGCGGCGAGGATACGGCGGCGGTGCGGGCAGCGCTGGCGCGCAGGCGGCGCTTTGCGCGCACGTAGGCGGCGAGGAACGCCGCACGCGGTCGACGCGCCGCCGACTCGGGCCCAAAAGCGGCCTCCAGGAACACCGTGGCCCGCCCGCCCGGCTCCAGATCGAGGTCGAACACCGCGCTGCCGCCCGCGGCGGCCTGCGGCGCAGGTTCGAAGGCGAGGCGCGTCGTGCGCGTCACCGCGTCCAGCCCGCGATACGACAGGGCGATGCCGTCATGCGTCAGCACGGGCGGCAGCCGGTCGCCCCGGCGCTCGCGATGCATGCCGCGCACCTCGAACAGATCGGCGAAATCCGCTTCGAAGCGCAGCTCGAGCCGCACCCGGTGGCGGGCGAAGCCGAAATTGCGCACGGCAATCCGCCCATGGCAGGCCGCATCGCCCAGGAACAGCGACCGCTGTACGTGGATCACGCCCTGCTCCAGCGCCGACATGCCAAGGTCCGACATGGAGGCGTTGGACAGGTCGGAGGTGAGCATCACGTTGTCAGCCCCCAGGGTGGAGCTGAGCAGCAAAGGCTGCACCCCGCCCAGCGTCAGCTCGAACCGCGAAAGGTGCCGGGTGTCCAGGTGGTACAGCCCATCGGTGCCGCCCGGCACGGACAGGATGTCGCCGCCGTGGTCGAAGACGCCAAACGTGTCGTCGCTCTTGAGGGTGCGGTAGCGCCGCTCCTGCAGCGAAACCGCGGCCGAGACGGAGAATGGCTCGGGAATTTCAGGACCGGACTCAACGGCCTGGCTTGCGACGACGTTCATGGGCAGAGCCTCGGATCATGGGGCGGGACTGGTGATGGGTCAGGATTGGGCAAGCGGTGCGATGGGGCGGGGCAGGGAACGCGGCGAAGCTTGCTTTCGGGGCGGGTTGCAGGGGCGGCGGGGGACC
>CAXUJE010000358.1:0-5998 GCA_964251035.1 uncultured Acetobacteraceae bacterium
CGGGAGGGATGAGCATGACCAAGATGACGCCGTTTGCCGACGATGCCGCTTCCACCACGATTGGCGAGTTGACCGTCGAGAACGGCACGGATCGCATCGCCTTGTATGGGTCGCTCGACCTCACGCGCGACAAGCAGGGCCTGGCCCATGCGCGCGCCCTCCTGGCGCTGCTGGAGCAGGCGGTGCAGCGCCTTGAAACCGACAAGGCCCTGCCGGATGCGGTGCCGCCGCCGGCCGCTGCCGGGACGGTCAAGAACCCGTTCGAGTGACGTGTTGCCCGGCATCCCGGACGCCTTTGCCTTCCCTCCAACCATGCTCGTCCACCGTCAAGGGTGTTTGGGAGGATGCGCTGCCGCTGTTCTTCAGACCCGTTTGCAATGCCGTTCGGCCAGGCGGGCAAGGCGCGGGTTGAACTGCCCGGACGTGAGGCGCTGGAGCGTCTTGCGGGTGGGCCAGACCTCCAGGATGTCGGCCGGGTCCTCCGGCCCGGGTCCGAGGGCGGGACCGATGATCCAGGTCGGCAGGCCGCGCTGGGAGTACTCGGGATACATCACGCGCGCGTAGTCTTCGAACCGCCCCGCGTCGGTCGCCCCCGGCGCGAACACCAGCATGGCGACAAAGGCGTCGCAGGTCCGGCACTGCATCATCTTGCTTTCGACCACCTCGGTCGGCTCCATGGGCCGCCGCGGCGGCGCGTGCGCCGGATGCGGCCCCGTCAGCCCTGGGGCGATGTGGTGCGCGTGCTCAACCGGGACGGGACGGCGCGGCGCTGGACCGTGGAGCGCCTGCGCCGCACCGTGCGCCGCCTTGCGGCCGAGGGCATCGTGGAAAAGGAGTTGCTCGGTCGGGCGCCGCCGCAGTCCGGCGACGACCGGCTGGTCCGGCTCGTGGGCGGCATTGCGGCCGCGGCACCCGGCATGACGCTGCAGCAGATCGCGGCCCAGTTGGAGGGCATGCGGGAACGCACGCCGCGAGGCGGCACGCGCTGGCATCCCTCCTCCGTGCGCAACCTGCTGCTGCAGGCGGAGCGGCTCGGAGTGGGCCGGCAAAGCATGGCGCCGCGCTGATCCGGGCAGGCCTGCCCCGTCGCGATCCCAGCGGATGGAGCAAAGGGGTTGCCAAGCACCGACACGGGTGCCCGGCGGGGAGCGGCCACGTAGAAAGGAAGCGCTACGGGTAAGCCAAAAACGCCCGGTATGCCTCGATCATGTCCTCCACTGCGGCGCGGTAGAGTTGCTCACCGTGTTCAGGCGTTGACAGCGAGGGGTCGGAGCCGATCCGACCGTCGGGGAAGCGCGCGCGGTAGTCCCGGGCGTCGTAGAACCCGCCGCTCCGGGGCGCGACCTTCGGACTCATCTGCGCGTGCTTGATGGCGCCCGGCTGGTAATACTGCGCGAGCGACACCTCGGCGGCAGTCGCGTGGCCGCCGTTGCTGCTGCCATACAGCTCGTCGGCCAGCTTGCTGGCGCGCGGACCGCCGGACCAGAACGCCATCCGGCACCTGACCGCCGACCGGTCGGCGCCGAGCGACGTTTCGGCGTAGATCTCGTCGAAGGCCGCGGTCACGGTGGCGACGTTGCCGCCATGGCCGTTGATGAAGAAGAACCGCTCGAACCCGTGCCGGGCCAGCGACAGCACCACGTCGCGCACCACCAGCATCAGCGTGGATGGCCGCAACGTCGCCGACCCGGCGAAGGCCAGGTGGTGCTGCGACATCCCATAGGCCAGCGTGGGTGCCACCATGCAGCCGGCAGCAATGCCCACGCCCTTGGCCACGAACTCCGCATCAAGGTGGTCCGTGCCGATCAGGCCATTCGGCCCGTGCTGCTCGACCGAGCCGATCGGCACGATGCAGCCGCGCTGCGTGCGCAGGTAGTCCTCCACCTCCTGCCAGGTAGCAAGCGCGAGTTGCATGTCCACACTCCTTTACTGTGCCAAGCTGACGCCGCCGAACGGCTGCCCGCCCAGGAAGTGCAGCTTGAAGCCCTGCACCTCCCGGCGCGCCACGGCAAAGGCGTCCACGTCCGCGAACAGCAGGCCCGGCATCTCGTCGTAGAAGGCCCGCTGCGCCTCCTCGAACAGCGCCGCCCGCTCGGCCTGCCCGCCGATCTGGTTGGCCTTGGACAGCGCGTCGTCATACGCCTTGCTGCACCACATCGCCGTGTTGCGGCCCGAGCGTATGCCGTCGCAGGTCCAGGCGAGCAGCAACTGGCTCGGGTCCGGATAGTCCCAGGTGCCGCCGAGCATCGCGACCGTCGCCTCGCCACCCCTCGCCCGACGCAGGTACTCGCCCCACTCGTAAGAGATGATGCGTGCCTTGACGCCGATCTTGGCCCAGTCCGCCTGGATCATCTCGGCGGCCCGGCGACCGTTCGGCATGTAGGCGCGCGCGACCGGGATGGCCCAAAGGTCGGTCTCGAACCCGTCGGGGTAGCCAGCCTCGGCGAGAAGCTGCTTGGCGCGCGCCGGGTCATACGGCCGGGGCTGGAGCGCGCCGTCGCGGCCCCACAACGCCGTGGGCACCATGGCGGCGGTGGGCCTGGCGCCCCCCTGAAACACCGCACGCACGAGGCTGTCGAGGTCCACGGCGATGCTGAGCGCTTCCCGCACGCGCCGGTCGTCCATCGGCTTGCGGTCGGTGCGGAAAGAAATGTAGCTGATCGCGGCGACCGAGCTTTCCTGCACGCGCAGCGCCTGGTCGGCGCGCATGGAGGCGAGATCGGCCGGGTTCGGGTAGCGCGCGACCTGGCACTCGCCTGCGCGCAGCTTGGCGTAGCGGATGGCTGGGTCGGGGGTGATGGTGAACACAAGGTTGTCCACCTTCGCGGTGCGCGGCGATCCTGCGGCCTTGCCCCAGAAGTCGGGAAAGGCGCGGAAGCGGACGGTGCTGTCCCGCTGATACTGCACGAACTGGAACGGGCCGGTGCCGATCGGGCTGCGGTCAAGCTGCTCCGGCGTGCCGGCCCGCTGCATCGCGTCCGCGTACTCGGCCGAGGAGATGGAGAAGGGCTGCATCGACAGCGCGCCCAGCAGGGGCGCGTAGGGCTGCTTGAGGTCGAGGGCGACCGTGTGGTCGTCCAGCTTGCGGACGCCCTTGTACGCCGGCTCCAGCAGGTCCTGGAACTCCTGGTAGGCGCTGTCGAGGCCGTGAAAGGGCGCGGCCTTGTCCGCCATGCGGTTGAACGTGAAGACCACGTCGTCGGCATTGAACTCGCGACCGGGCTTGAACGCCGCGTTGGACTGCCACTTCACGCCGCGGCGCAGGTTGAAGGTGTAGGTCAGGCCGTCCTCCGACACGGACCACGCCTCCGCAAGCGCCGGCACCAGGCCGGAGCCGCCGACCTCCATGCCCACCAGACGGTCGGAGGTTTGCTCAGTCACGTCGAAGCTGGTGTTGGCTGTGCTCAGCGCGGCGTTCAGGAAGTCCGGGCTGCCCTCTGTGCACACCACCAGCGTGTCCGCCCGCGCCGGAACCGCGGCGGCCAGCGCAGCGGCGAACATCCAAGCTGCAATCCGCACTCCTGCCTCCGCCGTCTATGGGAACGGGGCAGTATTGGGCCACCCCGCCCGGGGGTCAACGGCGTGGCCCGCGGCTTGCAACAACTGGCCCGCGCCGAAGGGGAAAGGAACCGCCCATGCGCCTGCTGCCCGTCCTGCTGATCCTCCTTGCCTCCGCGGCCGCCGCCTCGGCCAAGGACACGCTGGTGATCGGCGTGGCGCAGTTCCCGGCCAGCCTGCACCCCTACATCAGCTCGCAGACGGTGCAGTTCTACACCCTCGGCTTCGCCACCCGCCCGGTTTCGGCATTCGACACCACGGGCAAGCCGACCTGCCTGCTGTGCACGGAGCTGCCGAGCCTGGAGAACGGGCTGGCCCGCGTCGAGCCGCTGCCCGGCGGCAGGCAGGGGCTGGCCGTCACGATCAGGCTCAAGCCGGAGCTGCGCTGGGGCGACGGCGTCCCGGTCACGGCGCGCGACCTCGCCTTCACGTGGCGCATGGGCAGCGACCCGGCGGCCGGGTGGAGCAACATCTACGCCTGGTCGCGGGCGAAAAGCGTGGAGGTGGTGGACGATCACACGGCGGTGCTGCACCTCAACCGCACGCTCGTCACCTTCCAGCTTTGGGACTGCTTGCTGCCAGAGCACATCGAGGGGCCGGTCCGCGCCCGCGCGGCGAGCACGCTCGACTACATCAACCTTACCACCTACAACGCGGCGCCGCTGACCGCGGGCCTGTGGAACGGCCCCTACGTCGTCACCGGCTACCAGTCCGGCGCATCCATCGAGCTTGGCCCGAACCCGGCCTGGGCCGGGCCGAAGCCCGCGATCAGCCGGGTGGTGATCCGGCTGGTGGAGAACACCGCGGCGCTGCAGGCCAACCTGCTGTCCGGCGACGTGGACATGGCGCCGTCCGGCATCGGCATCACCACGGACCAGGCGGCGGCGATGCAGAAAGCCCAGCCAGACCGCTTCCGCTACAACTACCGCCCGGGCCTCAGCCTGGAACGGATCGACCCGCAGCGCGACAGCAGGCTGCTCGCGGACAAGCGGGTGCGCCAGGCGCTGTTGCTGTCCACGGACCGCAAGACGCTGATCGACCGGCTGTTCGGCGGCCACGCCAGGCTGGCGCTGAGCTGGACCAACGAGCTGGAGCCGAACTACACGGCCGACGTGCCCTCCTACCCCTACGACCCCGCCCTGGCGCGGCGCCTGCTGAAGGAAGCCGGGTTCATGCCGGGGCCGGACGGCATCGGCCGCAACGGGCGGGGCGAGCGCCTGTCCTTCGAGTTCACCACCACCTCCGGGAACCGCGTCCGCGAGCTGACGCAGCAGGTGATGCAGAGCCAGTGGAAGGCCGTCGGCGTCGAGGTGACGATCCGCAACGAGCCGTCGCGGAGCTTCTTCGGCGAGACGACGCGCCGGCGCGCCTACCCCGGCCTCGTCGAGTACGCCAACAGCAGCCGCATCGGCCTGCCGCCCACGCCGTTCTACGGCACCGCCGGCATCCCGACGGAGGCCAACAACTACAACGGCATGAACGTGTCGGGCTTCAGCCAGCCGCGGATGGACGAGTTGCTGGCCCAGGCGGAAACGGAGCTGGACCCGGCGAAGCAGAAGGCGATCTGGCGGGAGATGCAGCAGATCTACGCCGCGGAGTTGCCCGAGCTGCCGCTGTACTTCCGGGAGGATCCCGACATCCTGCCGAACTGGCTGCAGGGCTACGAGGCGACCGGCAAGGAGGACTACGCCACGTACTGGGCGGAGCTTTGGCACCCATGATGGCCCATTCCCAACATGGATGCTGGTGGCGAAGTCGGCGGCAGGCTTGCTCCCGTCGTTGTGAGGGTGCGTGCTTCGGTGCAGGGCTGATGATGCGGACCCAGCCTTTCGAGGGTTTTCGCCATGCTGCGCCCGCGAAATCCGCTCAGCGGCCTGCCGAACCCGTTCACCTCGGACGCTCCGCCACCCCGCGCGCCATCGCCGACCGCACCCCCGGCCGCCCCTGCAACAAAAGTGCAGGGTGGTCCCGGCATGGTTTGGGTGAACAGCGGGAGTAAGGCCTACCACTGCCCGGGCGAGCGCTGCTACGGCAAGACGAGGCGGGGCGAGTACATGACCGAGGCGGCGGCCAAGGCGGCCGGAGCGCATCACGGCGGGAAGGACTGCTTCCGATGAAGGGCGGCACCGCCATGGGGGCGCGTGCCGGCGTTCGTGCGGCGATCCGACCAGACCCCATCACCGGCCTGAGCGAGGATGAGCGGACGCTTCTCGGCGAGGCGCTGCGCGTGTTGCGCCGCGAGCGCGGGGCGGCCTGGAACGCCGCGTGCGATGCGGCCGAGGCGCAAGGGAAGCGGCCGCCATCGCTCCGCGCCTACGGCATCGACGACATCCGGCGGCTGGCGCGGCGGCTCGGCGTCCGGGGGACGCACTGGACGGAGGACTGATACCAACGGCGCCCGGAGCTGGCTCGTGGGGGTTCCCAGACGCTGCATGGCGTG
>CAXUJE010000359.1:0-5995 GCA_964251035.1 uncultured Acetobacteraceae bacterium
CGCGCCAGCCGCCCCGCGAACACGTTCAGCAGGGCCGCGATGCCGGACAGCAGGGCGCCCACCGCCCGGGGCACCTCCTGGCCGCCCTCGCTGCACAGCATGGCAAGGATCGCGGCGCGGTCCGCCGGCTGCTGGCTTCGGGCCGGGCCGGCGCAAATGAGCAGGACGGCCAGGCCGAGCAGGCCGGGCCGCAGCCGCCCCGGCAAGCGCGGGACCACGCTCAGGCGGGACTGAACGGGATGGGCTTGGGCGTGTCCTTGGACTGCCAGAGCACGTCGAAGCCCTGCTTCTCGTTGACCGAGCCGATGAACACGCCGCGGCCGACGTAGTTGTTCTCGGCGTTCATGGTCAGCGTGTAGCCGGAGGGGTCGTCGAACGACAGCCCGGGGAATGCGGCCCGCACCGCGGGCACGTCGAACGACCCGGCCTTCTTCGCCGCGAGCGCCCACAGGTGGACGCTGTCATAGGTGGAGACCATGGGGTCGATCGCCACGTCAGGCCGGAAAGGCGCGCCGGCCTTCTTCACGTAGGCCGCCCAGTCCGCCAGCCACTTCTGGTTGCGCGGCCCCGGCGCGTTCTGCAGGTAGGCCCAGCAATTGAGGTTGCCGACCAGCCCGGCGGTGTTCAGCCCCTCCAGGTCGGCCTCCACCATGTCCAGCCCCAGCACGGGGATCTCGGTCGGCTTCAGCCCCTGGTTGACGTACTCGCGCAGGAAGTCGGGGATGGAGTTGCCAACGACCGTCAGCACGACGATGGGCTGCTCGCCGCCGGCGTTGGCGAAGCCGCGGATCTGGCTCACCAGGTTCTGGAAATTGCTGAACCCGAACGGCACGTACTCCTCGCGCCAGGCGGAGGCGGCGATGCCCTTGGCTCCCCAGTAGGATTTCAGGATCTTGTTGATGGTGCGCGGCCACACGTAGTCGCTGCCGAGCATGAAGAACCGCCGGGCGTTGCCGCCGTCGGCCCCCATCAGGTAGTCCACCGCGGGCAGCACCGAGCTGGACGGCGGCGAGTTCATGTACACGACGTTCTTCGAGTTCTCCTCCCCCTCGAAGTGCAGCGGGTAGAACAGCAGCCCGTCGTTCTGCTCGACCACCGGCAGCACCGACTTGCGCGACACCGAGGTCCAGCAGCCCAGGAGCGCCGCGACCTTCTGCTCCTGCAGGAGCTGGCGGCCCATCTGCGCGTAGGTTGGCCAATCGGAGGCCGGGTTGGTCACGACGACCTCGACCTGGCGCCCGAGCACGCCGCCCGCCGCGTTCAGCTCGTCCGCCGCCATGCGGGCCACGTAGTTCATCCGGCCCTCCAGGTTCGCCATGGTGCCGGAGGAGGAGAACAGGCAGCCGAGCTTCACCGTGTCGGCCGCCCAGCCGGGCCGGATGATCGCCGGCGCGGCCAAGGCGGCGCCGGCCCCTGCCAAAACCGCGCGCCGGGTCAGATGGTTCATCGCAACAGCCCTTCATTCATCCAGATGAGGGCTGGAACCAAGCAAGGACCGGGCCAGGCCGTGCTGCGCACCTCTCAGGATCAGGCCTTGCGCGCGCCCATCGTCCGGACCTCGTGGCGCCAGTCGTGCTGCTCCTTGAAGCCCAGCACCTCGCGCGCCTTCCGGTTGCTCAGCGGCGCCTCCTGCCCGGCCAGCTCCCGCGTCACCGGGGTGCCCGGACACCATTGCGCCAGGAACGCCGCCGTGGGCCCATCCGCCGTGATCGTGTCGTTCACGGCGTTGAACACCTGGAAGCCAAGCCCGTCCCGCTGCAGGCACAGATGCACGATCTCGGCGAGGTCGCGGGCATCGATGTAGCTCCAGGCGTTGCGCTTGCGGGACGGCGGGTCGGCGACGAAGCCCGGGAACTGCCCATACTCGTGCGGCTCGATCACGTTGCCGATGCGGAGCGCGTAGATGTCGGCGCCGAAGCGGGCGGCAAACGCGCGTGCCGTCTTCTCGTTCACCACCTTGGACAGGCCGTAGCTGTCCATGGGATCGACGTCGTAATCCTCCTCCAGCGGGAAGCCGTGGAAGTCCTTGTCCCCTTCGGCGAAGCACACCCCGTAGGTCGTCTCGCTGGACGCGATCACGACCTTGCGGATGCCGAGCTTCATCGCGGCCTCGATCACGTTGTAGGTCCCCATCACGTTGACCCGGAACGTCTCGTTGTCGGGATGGATGAGGATGCGCGGGACGGCGGCGAAGTGGACGACCGCATCGACCGGGCCGGGCGCCTGGCCTGCACGGAGGCCGTCGCGGCTGAAATGCGAGGTCATCGCGTTGAACACCTGGGCGCCGTCCGTGATGTCGCCGATCAGGGTGGGGATGGCCGGATGCGGGAACGGCTGCAGGTCGAAGTTCAGCAGTCGGTAGCCCCGCTCATGCAAATAAGGCAGCGCGTGCCGCCCGGCCTTGCCGGTGCCGCCGGTGAACAACACCCTTTTCGCCATCGCTGGTTCCCCCGCTGCGCGCTGCTCTCATCGGGCAGGCTCCGCGGGCACCACTACCGCAAGCCGGGCTTCGGGTCGATGCCGGCCTGGCCGCCCGCAGCTTGCAGGCCTCCCCTACGCACCGCGCTCGACCTTCTGCCGCATCGCCTCCAGCGTCCGGGTCATCAGGCCGTCCACGGTCAGGAACCCGTCGAGCACCCTGTAATGATGGGCGCCCTCGATGGGGAGCGCCTCGCCGGCGTTGCCGGCCGCCTGCCACGCCGCGAGGAAATCGAGCGACTGCTTCCTGAACGACCCGGACTCGGCGGTGCCCCAGGCGAGCGCGAGGGGCATGGGCGCGGCCCGGACATGGAACAACGGGCTGACGCGCTCGACCTCTTCGGCGGAAAGCCGCAGCTTCGGCTGCAGGTAGGTCGCGGGAAACGGGCGCAGGTCGAACAGCCCGCTGATCGGGATGCCGCCCTTGATCAGGTCGTCCGGCAGGCCGTACTCCTCCTCCCACTCCGTCAGCACCGCCATGGCGGTCAAATGGCCGCCCGCCGAGTGCCCGGCGACGTAGATGCGGCCGGGATCGCCGTTGAAGGACGCGGCGTGGCGATAGGTCCAGGCGATGGCCGCGCGGACCTGGCGGACGATCTCGGTGATCGTGACCGCCGGGCAAAGCGCGTAGGTGAGGTTGACGACGGCATAGCCGGCCGCCACCGGCCCGGGCGCCACCATGTCGAAGGCGTGGGCGGTCAGCGCCTTCCAGTAGCCGCCGTGGATGAACACCAGGACCGGCGAACCCGGCGCCGCCGCCGGGAAGATGTTGGCGCTCTCGGCTTTGGTCGGGCCGTACGGCACGTCCGTGTGGTGGGCGAGCGACGCCCGGGCCGCGGCGCTGCTGTCCAGGAAGTGCTTCACGCAGGCGCCGAAGTCCGGGACGGACTTCTCCGCGTTGTACTCGGCGTCGAGTTCCTCCTGGGTCGCAAAGCCGCCGTACAGGAGTTTCATCCGCGTGGTCCTCGACAAGGTCCGCCAGCATCGGCGCATCCGTCCGGCTTGGCCAGGCCGGCCGCGCCGCCGTCAGGGCCGGAGGACGGTCAGCCAGAAGGGACCGGCGTTGCCGGCGGCGTGCGCGACGGCCTCGTTCGCACCGTCCAGGCCGAACTCCGTAACGGTCCACTGGCGCAGGTCCAGAAGCCCGGACCGCGCCAGCGCGATCAGGCGGGCGTTGGCCGCGGCCGGATACATCCACTGGCCGATGACCGTGATGCAGTTCCGCATGATCCACGGGTAGGGCAGCGCCAAGTCGTCGCCCCCCAGCATGCCGACGCCGCCCATCAGCACCACCCGGCCATACTCCCGCACCGTCATGGCGGCGGCCCGCACCGGCCCCGTGCCGGCCGAGGGCGGCAGCAGGTCCAGCACGCAGTCGATCGGGCCGGGCGCCGCCCGCTTCATCCGCTCGCGGTCCTCGGCCTCATGGCCAGTGAGCGTCACGGTCCGCACCCGTGGGCCGAAGCGGCGCGCCAGGTCCGCCAGCACCGCCTCGTTCCGGCCCGGCGCCACGACGCAGCCCGCCCCCATCGCGAGTGCCGTGGCAACGCCCGCGCTGCCGAAGTTGCCGGTCGCGCCGCTGACCAGCAGCGTCTCTCCCGCCTGCAAGCGCGCCGCGAGCAGGCCGCCGTACGGCACGAGAAGCGTGTTCAGCGCGCACCACATCCCGGCATCCGCCGGGTCGATGGGGCCGAGCGGGACCGCGTTCTCGGTCGGCACCAGCATCCGCTCGGCAAAGGGGCCGTGGTGGAAATGCCGCGCCAGGCGCAGCCCCCCTTCGCCGCGGGCGCTTATGCCTTGCAAGGTGATGTCGGGGGTGAGCGCGTCGTCGCGCGCCCGCACGGTCGGGTCGCAGAGGACCCAATCGCCCATCGCAAGGCGCGTCGCGTCCGGCCCGGTGGCGCGCACGCGGCCGACCGCACCACACCCCGGCGCCACCGGAAGTTCGAGCAGATACCTCCGCTCGCCGCTGAACACCTCGCTGGCATAGGACACGACGCCGGTCGCCACGACATCGACGATGACCTCCCCCGTGCCCAGGACCGGGTCAGGCAAGGCCTCGATGGCGAGCGGCGATCCCCACGCCTTCAGGACGGCAGCTTTCATGGTCGTTTCTCCTTCAATCCGCCCCATCCTCACAGGCTTCCCATCCGTATCCAGGCCTGGCACCATCCTAGGACTGTCGCATCCCACCCTGGCCGCGGACCCAAGCCCATGTCGGACACGAGCCGCAGCGGATTAGGCGACTTCCTCCGGTCGCGGCGGGAGAAGCTGACGCCCGGGGCGGTGGGCCTGGCGGACGGGCGCCGGCGCCGGACGCCGGGCTTGCGGCGGGAGGAGGTGGCCGAGCTCGCGGGCATCGGCGTCGATTGGTATATCCGGCTGGAGCAGGGCCGGACCGTCAGCCCCTCCGCCACCACGGTCGATGCCCTGGCCCGCGCGCTGCGCCTCGGCAAGGCGGAGCATGCCCACCTGCGGGCGCTGGCGCGGCCTGCCGGCCGCCGCGCGTTCTCCTGCGAGGCCGTGCCCGAAGCGATCCGGCGCGTGGTCGAGAGCCTGAACCAGCCCGCCTACGTCACCGGGCGCCGCTGGGACATCCTGGCGTGGAACGCCGCCGCGGCCGACATCTTCGACTTCGGCGGCATCGCCGAGGCGGACCGCAACATCCTGGCCTGGATGCTGACCGGCCCGGACGCCCGGCGCCTGTTCGGCGCGACCTGGGCCGAAGAGGCGAAGCGCATGGTGGCGCAGTTCCGCGCGACGCACGACCTGTGGGCCGGCGACCCGGCGTTCCTCGACCTCCTGGCGCGCCTGCGGCAGGGCAGCCCCGAGTTCGCGGCCTGGTGGAAGGCGCACGACATCCGCGGCGTTTCGTCCGGCCAGAAGCTGCTGACCCATCCCAGGCACGGCGTGCTGCGCTTCCTGTACGCGAGCTTCCAGGCCAATGACGACCCGGCGCTGAAGCTCGCCCTCTACACGCCGATGCCGCCTTGATGCCGTCTGCCCGAGGCCGCTTGGGGGAAGCCACGCATGAACTGGCGCACGCTTGACCTGAACCTGCTCGTCGTGTTCGACGCCGTGGTGCAGGCACGCAGCGTCACCCGCGCGGCGGCCAAGCTCAACATGAGCCAGCCCGCGATCAGCCACGCCCTGGCCCGGCTGCGCGGCGCGTTGGGGGACGACCTGTTCGTGCGCACCCCGGACGGCATGGAGCCGACGCACTACGCCGAGCGGCTGGCCGGCCCGGTCCGCGCCGCGCTGGAGGGCCTGGGCGCGGCGTTCGAAGGCGCCGCCGGGTTCGCGGAAGTAGAGGCGGTCGGCTGTCGCGAGGGGATCGAGGCCCGCGGCGGCGAGCTCGTTCTTCTTGTATTTGAAGGTGCCCGTCGTCGGCATGGCGGGCTGGATCCTGACGAACAGCGGTCGGGCGTAGCTCGGCAGCTCGGCGTCGATCACCCGCTCGAGTTCCTGCAACGCGAACGGCGGCGTGACCGACAGCGCGGCCATGCCCGCCTTGCCC
>CAXUJE010000360.1:0-5985 GCA_964251035.1 uncultured Acetobacteraceae bacterium
CTAGCTCCTCGAAGTGCTGCTCGACGAGGTCGGTGAGCCGCAGCAGCAGGTTCTGCCGTTCAAACGGCTTGGCCTTGCGCCACGGGCCGTTGAACGCGCGCCGGGCGGCTGCGACCGCGCGGTTGATGTCCTCGGCGTCGCCCTCCGCCACGGAGGCGAGCGCGGCGCCCGTTGACGGGTTGAGCGTGTCGAACGTCTTGCCCGACGCGGCCTCGACCCACTTGCCGTCGATGAGCAGGCGCTTCGGCTTGCCGGTCAGGAAAGGATGGCGGGCGGGATCCGGCGGGGCGATGACGTTCATGGCGAGACGCCGAGGGCGTGTTGGGTGGGGTCAGGGGCGCGGCCGCCCGCTGGCCCGGCCAGAGCCGCCAGGAACGAGCCAAGGCCGGAGCTGCGCAGCGGCAGCCAGGGCTTGTTGAGCTGGCGGCACAGCCGCTTCACCGCCAGTGCCGCGTCGTGGCTCACGCAGTCCACGGGAAAGGCCACCCGGTCGGCTTGGCTGACCAGCCCGGGCAGCAGGGACGGGTGGTCGTGCCGCCCGCCGTCGTGGCAAAGCAGCGCGCCGCCGGCAGCCTCCAGCGACGCCCGCATCCGCTCCGTGCAGCCGGGCCGGCCGCCGACGTAGAGGATGCGCTCGGCCGGAAGACCTGTGGCCGCCTCTGCCGCGTCGAAGGCGCCGTGCTGCCGCTCAAGCTCGGCCAGTTCCTGCTGCACCGCCGCCCGTGCCGCCTCGGCTTCCCGGACGCGCCGTTCCCAAAGCCGGGCCGCCTCGGAGGCGCCGGCGATCCGCTGCTCCAGGCGCTCGCGCCGGCCCGTTTCGCGGTCGAGGCGGGTTTCGAGGTCGGCCACCAGGTGGCGGAACGCGGCCAGCGCATCGTCGTCGCTGCCGGGGTCGTCAGCGGCCCGCACCTGCCGCGCCGCAAGTGCCCCGAGGCGCCGGATCGTCGCGTCGCGCGAGGTCACGGCCTCATGCAGCCGGGCCTGCTGGCGCTCCACCCGGGCGTGCAAGGCGGCGTTCTCCGCCTCCAGCGCGGTGAGGCGCCGGATGTCGGCCCGGTTCGCGGCGCCCACGAGGTGCGACAGCATGTGCACGTCGCCGAACGCCCGGCGCATCCCGGCGTGCCCGACGTCGGGGTGGGTGAGCACCGCCCAGTAGGCGCCGGGGATGTCGCCGGCACCGCGCGCCTCCGCCCAGCCCTGCATCACCGCCGCCTCGCCCCCCAGCCGGGCGAAGCGCTTGACCACCGTCCCGTGCCGGTGGTCGAGCGCCTTCTGCAGCAGCTTGGACGAGGCGTTGCGCCGGCAGCACAGGCCGACGGCGCGGGAATGCAGGTCGTGGTCGGACAGGTGGGACACGTCGGCCGACATCGCCTTGCCCATCACCCGGCGCAGTTCGCCGGTGGTGAGGCAGGTGCCGACGATGGAGCAGTGGACGGAGTCGTTGAGCTCCCAAAGTCTGGACCGCTGACGCCGAGGCGCTGGAAGCGGCGCAAACTCGATCCCATCCGTCTTTCGGACCGCACTCGGTAGACTCGGCAGCCGACCGTTCGCGAACACTGCAGGACCTGTGACGACGCTCATAGCAGTTCTAGCGCCATGCCGTGTCCGACGCTGCTGAGCCGGCCGCACCAGCCGATGAAGCCCATGAGGTGCCTTCCTGCGCTATGTTTCATCAAGCATAGCGCAGCTCGCTCGCAAAAGTCTAGCAAGCCTTGGGACGGTGGCTTCTCAATGCTCCCAAAAACATGGGCGGCAGCGGCAACGCCGAACGAGGACTGCAGCAACGGGCCATTGATGCTAAGCTGCGGGCATGACTCGGCTCAGTTTACGCATCGATTTCGACGAGAGCAGGGCGCTCGGGCCGGGCAAGGTCCGCCTGCTGGAATTGGTCGTTGAGACAGGTTCCATCTCAGGCGCAGGCCGGGCGATGAGCATGAGCTACCGTCGGGCCTGGATGCTGGTGGATGCGCTCAACCAGACCTTCCGCATGCCGGTCGTCGAAACGCGGGGCGGCGGCGTGGGCGGTGGCGGTGCGAGCCTGACTCCGTTCGGGACTGACCTTGTGGCCGACTATCGCGCCATGGAACAAGAAGCCAGGGACATCCTGGCCCGGCGCCTGGCCAAGCTCGAGCAGGCCCTTGCACCTGGCCGGGTCTGAAGGCCGGTCGCTCGGACGGCGCAGCACAAGTGCCAGGTCAGAATACAGATGCTGCCCACCTGCTACGTTGAGGCTTGATGCCGTTCAACTGGCCAGCGCCGCCCGGTCCAGCCACAGTCTCAGGGGTCTGGGGAGCAACCGAACGGAAACCTATGTAAGAAACGACTTGCCAGGTTCATTCCTGCCTTGGATTGGACTCAGTCACTGAATCGAGCTTCCGACAGCTTGCGATGTCAAAAGATTAGCTCCGATCGTCGATGCAGGCCCTTAGCATCAAGTCAGGTCGCAGAAGTCGTCGCAAAACGCTGCCGGTCTGTCACAGATCTTCATAACGATGAAAATGCCTGAACTTCCTGGGTTTATGCTCTTATCGAAGACATCTTAAGTTGCGCGTTAAGACACTTACCTGGCGCACTGACACAAAGTCTTAGTGGATGCATCATAGCCGAGGCGCTACATCTGCATTCCGGCATGACGGTGCGGGGTTGCGGCTAGGGGATGGGCTTGCACCTCCCGGACTGCAGTGGAAAGCGCATCCGGGTGGTCCCAATCCGGAACAGCGCCGGGCCGCTGCACGGCACGCAGCCAGCCGCTGCCGTCCACCAGGATTTGCGCGCCAGCCATCTTGTCCCGCGGGGCGCCGGTCACGGTTGCGTAGGCGCGCAGCACCGCATCTTCGCCGGCGGCGCATAGCCCCTCGCCCAGAGCAGGATGCGGGTCGGGCGTCACCTGGACCGTGAACACGCCAGGCATCGCGCGGGCCGGGCCGAACACGATCCGGACGACTTGGCCGTGCAGGGCGTCAAGCGTCACGCTGCGCCCGCTGGAGCACGCTGCCTGGAAACCGGGAGCCTGGACCGGCACAGGCCAGGCCCCTTCTGCCGCCCAGGCGAGGCCGGCATTGTTGGCCCGGACCCAGTCGATCAACGCCCAACGCTGGTCTTCGGTCAGCACGTCCGCGAAGCCCGGCATGGCCAAGCCGCCCCGGGGCGCCTCGATGCCCTGGGACAGCCACCAGAACAGCTCCCCATCGCCATGCGCCCAAAAGTGCCCGGCCGTCAGGTCGGCGGGCGGCACGGGCAGGCTGCTTGCGGCCGGGCCGTCGCCGCGGCCCTGCGCGCCGTGGCAGCTTGCACAGTGGGCGGGATACAAGACGGCGCCCTGCGCAATGGAGGCGCTGGCGAAGCCGGTGAGCGACTGCCAGTACTGGGTCGGGATGGCTTCCACCAGCAGCACGTCCAGGTGCGGCACAGCCAGCCGGGCTGCGAACGCCCCGGCCACTGCGACCAGCCACCACCCGCGCCAGCGCCACAGCAACGCTGCGCCGATCGCGGCTGCCGCTGCGAGCAGGACGGCGGCGGCCAGGACGACCTCCCGCATCAGGGCGTCGTCCTCCCCCACCGCCTCCAGGCTCGGACGCCACGGAAAGGGCCACAGCGGCTGCTCGTGCATGGCAGGCGGCAGGCTGGTCAGCAGGCCCGCAGCCAGCACCACCAGCAGGCCCGCCACGGCCTCCAGGGCGATGCTGCGTAACAGGCGGCGCTTGGCCGGCTCGGGCCTCTCACCGCCGAGCGCCGGGGTCAGCCGGAAGCGGTTGCGCGCGGCGAAGCCCAGCAGCCCCAGGAACCCGGCGAGCTTGGCCAGCGCGATCAGGCCGTAGCCGGTCCCGACCAGGCCCGGCAGCGTCCCGACCAGGGCAAAGGCCTGGAACCCTGCCGTGCCCGCCAGCAGCAGCACGCACCCGGTGCCCAGCGGCGAGAAGCGCGCCGACGCCAGGGCTGCCACCCCGGGCGGCGCCGCCGCAACCAGCAGCAGCAGCGGCAGCAAGCCGCCCAGCCAGACCCCCGCCGCCAGCAGGTGGACCGTGCTGGACATCAGCAGCCAGCTCGGCCCGTCCCACATCGCCCAGGCATGGCCGTGTCCGGCCTGGGTCGCCACGGCAGCGCCGGCCAGCGCCGTGGCGAGCCAGGGCCAGCGCCGAGCCAGGGCCAGCGCGGCCAGGCCGAGAAGGCCTAGCCGTGCCAGCACCAGGTGGCCGAACAGGGTGTCCTGCAGCACGACAGGGGCAGCCGCCGCCGACCCGGCCAGCGCGATGCTTTGCAGCAGGAGCCATCCCAGGGTCAGGACCGCCGACGCCAGCAGCGACAGCCCGGCAGCCCATGCCAACCGCCGAGCCGCCACCGGCGCGTCCTGGCCCAGCCCGGCCAGCACGGGCGGCGCCAGCCATGCCATCGCCAGCAATGCCCCGAACGCGGACAGCACCGCTGCGTCAGCCGCCCCGCGCACGAGGACGAGGGCAAGCCCGCCCTCGACAGGAAAGGCCGCCAACATGTGCTTGCTGCCCTTTATGGCGCGACGGTGAAGGTGAAGCTGCCTTCGGTCTTGTGGGTGTCCACCGAGGTCGCGTGCCAGACCACGTTGTAGGTGCCAGGCGGCAAGGCGCCGAGGCTGACCGCCAAGCGCTTGCCGTCGCCGGCGACGACATGGAGGTCGTGCTTGTCCACTTGGGCGCCGGCGGCATCCGTGACCGCGACGGTGCTGAACCGCGGCTCGACGGCCTCGCTGAACGTCAGGTCCACCTGCGCCGGTGCGCTGCGGACCGTCCCGCCCACCGGCGGGTCGGCTTGGCGGAGGTGGGCGTGAGCGTGGGCAAGGCTGGGCAGGAGCAGGCTAGGCAGGGTCAGGAGGAGCGCCGCGGCGGGGATGCGAAGGGTGATGGGCATGATGCTTCTCCGGGTCGATCGCTGAACAGCGGCTTGCCGAGGCTGTTCGGGAACAGGTCGTCGAAGAACAGGTGCAACTGCGTGATCACCCCCACGAACCGCCCGGACGCCCGGTTGGCCGGGATCAGCGCCTCCAGCCCGACCTGGAAGCTGTCGGCGCCGTAGATGACGCCGGGCGCCACGACGACCTGGGTGCCGAGGTTGCTGGGGCTGGACGCCGGCGACGAGTAGGCGACCTCCACCAAGGGCGTCAGGCGGTTCACGAAGTCCGGCAGGCCCAGGTCGCGCACCTGCGACGCCAGGTAGGGCAGGCTGTATTGCAGGGACAGGCCGCCGACCCAGCGGTTGGCGTAGCCGGTGTTGAACTGCTGCGCCGCGATCCCGGTCACGCCGCCCACGCTGTTGGCGCCCAGGTCCGAAGGAACGCCGTTGATCGCCTTAAGCTTCTTGTCCGCCACCGTGTAGCCCACGGTCCCGGTGATGGCGAAGGGGCGGAGCGCCGGGATCGGCAGGTCGCCGAAGCCCTTGCCGAAGTAGGCCGTGGGCGTCGTGCTGCCGAACTGGTCGGCGCCGGTATGCGCCGTGCCGGTGCGGGCGAGTTCCCGGATGACGCCGAGCGACAGGATGGCCTCGTGCGGGGCGTTGACCCAGGCCTGGTACTTCAAGAGCACGTTGAGGTCCTGGAAGCCGGTTTGCGTCTTGCCGAACTGCGCCGTGCGGACGGTGTAGCCGCCGTTGACGCCGACGCCGAGGTGCTCGGTGACGCGCTTATCGAACTCGGCGGCGACGTTGTACTGGTAGCCGTGCCCGGTGTCCGGGTCATTCGGCTGCTGCTGGAAGCTGAAGGTGGGGAGCGAGGCCTCGTCGGCGACGCCCGGGTCGTCGATGGTCAGGGTGACGGGGAAGACGCGGGCGCCGGCGATGGCATGGGCATGGGCGGCAGAACCGCTCAGCAGGGCGGCCAGGCTGGCGGCAACGGCTGCCGCAAGGGTCGTGCGGGTCATGGAGTGTGGTCCTGGCATGGAGAACGGGAGCAACGGCGCACAAGGCGCTGCTGCCTGAGCAAAGCCCCGGTCAGGCCAGGCTGGGTGGTCCGGTGGGATA
>CAXUJE010000361.1:0-5918 GCA_964251035.1 uncultured Acetobacteraceae bacterium
AGCGGGCGGCGGGCCCGGCCGATGGCGAGATGGCCGAAGTGCCCCCAGCCCACCTGCGCCTGTTCGCCCGGCAGGCAACGCAGGCTCAGGTAGGCCTCGGCCTTGGGCCGTGGCCGATGGCAGGCGATCAGGTGGCGGAAATGATCGGGGCGGCCGCGGTAGCCGCGCTCGCGCATCATCGCATACAGCCGGCTGGCGGTCAGCGTCGGGAAACTCTCCAGCGTCTGGCGGATGAACGGCAGATAGGCGTCGACCTGCGACGAGCGGGGCGACGGGCCAAGCCGGGGCAGGCCAGCCTGCGCCAGCACGCGCCGCGCCACGCCGTGGTGGACGCGCAGCTGGCGGGCGATGGTGCCCACCGTCGCGTTGTTGCATGGATCGGCCTGGTGGCGCCCGCGCCCTGTCCGGGGTAGCAGGTTTATCCCTGCCTGACCCCGGATGTCATCTTGCCATTCAAGCTGAACGCCGACTGCCGCCACCACATCCCCAAGCAGAAGGTCAAGGTAACAAACTGGCGCGACTACGACGCCAGTCTGCGCCAGCGCGGAAGCTTGACGGTCTGGGTCACCGAGGAGGCGATCGCGGCGTGGACGGCTGAACCACGCACGACCCGGGGTGGGCAGCGCATCTACTCACCCTTGGCGATCCTGACGGCCCTGACGCTCCGTGCGGTGTTCCGGCTCGCCCTGCGGCAAACGGAAGGGCTGATCGGCTCCGTCATGCGCCTGCTTGGGCTCGATCTTGCCGTGCCGGACCACAGCACGCTGAGCCGCCGAGCGGAAACGCTGGAGGTGCCGTCGCCCGTTCCAGCGCCGGTGCCGAACCCCTGCACCTATTGGTGGACAGCACGGGGTTGAAGCTGCTTGGCGCGGGCGAGTGGCTGCATGAGAAGCACGGCACCACGGTGCGCCGGTCTTGGCGCAAGCTCCACCTTGGCACAGACGCCGGCAGCGGGCAGATCGTCGCCTTGCTGCTGACCGCCAAAGACGCCGACGATGGCGCCCAAGTCGGCCCCTTGCTCGACCAGGTCAACGGCCCGCTCGCCTCCTTCACCGCCGACGGTGCGTACGACCAGGACGGCGTCGCCGCCAACATCGGCGCCCGCCATCCAGAAGCGGCCATCATCGTTCCGCCGCGCGCGAACGCGGTGCCGAGCGGCACGGCCGAAACCGCGCCCACACAGCGCGACCGCCATCTCCAGCATACTGCCAAGCACGGCCGCATGGTCTGGCAAAAGGCGTCCGGCTATACCAGGCGTGCCTTGGCCGAGACGGGCATGGCGCGCTTCAAGCAGGTGATCGGCGACGGGCTGCGCTCGCACACGGATGAGCGGCGCGTGACCGAGGTGAAGGTCGCCGTCCATGTTCTCAACCGCATGCTGGAGTTGGGACGCCCGAACTCCGTCCGCGTCGCCTGAACCCCGATCGGGCCGGGGACAACGCGCGCATCCCGCAGATCCATGCAACAACGCCGCGTGCGTAGCTTGTGCCGGCGGCGAGGAGGGCAGGGCTGGCGACGGTGGGCAGTGCCGGTCGCCGAGCATCGTGGTTAGATCGGCGAAATCGGCTTCCGCCTCGGACGGGTCGCCGTAGCGTGCGGCGCAGTCGCCGTAGCACCCCGCCATGCGCAGGACGAAAATCTCGGAGCGATACTGGTCCTGTTCAAGCGTGAAGCCATGTCCGCGTTCCAGGTCGAAGAAGGCGGTGCTGTGCCCGTTCGGGAAGCGCGAGGTCACGCGGACGGACTTGTCGGGCATCGCATGGATCATAAGCGGGGTCCTCCGGGTTGCTGGCCGGACAACCCTGGCACAGGCGGACGCGAGTGCGACGACCGACGCCACCGATTGGTCTCGCTGCTTGTTCACCTCACCACGATTGCCTGGAGTCCAGGCCTGACCGGAGTGCCGCCATGGCGTATGGCCATTTACCGAAATCCAACGTGTGGTTTACGAGACGCAATGTCAGGCCCACGGCTGTGTCCGCTGCGCGATGGCGTTCCAGGGATCGGCGCCCCGGTTGGCGAAGCGATCATGACTTTTGGGCGACGATCTTTGGCTCGGTGCCGAGGACAGGGCCGTTGCCGGGCTTCAGGCTGCCCAGCCCTTCCTGTCCCCAGAGCAGTGCGCTGATCGCTGCTGCGTTCAAAGGGCGGCTGAACAGAAACCCCTGGACGTGGTCGACGCCATGAGCCTGCACGCGCGCTAACTGGCTCTCCGTCTCGATGCCCTCCGCCGTGACCGTGATGGCAAGACCGCTCGCCAGGCGCGCCACCGCCGCGACGATCGCCGCCGTCTTGCGGTCGTGCACAAGGTCCTGAACGAAGTCCGAGCCGAGCTTCAGCCCGTCGAGCTGGAACTCCCGCAGGTGGTTCAGCGAGGAGTGGCCGGTGCCGAAATCGTCGAGCACAATGCGAATGCCGCGCCCGCCCAGGGCCTTGATCATGGCGCGAAGCTGCGGCGTGGCCTCGAACACCGCTGTTTCGGTGATCTCCAGCTCCAGCCGGGACGCAGCCAATCCGCATTCCGTAAGGACGGTATCCACCATCTCCAGCAGCCCGAGGTTGCGCAGCTGGTGCGGCGACAGGTTGACGGCCAAGCGCACGGTGGCCGGCCAACTCGCCGCTGCCCGGCACGCCTCGCGCAACGCGATCAGGCCGACGCGCGTGATCAGGCCGGTGTCCTCGGCAAGGGGGATGAAGTCCAGCGGCGCGATCACGCCACGGGTCGGATGCCGCCAACGCAGCAAGGCTTCGACGGACACCACATCGCGCGTCGAGAGGCGCACGATTGGCTGGAACTCAAGAAACAGGGCGCCTGTCTCGATCGCCTCGCGCAGTTCGACCTGCATCGTGGCCTGCGCGGCATCGACATCCCGCATGCGCTGTTCGAACAGCTTCCATTGACCCCGCCCGTGCGACTTCGCGGCATACAGCGCGAGGTCGGCGTTGCGCATGAGGCTGGCTATGTCGCCGCCATCCCGCCCAACAAGCGTTACCCCGACGCTGGCGCCGATCGTCGCGCGGGCATCCGGGAGCAGATAAGGCTGGCTCAACCGCCTGACGATCCTCGATGCCAGCGCGGTACCTGCCTGCTCCCCGTCGGAGGACACCAGGATCGCGAACTCGTCGCCGCCGAGCCGTGCAACCAGGTCCTTGTCGCCGACCAACCCGAGCAGCCGTGCGGCCACGGCCACCAGCAGCGCGTCGCCGGCGGCATGGCCGAAGCTGTCGTTGACTGCCTTGAAGCGGTCCAGGTCGAGCAGCAGCAGGCAGCATTCCCCGCCGTCGTGGCGCTCGCAAGCAGCCTGCAGCGCGTCCAGGAGGCGTTGCCGGTTGGCGAGGCCGGTGAGGCTGTCGTGGGTCGCCATATGGCGGACGCGCTCCTCGGCGCGCACGACGTCGGTCCGGTCCGACCCGATGCCGCGGTAGCCCTGGAACTGCGCCTGTTCATCGAAATGGGGCCGACCAGTCAGGCTCCACCAGCGTGGCTCTCCCGTGGCGGCCACGGGCACGAGGAGATCGCGGAACGCTGCGCGCTGATCCAGCAGGCGCCGGAGGATCTGCAGCCTGTCTGACGGCGTCGTGGAGCACAGCAGGTCGGACAGCATCGTGCCGTCCAGTTCAGCGGCCGGGCGAAGGCCTGCCTGCGCGAAACGTGGCGAGACGTGGCGAAGCCTGAGCGAAGCGTCGGTTTCCCATAGCCAATCCGACGCGTTCTCCTCGTAGTCGCGCAGGAACAGGCTGATCGTCTGGTTCTGCCGCATGAGCCGGATGCGGCTCGTCGAGCGCTCCAGCAGGGATCGGTTCAGCAAGATCATGCCCAGGAACGTCAGGGCGAGATATCCCAAGGTGCCGGCCAGCAGATAGATGTCGAACGGGTCCTGGCGTCCGCAGAGCGCAATCACCGCCGACGTTGCGCTGGGGATCCAGAACGCCAGCGCGGCCGAGAATGGAGCCGCCATGACCGGGGTCGACACCAGCCCGATCAGCAGCGCCGCAACCATCCTTTGCTGGCTGACGTCATGGCCTCCGGACAGCAGGACCAGCAGCATCCCCCAGAACACGCCGAGTGCAGCCATGCAGTTGAGGGAGTTCCGATGGAACGTGTCGCCGTCACCGGTACGGCGCCACCGACGCACGTAGACGACGAGCATGGCGTAGAGGGTGGGGATCAGCAGGCATAGCGAGATGCCGGCCACCCCAAGCTCCTCACGGAAGTCGAGCGCCAGGATGGCGACGCTGCTGCTGCCCGACGCAGCGAAGAGGTGGGAGGTGCGCGCAAGAAGCAGATGCTGCTCGCCTTGCACCTCAGCCACGTGCGCGGGATTGCTGACCGGCGGCGTCCAATCGGCGCCGCGGCGCAGCAGCAACGCCAACAACCTCAGCCGCACTTGGAGCCGGGCGGCGCTGTCACGCAGTCCTGGAAGGAACATGCCAGTCCGCATGCGGTAGCGCCGGTATTCGCCGTCCAACACACTGCCCGTGAACTTCGCTTCCTCCTTTGTTGCCGCAGCCGTGTAGAGCGCGGCCATGACCGCCGGCACGACCCAGGACAGCAGGCTCGGAAGCGCCAGCGCCGTCGCCACCCAGAACATCAGGTAGGCCAGGTAGAAAGGGTGGCGTGCCAAGCGGTACGGCCCGTGGGTGTCGAGGAACAGCGGCGTGTCGGGCGAGAAGGCCAGCGTGAAGCGTTTCCGGCGCGTGTGGACGATGCACCACCAGAACAGCAACAGCGACGCCGCGCATAGCACGAGCGGCACCGCCCGGTAGCCTCCTGCCATGGTTTCCAGCCCATAGAGGAACCAGGCGAAAGCCAGGAGGCTGACGGCCGACACCGCTTGCATGCCCAAGGGCACCGCCCCGGTTTTCCGGAAATGGAACTTGGCCGCCCATGCGAAGGAGCCGAAGCAGGCGGACCCGGCCGACAGCACAGCCCGACTAGGTCCATCCATCACGGTTGGCCCTGCGTCCGTTTGGGATGCTCAGGCCGGCCCGCCTGCGGCAGCAAGCCACCGCGGACGACAGCCCTGGCACGGACGCGCACGTCCTGCCCAGGCGCCATCTCCGACCGCTCACGCAGGCGGTTCATGACGGCCGTATTCGCGTGGTCATGGACTGCCCAGCCAGGAAGCCGGATACGTCGTCTTCTGGGAATGCATCGGGGTCCATCAAGGGAAAGCGGCCACGCACGGCATCGTAGTCCTCACGGGTGCACGCCAGCAGGTGCATCGGGCATCTCAACCCAGGGTAGCTACGCGGCCCGGCAATTTCGCTGTAGCGCAGCCTGCGGTAGAATGCGACATGATTCTGCCGCACGCAGGACAGGATCATGCGAACGTCGCGCTGGATGCCCAGCAGGCCTGCAAGCCGGTAGAGCACGAACACCAATCCCTGGTCGTTGGCAAAGCGCGGGCTCCGGACCAGGCGTGTGATCTCGACGGCCTCCATGCCCTGCGTGCTTCTGCGGCATGGCGCCAGCAGCCCGGCTAGCTGGTCAGGGAAGGTGTCCCGCACCGGCGCGGGGGTTGGGTGGAACAGCGACAGGAAGCAGACCCGCACCGATGCGACCAGCTCGTCGTCTTGGTAGACGGCGACGGTCTGGGTATTAGGTTGCCCATCGAACTTGTCGGAGAACATCTTGTCTTTGTTGGGTGCGATGAAACCGCCGTCGAGGTAGCAAAGGTAACGAAGAGAGTAGACACTGCGCCACGTTGCCTCATCCGAGGCAAGCCGTGCCGTGTATTGCGGCAGTGCTGGCAGCAAGTCGGATGAATGCCCGAGATCATTCGTTTCTTGTTTAACCATGGTTTGTACCTTTAGTTGTATTTGAGCGCGAAGCATTCCGCTGGATGCGCGGAACAATCTCATACACAACCTTTTCCCAAGCCCAATTCAACTCGTTTGTTGGGCAGCACAAACTG
>CAXUJE010000362.1:0-5912 GCA_964251035.1 uncultured Acetobacteraceae bacterium
GGGTGGTTTCGCCACGCAGGATACCCGCCAAACTAACCCGCAATCCGCTCTAGAGATGATGTGAATTGCTCGCTATATGCAATAGCTTCCTTGAATACGTAGTGAGATTCAATCGGGCCATTGGGGCCTGCCAACCATCCGCACTCGACATAGATTTACCTTCTACTCCGCCCCACCATCGATGAATTCTGCTTTTCCCCGCTCATTCCGTCCCCGTCGCACTGCCTCCAGCCGCCGCAACTCCACCCGCCTGATCTTCCCCGAAATCGTCTTCGGCAAGTCGGCAAACTCCAGCCGCTTGATCCGCTTATACGGCGCCAGCCGGCGCGCAGATGCCCAAAGATGCTCCGTGCCGTCGCCGCATCCGGCTCGAACCCCGCCGCCAGCAGCACGAACGCCTTGGGCAGCGCGGTGCGCGTCGGGTCGGGGGAGGGGACCACGGCGGCCTCCGCCACCGCCTCGTGCTCGATCAGCACGCTTTCCAGCTCGAAGGGGCTGATGCGGTAGCCGCTGGATTTGAACACGTCGTCGGCGCGGCCCACGTAGGTCAGCGTGCCGTCCGGGTTGCGCAGCGCCACGTCGCCGGTGCGGTACAGCCCGCCCTCCGGCGGGCGCACCGTGCCGTCCTCCTGCAGGTAGCCCTGCATCAGGCCGAGCGGCGCCGGGTCGAGGCTGAGCGCGATCTCGCCTTCTTCGGCCTCGGCCCCGTCGGGATCGACCAGGCGCACGTCGTAGCCGGGCAGCGGGCGGCCCATCGAACCCGGCGTGACTGCCTGGCCCGGCGTGTTGGCGACCTGCAAGGTGGTCTCGGTCTGGCCGTAGCCGTCGCGGATCGTGACGCCCCAGGCGGCCTGCACCCGGTCGATCACCTCGGGGTTCAGCGGCTCGCCTGCGGCCACGGCCTCCGTTAGGTGCACGGGGTGCGCCGACAGGTCCGCCTGCACCAGCATGCGCCACACCGTAGGCGGCGCGCAGAACGTCGTGACCTGCGCCTGGTCCAGCACGGTCAGCAGGTGCTCCGCATCGAAGCGTGGCTGGTTCAGGATCAGGATGGTGGCGCCGGCGTTCCAGGGTGCGAAGAAGCTGGACCACGCGTGCTTCGCCCAGCCCGGCGAGGAGATGTTGAGGTGGACGTCGCCGGGCCGCAGCCCGATCCAGAACATGGTCGAAAGGTGCCCGACCGGGTAGCTTTGATGGCTGTGCAGCACGAGCTTCGGCTTCGAGGTGGTGCCGGAGGTGAAGTAGAGCAGCAGCGGATCGGTGGCCCGGGTCTCGCCCTCCGGCGTGAACGCCGGGTCGGCGGCATAGGCGTCCTCGAAGCGGTGCCAGCCCGGCGCGCCGCCCACGGCGATGCGGGAGTAATCGCCCTCGATGTCCGCGAACTTTGGGGCAAGCTCGCCCGCGGCGATCACATGGCGTACCCGGCCGCGCTCAAAACGGTCGCGCAGGTCATCCTCCGTCAGCATCGTGGTCGCCGGGATCACCATGGCGCCGAGCTTGGTGGCCGCCAGCATCGCCTCCCATAACGGCTGCACGTTGCCGAGCAGCAGCAGGATGCGGTCGCCGCGCCGCACGCCCAGGGTGCGGAGGTGGTTGGCGACCTGGTTCGACCGGGCCGACAGCGCCGCGAAGCTGATGCTCGTTTCCGGCGCCCCTGGTGCTATGAAGCGCAGCGCCGGCGCATCGTTGCCCGCGGCCATACGGTCGAAATGGTCCAACGCCCAGTTGAACCGGTCGAGCGCCGGCCAGCGGAACGCCGCCCGCGCCGCCACGATGTCCCGACGGTGCAGCAGCAGCAGGTCGCGGGCGGCAAGGAAGGCTTGAGCAGAATCTGACATGCCGAACGTTTCCCTTTTCAAGATCATAGCCGATCCGCCCGCCACCGTCTCGCCTCGGCTTGTTGGCCCATGCCGCCGCCGCCGCTACGGTGCGGCATGAGCGTGCCTCCACCCCGCGCGGCCCCGCCCGATGCCGGCCCGCCCGGAAGCCGCCACCTGTTCCTCGCCTTCCTGGCAGCGGGCATCGTGGCGTTCGGCGGCGCGCTCCCGATGCTGCGCCGCACGGTCGTGGAGCGGCAGCGCTGGCTGACCGCGGCCGAGTTCACCGAGCTTTTGGCGTTGTGCCAGTTCCTGCCGGGACCGAACGCCGTGAACCTGACGGTTGCGGTCGGCGCGCGGTTCGGAGGCCTGCCCGGGGCGCTGGCGGCGCTGGCCGGGCTGCTGGCGGCGCCCATGGCGATCGTCATGGGGCTGGGCAGCGCCTATGCGCGCTACGGCATGCTTCCCACCGTGCAGCGCGCCTTCGCGGGGCTTGCGGCGGCGGCGTCCGGCCTGATCCTGGCGACGGCGTGCAAGATCGCCTGGCCGCTGCGCAGCCGGCCCATCGACGTGGCGGTCGCAGCCGTGGCGTTCGGGGCCGTCGCGCTGGGCCGCCTGCCGCTGCTGCCGACCATGCTGGCCCTCGTGCCCGTCGCACTCATCCTGCAGCGCCGCGGCGCCGCGTGAGCGGACCCGGCGGCGAGGTCGGATGGCTGGCGCTCGGCTACGCGCAGATGTCGCTGCTGGCCGTGGGCGGGATCAGCGCCGTGCTGCCGGAGATGCAGCGGCTGGTGGTGCAGCACGGCTGGATGGGGCGGTCCGAGTTCGCGGCCCTGTTCGCGCTGGCCCAGATGGCGCCCGGCCCCAACATGCTGGTCGCGACCGCGGTGGGCTGGCAGGTGGCGGGGCTGCCGGGCGCGTTGGCGGCGACCTTCGGCATGATCGGGCCGAGCAGCCTGCTCACCGGGCTGACCGCGGGCGCGTGGCACCGTTTCCGGGAGCGGCCGTGGCGGCGGCGAATCCAGGCCGGGCTGGTGCCGGTGACGGTGGGGCTGGTCATGGCGGGCGCCGCGTTGCTGGTGGCGTCCACTGTCAAGGGCGTCCTCACAAGCGGCATCACCCTCGCCGTGACGGCGGCGGCGCTGGCCACGCGGGTTCACCCTTTGGCGCTGCTCGCCGCCGGTGCGGTGGCCGGCATCGTGTTTGGGGGCTGAGCAGCGTTAGAAATAAGGCCGGTTGCTGCTGCCTTGCCCGTCCCGAACCAAAACCAGCGGACGGCGGGCCGCACGGGGTGCGCGGCCGAAGGAGGAAGCCTGGCGCATGCCCGGCTGCGGCTCGTCGGCGGCCTCGGCGACCTCGACATCAGGCGTGACGCCGGGGCTTGCGGCGGCCGGCGCCCCCGGGGACGGCGTGACGCCGGTGTTGGCGACCATGACGCCGCGGTCCGGCCGGTCGTAGATGAAGCCGTACGTGGGGTACACGCTGCCGTACTCGTTGCCTTGGGCCAGGGCCACCCGCACGGCGGTCCAGTCGTTGTTCGGCGACACGTCGATCACGTTGATGTTCCGGCTGATGGCGCCGCGACTCGACCAGTTCGCATGATCGATCTGCACGTTGCGGCTGTCGATCACCCGCGACACCACGGCGACGTGGCCCAGGTTCATCCGGCCGGTGGCGCGGAAGCTCATCACGGCGCCCACCTCGGGCCGGCTGCCGCGCTCATACGTCCCGGCGGCCTTGGCCCACCAGGTCACGGCATTGCCGACCAACGCGATCCCGGACTTCTCGCGCGCAAAGGGCACGCACTGCAGCGTGCTGCCGCCCCGGGCGTAGCCCGCGGCCGGGTAGCGCGGGCCGCGGCCTGCGTTGGCCATAGCACCGGTCCGCATGGACCTGGCGCTGACCGCGTCCGCGTAACTGAACCAATCCTGCGCCGCCTCGGCCGAGCGGGTGCCGAGCGGGGCGGACAACGCCAGAAGAATGCCCACGGCTGCCCATCGTCCGCTGGTCGGTATCGCCATGCTTTACGTCCTCACGCTCGCCAAAACCTGTTCGTGTGTGAACTTTGGTTAGCGGCAGCGGACGAAACCTGACAACCCGCCGCGGCGGACAGTCGCGTTGGCTGTAGGATTTCAGCAAAAAAGCCTGTGGACAACCGCCGTGTAAAGGACTGACATCCTAATAACGGCGCAACAGGGCCAATCGGTAATGAAATAAAACGAAGCGTGGCTGATTGGCGACAGTGAGCCTAATCTGCCACGCTTCACGTCTTGCGACACTGTATTCCAGTGATTCCGCAATGACCGGTCATCTGGTCTGGCAAGGCCTTTTCATTTACAAGTCGTAACCATAATCTCGACCAGATGACGCGGGTCGGCCATGTGCGCCTGGACGCAGGCGCGGGCCGGCGCGCCGCCTTCGGGAAGCCAGGCGGACCAGACGGCGTTCATCGCCTCGCGGTCGCGGATGTCCTTCAGCCAGATCTGCGCCTGCAGCAGCCGGGTCTTGTCGGTGCCATGGGTTTCCAGGATGGCGTCGATTTCGGCCAGCACCTGCTCGGTCTGCCCGGTGATGTCCTGGCTCAGGTCCGGCGCGGTCACGCCTTGGCAGTAGACGAAGCCATGGTACTCCACAGCCTTGGCCAGCACCTTGTTCGGCTCGGTGCGGATGATCTTGCTCATGCGGCGGCTCCTTGGTTGCGTAAGGCCGAAGTTAATGAGGGGCCAGGCGGGTTTACGGCCCGCGTCGCCGTCCGGCAACGGCCGGGATCAGCGTGCGGCCGGGTTGAACGTCGGCCCCGTGCCGGGATCGACCGACGCAGCACCGGCGCCCGGGCTGCTGGAATTGCTCACGCAGGAGGACACCTGGTTGTCAAAGCCGAACAGCGTGCCCAACCCGCGGGAGGTGATGCCCGAGACGTAGCTGCTGGACAACGGCGTGTCCCGCTGGTCGCGCTGCGACAGGTCGCTGCGGTTCTGCGCGGCGTAAACGCGGTCCACCTCGGCCCGGCACGCTGCCGCCGATGCGGCGTCGGCCCGGGACCGTGGCGTGGACTGGCACCCGGCCGCCAGCATCGGCAACAGGATCGCGGCGGCGCAAGCGAGCCGCCCGTTCGGGAAGCCGGTGGGAATGGGCGTCATGCGAGCACTCCTGGGGATGAGGAACCAGACAGGCCGGCCAGCCTGGCACGGAACCCGGTCTCGTCGAAACGCGCGTCGGGCGTCAACTGCGCCGTCGCGGCGGCGCTGAGCAGGGCCGGATGAAGGGCTGTGCCGGTGCGGCCGATGCGGAACAGGCTCGCCGTCCAGGACGCCCGCGCCAGCAGGTCCACCAGCGCCAGCAGCCGCAGGCACAGCGACAGGCCGTAGCTGGTCTGCATCCCCACCGTCCCATCCACAGCGCCCGCCCAGCACCGCGCATCCTCGTCCGACAGCACAAGGTCGGTCACGCTGCCGTCCGGACGGCGGAAGCGGAACAGCCGGGCGGTGCCCCAGGCCGCGTCCGCCGCCGCGTCCCGCGCCGCTTCCCAGGCCGCCGCCAGGTCGCGGCCGAGCACCGGGGGCAGCGCCTCGGGCGGCAGATCGACGAAGTAGGCCACCGTGCCGTCCTGGGTGCGGCCGACCTTGATGGGGGCGGGAACATGCTGCATCACGCCACAGAGATGGACCCGCGCGCGCCCGGGCGCCAGCCTGGGCGGGCAGAACACCGGAGGAAACATGGCCGACCCCGCCGCGCTGACCGCGACCGAAGCCGCCCGCGCCATCCGCTCCGGCGCCCTGGCGCCCGCGGCGCTCATGGAGGCTTGTCTCGACCGCTTGGCCGCGCGGGAGGCCGTGGTGCAGGCCATGGCCCACCTCGATCCCGCGCAGGCGAGGGCCGCGACTCCGGCTCCGGGGCCGCTGCACGGGCTGCCGGTCGGCGTGAAGGACGTGATCGACACCGCCGACATGCCGAGCGAGTACAACTCCTCGATCTGGCGCGGGCACCGTCCGCGGGCCGACGCCGCCTGCGTCGCCTGGGCCAAGGCCGCCGGCGCCGTCGTGCTCGGCAAGACCGTCACCACGGAGTTCGCCACCCGCACGCCCGGCCCCACGA
>CAXUJE010000363.1:0-5893 GCA_964251035.1 uncultured Acetobacteraceae bacterium
GGAGCTGCCGGTCCCGCCACGCCGTCCGCGAGCGCCTGCGCCAAGCCGCCCGACCCGGTCCAGAACAGGTCCGCTGCCCGCGGCAGCGTGGCCTCCGCCACTCGACGCAGGTCCGCCGGGGTGAGCGCGTCGCAGACCACCGCGTCCGCCCCGGCGGCAAGGGCGTCTTCCACAGCCTCGGCTAGCCCGGCCCGCACCGTGTCCAGCCCCGCCAGCCGTACGCGAAGCCCGGCCGAGCGCAGCACGGCGACCAGGTCGGCGCCGGGATAGCCGTGGTCGCGCGCCCAAAGCGGGGAGCGCTCCAGCTTCTGGCCGCCCACTTGGATGCACCCGTCCACGGTGGTGCGGCCGGTGGCGGGGAAGGCCGGGGCGACGATGGCCAGAGCGCCGCGGCCGCGGGCGCGGAGGTCGTGCACCGTCGCGGCCAGCTCCGCTGCCGGCTGTCCGCGCAGGGTGGAGTCGATCTTCTTGAACAACGCCGCGCCCTCGCGGTGGTGGGCCCGCAGCAGCGCGCGATGCCGGGCGGCGGCGGCGTCCGGCGCCAGGCGGCGGCTGTCGGCATCGAGCGCCAGCACGGGGTCGTCCGGCAAGTCGTCGCCCCACGCGACGGAAGCCGGCAGGCCGCGCCGGGCAAAGGCGACCGCGCAGTCGGCGGCGCCGGTCAGGTCATCGGCCAGGATCAGCCAACGGCCCGGCGGTTCACGCTTCATGCGTTTTTGCGCTTCCTTGTGGAGTCTGTCAGACCCATGCCTGCCGCCCCTCATCCAGAGAGCCTAATCGGGAGAGACTTGCCATGTCGAGCCGGCCGCCTTTGCCGCCCTTCACGCCGGAAACCGCAGCGCAAAAGGCGCGCATGGCTGAGGATGCCTGGAACAGCCGTGATCCCGAGCGCGTGGCGCTCGCCTACACGGAGGACAGCGAGTGGCGGAACCGGGCGGAGTTCATCGCCGGCCGCAAGGCTATCGTGGAGTTCCTGCGCCGGAAATGGTCCCGCGAGCTTGACTACCGACTGATCAAGGAGGTCTGGACCTACGGGGAGAACCGCATCGCGGTGCGCTTCGCCTACGAGTGGCACGACGACTCCGGCCAGTGGTTCCGCAGCTACGGCAACGAGAACTGGGAATTCGACGAGCACGGGCTGATGCGCCGGCGCATCGCCAGCATCAACGACCTGCCGATCGAGGAGGCCGGTCGCAAGTTCCATTGGCCGCTCGGCCGGCGTTCCGACGGCCATGCGGGCCTGTCCGAACTCGGGCTGTAGGCCGGCCTGGACGGATCGATGCGGGCCGGAACCGATGCGGTGCCGCCGCGTTCGAGGTGGCTCACCGAACGATTGAGGAGTCCATGATCCGTATCCTGACGGCCGTCGCCGCGGCGCTGCTGCTCGCGGCCTCCGCCGGCCTTCTCATGGCACAGACCACGCTCGACCAGACCACTACTGTCCCGGCCACGGCGTCCGGCCCCGAACCCAAGGCGGCGCCGATCACCAGCACGGACCACCAGTTCCTGGTCAAGGACGCCCAGGGCGGCGCCTACGAGATCGCGCTTGCCGCGTTGGCGCAGCAGCGCACCTCCCGCGAGGACGTACGCGCCTATGCGTCGCGCATCATCGCCGACCATGCCATTTACAACCAAGCCTTGCAGGAACTGGGGCGCGCCAAAGGGGTCGAACTGCCGACCGACATGACGGCAGAGGACCGGGTGCGCCTGAACAGCATCAACTCCCAAACCGGCAGCACCGCCGACCGGTCCTTCATTGAGGAGGCCATCCGCATCAACGCCGAGGACAAGCAGGATGCCGCCGACGAGGTCGCGAAGACCCCGGACCCCGACATCAAGGCGTTCCTGCAAAAGTTCGAGGTGGTCGACGCCGAGCACGAGCGGATGGCGCTCGCCTTGCATCGTTAGCGGGGACAGCGGGCGCAACGGGAACCGTGGCGCCGTCAGTCCGTGAGCGCGACGCACCTTGACCCGGCCCTCGCGTCACGGCGCGGGCGGATCGTCGTTGCCGCCATGTTGGTCTCGACCTTCATGGCGGCTGTCGAGGTGACGGTCATCAGCACGGCGATGCCGACCATCGTGGGGCAGCTTGGCGGCTTCGACCTGTTCACCTGGGCCTTCGGCATCTACCTGCTCGGTCAGGCGGTGACGACGCCGCTCTACGGACGGCTCGCCGACCAATACGGCCGCAAGCCCGTCTATATCGGCAGCGTCGCGGTGTTCCTGCTCGGCTCCCTGCTGTGCGGCTTCGCCTGGAGCATGGCGTCCCTGATCGGGTTCCGCGCGATTCAGGGCATCGGCGGCGGCGGGCTGATCCCGCTGGCGAACATGATCATCTCCGACGTGTCCAGCCCCGCCGACCGCCCGCGCGCCTTGGGCTACGTCAGCGGCATCTGGGGCATCTCGGCGATCATCGGGCCGCTGCTGGGCTCGTTCTTCACCGGCACGCTTGGCTGGCCGTTCGTGTTCTGGGTCAACCTGCCGATCGGGCTGCTCGCGGCCGGCCTCGTCGCCTGGTTCCTGCATGAACCCGCCGCGGCCCGGCTGCGCGCGCCCATCGACGCGGGCGGCGCCGCGCTGCTCGCCTTGGGCATCGGCGCGGTGATGGCGACGCTGGTGCAGGGCGAGTCCTTCGGGCGCGCTGTGCTGGCCGCCCTGCTGGCGCTCGGCCTTGCGGCGCTGGCCGGCTTCGCTTGGCGGGAGCGGCGGAGCGCCGCGCCGATCCTGCCGCTGCACCTTTGGCGCAACCCGCTGATCGTGGCCGCCAACCTGTCGGCCCTGGCCTGCGGCGCGCTGATGATCGGGGCGACGGCGTTCCTGCCACCTTGGGTTCAGGGCGTGCTGGGCCGGAGCGCGCTGGCGGCGGGGTTCGTGCTTGGCGTGCTGACCGTAAGCTGGACGGCGGCCAGCATAGGCCTCAGCCGAATACTGAGCCGGGTGGCTTACCGCCCGGTGGCGCTGGCCGGCTCCCTCGCGCTTCTGGCCGGCACCACGGGACTGCTGCTGCTGCGGGATCAGGACGTGGCGGGGGTGGTCGTCGCCTGCGGGCTGCTTGGCGCCGGGCTGGGCCTGCACAGCCTGGTGTTCAACATAGCGGTGCAGGGCAGCGTGGCGCAGCACGACCGCGGCCGGGCGACGTCGCTGTTCTTCTTCTCCCGCCTGATCGGCCAGGCTTTGGGTGCGGCGGCGTTCGGCGGCGTGCTGAACGCCGGCTTGGCAGCGGCCGGCCCGGCGGCGCATGACGCGGTGCGCGACCTGGTAGACCCCGCGCTCCGTGCCGCCCTGCCTGCGGCGGAGTTGGCGCGGCTGACCGGGGCGCTGGCCCAGGCGCTGCACGGCGTGTTCGCGCTGGCGGCCGGGATCGCCGCGGCGGCGCTGCTGATCATCCTCCTGGTGCCCCGGCGGGCGAGGCTGCCTCGGGAGGGATGATGCGCCAGGGCCTACTCCAATTCTCCAGCCGTGATCGCAAGCTCGCTTCCGGGCCCATCCAGCAGCAGTGCCCCGTCATCGCCCAGGCCGCGGAATGCGCCGTGCACGCGTTGCCCGCCGATGCCGACCGTGACGCGCTCGCCCGGCGCGTGCGCCGCGGCGAGCCAGGCGGCCCGGACCGGCGCGAAACCCTCGGCGACATAGCGCGCGCGCCAGCCTTGCAGGGCCTGCAGCAGCCGGTCGGCAAACGCTTCGGGCGCCGGGGCGGGGGCCGCCGACGCCAGGCAGGCAACCGGCCGCCCGAGGCCCGGAGGCGCGCCGGCCAGGTTCACGCCGAAGCCGATGACCAGCCATGGCCCGGGTGCCGTGCCCGCTTCCAGCAAGACGCCTGCCAGCTTGCCCCCGTCGAGCAGGAGGTCGTTCGGCCATTTCAGCCGCAGCGCGCCGGCCGGCAGATAGGAGTGGACCGTGTCGGCCAAGGCCACCGCCGCCAGGATCGACCAGTGGCCAGGCCACCGCAGGCTTTGCGGGCGCAACAGCACCGATAGATGCAGGTTGCCCTCGATCGACTGCCAGGGGCGTCCCAGCCGGCCATGGCCGGCGCTCTGCCTCCGGGCCAGCAAGGCGGCTTCCGGCCCGGGGTGAACCGCCCGCATTTTCAACTCCTCGGAAGTGGAACCGGTCTCGTCCACGACCTCCAACGGGATGCCTTCCGCCACCATGCTAAGTCAGCAGCTTGCCTGCCGCCAGGGCCAGCGTGGCGGCCAACATGCCGCGCACCACCGGGACCGGCACCCGGGTCGCGAGCAGGCTGCCGGTGACGACGCCCGGCACGGAGCCGGACAGCAGCGACCCCAGCAGCCCCCAATCGACCGCGCCCAACCACCAATACCCCGCGCCCGCCAGCAGCGTCAGCGGGATGGCGTGGGCGATGTCGGAGCCGACGATCCGCACCGGCGACAACCGGGGATACAGCAGCGGCCGCGCGCTGCCGGCCCGCGCCCCCGCGCCCCCCCCGGGCCGCGGCACCAGCCCGCCCCCCACCGCCCCGACCGCCACCGTCAGGCCCCTGGCCCCGCGCGGCGACAGTTCGGCGCTGTGCGGCCCCAGCACGGCCAGGAGACGTTCTTGGGACAGCAGCAGCAGCACCGTCAGCAGGATCGCCACCCCCAGCACAGGCGTGATGACCCGGGACACCGCCGCGGTATGGACGTGGAGTTGGTGCAGCAGCAGCAGCGTGAGCGCCGCCGCCGGCAGGCTGCCGCAGGCGAGCCGCCGCGTCACCGGCCAGTCCACCGTCTGCCGGTGCGCGTGGACCAGCACGCCGGCCGATTTCGTGCAGGCGGCATACAGCAAGTCCGTACCCACTGCGGTCGCCGGGTGGACGCCGAACAGCAGCACCAGCACCGGCGTCATCAGCGAGCCGCCGCCCACCCCGGTCAACCCGACGAGCGCGCCCACCGCGAAGCCCGAAAACGTGTAGAGCGGGTCGATCATGCCGCCCGGCCCCGGCTCAGGCGAACACGCCGCGGCGGCGCAGCTCCGCCACCACACGCTCGGCCAGGTCCTCGGGCGACGTCTCCGCCGTGCGCAGGTGCAAGTCCGGCGCGTCCGGCGCTTCGTAGGGCGCATCGACCCCGGTGAAGCCGCGGAGCAGCCCCGCGTCGGCCTTCTTGTATAGGCCCTTTGGATCGCGCCGCCGGCACTCGTCCACGCAGGCATCGACGAACACCTCGATGAACTCGCCGTCCGGCACCCGCGCCCGCGCCCGCTCCCGCTCGGCGCGGTAGGGCGAGATCAGGCTGGCGATCACGATCAGCCCGGCGTCGGCGAACAGCGCCGCCACCTCGGACGCCCGGCGCACGTTCTCCGCCCGGTCCGCCTCCGAGAAGCCGAGATCCCGGTTCAGCCCATGGCGCAGGTTGTCGCCGTCCAGCACGTAGGTGTGCCGCCCGAGCGCGTGCAGCCGGCGCTCCACCAGGTTCGCGATTGTCGATTTGCCCGCGCCCGACAGGCCGGTGAACCACAGCACCGCCGGGCGCTGCCGGTCCAGCCGCCCGCGCGCCGCCCGGTCCACGTCCAGCGCCTGCCAGGTGACATTCGTCGTGCGGCGTAGGGGGGCCTCGGCCATGCCGACGCCCACCGTGGCGTTGGTCAGGCGGTCGATCAGGATGAACCCGCCGAGGTCACGGCTCTCGGCATAGGCCTCGAAGGCCACGGGCGCTTGCAGGTGCAGCTCCACATGGCCCAGGTCGTTGAGGCGCAGCACGTCCGCTGGCTGGGCCTTGCGGGTGTTCACGTCGATGCGGTGCCGGATGCGGCTGATGCTGCCGGGCACGCTGCTTGTGCCGAGCCTCACCAGGTACTCCCGCCCGGCGGCGAGCGGCGTGTAGTGCAGCCAGATAACCCGCGCCGCCAGACCATAAGCGCCCTCCACCGGCGCGTCCGCCGCCGCCACCACCAA
>CAXUJE010000364.1:0-4385 GCA_964251035.1 uncultured Acetobacteraceae bacterium
GGCACGCAAGCTCCAGCCTGCGCGCCGCCTGCCGGGCCTCCGCCGGGCGCAGGCCGAGCGCCGCCAGCGGGTGCTTCAACAGGGACAGCAGCGCCACCGGGGCCAGGCCGTCCGCGACCGCGTGGGCCAGCAGCCGCAGGAATGCGCCCGGCGGCGTGTCGGCCAGCGGCTCCCCGGCGCTGTCATCGGCGATGACGCCGTAGCGCCCCAGTTCCGCCGCGACGCGCAACGCGAGCGTCCGGTCCGGCGTCACCAGCACGGCGCGGGCGTGCGGCTTTTCCAGCGCGTTTCGCAGCGCGAGGGCGATGGCGACCGCCTCTTCCTGCTGGTCGGCCGCTTCCAGCCGGGTCAGTCCCTCCATGTCCGGGGCTGCGGGCACGCGCCAGCCGCCCAGCGCCTGCGCGGGCATCAGCGATTGGCACAGCGCGGCGTCGCGGCCGGGGGAAACGGCGGACGAACCGTCTTCCGGCTCGTCCCAAGGCCGCACGTCGCCGCGGGTCGCGCCGAGATTGATCAGCAGGCGCTGCATGCCCCCCTGCGGATGACCGGGGTCGAGCTGCTCCCACACGGCGTCCGGCATCGCGAGGTCGAGGCCCGGCAGCACCACCATGCCTTCGGGCATGCCGGCGACGACCCGCATCAGCCGGGCCACGGCCTTGATGCCGCCCGTGGTGCCGGCGACGACGACCGGGCAGCCGGGCGGGTGCTCCGACCATGCCGCCGCCTGGGCGTCCAGCAGCTTGATGCCGCGCTCCGCCGCGTCCAGCAGGCCGTTGTCGGCGAGCCAGGCCGGCCAGGCCGTCGTCACGATGCGCAGGAACTCGATGGTGCGGCTCCAGTGCTCGGCGTAGCCGGCCTCCGCGGCGGCGGGCAGCGCGTCGGCCAGGCGCACCTCGGCCCGGTGCGCCTCGTCCAGCAGGCTGGCCAGCTCCATCGCGAGCTGCCAGGCGCGGTCGGCGGTGCCGGGCGCGCCGAACTGGCCCTCCAGCGCCATCACCAGCCGGGTCAGCACCGCGAGCCGCCGCGCGCCGTCCACCGCCGGCGGCAGGTCCAGCGCGCCAGCGAGCGCCAGCGGCGACTCGTCCAACGCGCCCAAGGCGGCGATGCGCGGCAGCAGCAGCGGGCGGCCGCCGGATTGGCGCAGGAAAGCCTCGTTCAGCGCGCGGGCGGCGCGGCGGGTCGGCAGCAGGATCAAGCCGTCTGCCGCCGCCAACGGGTCCGGCCCGGCACGCTCCAGCCAATATCTGGCCAGCGCGTCCAGGAACGGCACATGCGGCGGGATGGTGCGGAGGTTCATGCCAGTTGCTCCAGCCGGCCGGGCCAGCCGGTCAGCACCGCCCGGCGGGCGTCGCTGTCCGCAAGGCTGAGGGTGACGGTCAGCGCATGGTCCGGGCGCAGGCCGCCCAGCCGGTCGGGCCACTCGACCAGCACGACCCCGTCCTGCGCGTCGTCCCAGCCGAGTTCGGCGACCGCGGCCGGGCCGTCCAGGCGCCAAAGGTCGAAATGGTGCACCGGGCCGATGGGCGCGTCGTAAAGCTGGACCAGCGTATAGCTTGGGCTTGGCACCTCAAGCGCCGGGTCGGCCAGCAGGGCGCGGAGCAGGGCACGAGCCAGGGCGCTCTTGCCGGCGCCGAGCGGACCTTCGAGCAGGAGGGCATCGCCGGGCCGCAGCAGGCCCGCGATGCGGCCGGCCAGTGCCTCGGTCGCACGGAGGCCGGGCAGGAAAATCGCAAGGGACGGCACGCCCCTAATCTGCGCCTTCCGGCAACGTTCGGCAAATGGCTTGATGTGGCCGCCATCGTGTTTACCTCCACGGGATGCCCGATCCCATCGAAACCGACGTTGCCATCATCGGCGCAGGCCCCGTCGGCCTGTTCGCCGCCTTCGAGTGCGGCATGCTGAAGCTGCGCTCCACGCTGATCGACGCGCTGGAGGAGGTCGGCGGGCAGTGCACCGCGCTGTATCCGGAGAAGCCGATCTACGACATCCCGGCGCACCCGGCCATCGCGGCCGGGCACCTGATCACGAACCTGGAGCAGCAGATCAAGCCTTTCGACGTGCCGCGCCTGCTGGGACGGCGGGTGGACCGCTTGGAGGGGCAGGCCGGAGATTTCGTGCTGGGCACCGACATGGGCGAGGAGATCCGCTGCAAGGCGGTGGTGGTCGCCGCCGGCGCCGGCGCCTTCGGCCCGAACCGCCCGCCGCTCGCCGGCCTTCGGGCGTTCGAGGCGACGGGTGCGGTCCGCTACGCCTGCCGTCGGCGGGAGGATTTTCGCAATCGCCGCGTGGTGATCGCCGGCGGCGGCGACAGCGCGGTGGATTGGGCGCTGTCGTTGAAGGACGTGGCGGCCAAGGTGTATGTCGTGCACCGCCGGGCCAAGTTCCGCGCGGCGCCGGAGACGGCAGCCCAGCTCGACGCCGCCGCTGCCCGGGGTGAGGTGGAGATGGTCGTGCCCTACCAGCTCCATGCCCTGCACGGCGCCGGCGGCGCGTTGGAGGCGGTCGAGGTCGCGACCATGGACGGGCAGAGCCGGCATCTCCCGGCGGACGCGCTGCTGCCGTTCTTCGGCCTGTCGATGGAACTCGGCCCCATTGCTGACTGGGGCCTCGACCTGGAGCGCAGCCACGTGCAGGTCACGCCTGCAAGCTGCGAGACCTCAGTGCCCGGCGTGTTCGCCATCGGCGATATCGCGACCTATCCGGGCAAGCTGAAGCTGATCCTGCAAGGATTCAGCGAGGGCGCGGTGGCGGCGCACGCCATCCACCCCATCGTGCATCCCGGCACGGCGCTGCATTTCGAGTACTCGACGAGCAAGGGCGTGCCGGTGGCCTGAACACCTGCTAGGGAGCGGGCGGCAACAACGAGGCGAAGCATGACCAGCCCGCTGAAGGTCGCGGTCCAGATGGACCCGATCGAGACCGTGAACATCGACGGCGACAGCACCTTCGCCCTGATGCTGGAGGCGCAGCGGCGCGGCCATGCGATGTGGCATTACGACGTGCGCCACATGTCGCTGCACGAGGGCGTGGGCGAGTCGCGCGCCGGGCGCCTGCTGGCCCGCGCCCGCCCGGTCGAGGTGCAGCGCGTGCCCGGCGACCATTACCGCTTCGGCAAGGCTGGCGTGATCGACCTGGCGGGCATGGACACCGTGCTGATGCGCCAGGACCCGCCGTTCGACATGGCCTACATCACCGCCACCCACATGCTGGAGCACGTCCATCCGCAGACGCTGGTGGTGAACGACCCGAAATGGGTGCGCGACAGCCCGGAGAAGCTGCTCGTCACCCACTTCCCGGACCTGATGCCACCCACGCTGATCACCTGGGACCCCGAGGCGATCCGCGCCTTCCGGGCGAAGCACTCGGACATCATCGTGAAGCCGCTGTTCGGCAACGGCGGCGCCGGGGTGTTCCGCATCCGGCCTGACGACGAGAACCTGGCGTCGCTGCTGGAGATGCACTTCGCCCGGTCGCGTGAGCCGCTGATGATCCAGCGCTACGAGCCTGCGGTGCGCCGGGGCGACAAGCGGATCATCCTGGTGGACGGCGTCGCCATGGGCGCGGTGAACCGCGTGCCGGCCGCGGGCGAGGCGCGCTCCAACATGCACGTCGGCGGTCGGCCGGAGGCGTCGTCGCTGACCGGGCGCGAGCAGGAGATCTGCCGGCGCATCGGCCCGTACCTGCGCGACCACGGCCTGATCTTCGTGGGGATCGACGTGATCGGCGACTACCTGACCGAGATCAACGTGACCTCGCCGACCGGCCTGCAGGAGATCGCCCGGTTCGATGGCATTGACCTGGCCGCGGCGATCTGGGACAGCATCGAGGCGAAGGTCGCGGTCAAGCCGGGAAACTGACGTGGGCCAACGTCTCCGATACCGCCCACAGCCGCTCCGCCGCCGCGGCGTCCCGCGCCTGCGGCATGACGCGCGCCGGGCCGGGCTGGCCCTTGATCTCGCCGAGTCCTGTCGGGCCATAGTAGCCGCCTGCCTTCGCGTCAGGCGACGCAGCGGCATAGATCAGCGGCAGCGCCCCGTCCGTGGCCGACTGCGCGAACAGGCGGAAGCCTGCATCCAGCAACCGGCCTTTCACCCCTGTTCCGCCGCCGCCAGGGCCGTTGGCGATCAGGTCCGTCGCCGCCCAGCCCGGATGCGCCGCGACGCTCACCAGGGGCCAGCCTTGCGCCTTGGCGCGCCGGGCCAGCTCCCGCGCGAACATCAGCATCGCGAGCTTGCTCTGGCTGTAGGCCGCCCAAGGATTGTAGCGCCGCTCGCCTTGCAGGTCGTCCCAGGCGATGCGGCCCCGGGGGGGGGGGGCGCGGCGGGCCCGCCCCCCCCCCCCCCCCCCCCCCCCCCCGACCCCCCCCCGCCGACACCCCGCGGGGG
>CAXUJE010000364.1:4395-5862 GCA_964251035.1 uncultured Acetobacteraceae bacterium
GGCGGTGGGCGACGCTGCTGACCTGCACCACGCGCGCCCCCGCCTCCGCCCGTAGCAGCGCCGGCATCAGCCGGGCGGTCAGCGCGAAGTGGCCGAGGTAGTTGACGCCGAACTGCAGTTCGAACCCGTCCGCGGTCGTGCGCCGGGTGGACGGCGCCATGACGCCCGCATTGTTGACCAGGGTATCGAGCGCCGGCTGCGCCTCCAGCATCCGCCCGGCGAAAGCCTTAATGGAGTCAAGGCTGGCCAGGTCCAGCATCTCGAACTCAACGGCTGCGTCGGGCACGTCCCGCCGCAGCCGGGCCAGCGCCGCCTGGCCCTTGGCAGCATCGCGCCCAGCGAGCACCACCTGCGCCCCGGCCCGCGCGAGGCCTGCCGCTGTTTCGTAGCCCAAGCCGCCCGTCGCCCCGGTGACGACGGCCCGGCCCGGCGCGGCGCGTGTCAGCAATGCGGCTCGGGGATCGAGAACTCGCTCAGCTTGCCCAGCATGACGAAGTCGGTGAAATCCATCGTCAGGTCGTCGGCGACCCCGTTGGCCCAGTACTTCATGCCGACCTCGTAATCCGGGCTGCCGGCGGGCTTGGAGTCGTTCGTGGGCTTGATGGTGCGGTCGAAGAAGGCGATGTGCACCCGGCCGCTCGGCAGCTTGGCCAGGTCCGGATAGGGCGACGCTGCGGGCTGGGGATTCCAACTGGTGATCGCGACCGAACTGTCCTGGGTGCCCTTGTCGCCGGTGCCGTCGAAGATCGGCAGGGCGATGAAGCGCTTGCCGGCCTCCGCGGCGGCGATGATGGCGGCGGTGTGCGCCATGGGGAACACGGTGCCGGGCGGGATCGGCATCGTCCGTTCCTCCGGCACGCTGTAGCGGATGCTGCCAGGGCCGCCGGGCTTGTCGAGGGAGGCGTCGCCCTCGACCGCTTCCGTCACCGCGGTGTCGGTGGTCTGCCGCATGCGGAAGCGCATGGACAAGCCGTCCTTGCTTTCCCATGTCGCGTAGTCCGACACCAGTTCGATCTCCTGGCCGTCGTTGTTGGTGATGTTGAGCGACAGGCGCTGCCGGGTCGCCCAGCCGTCGCAGGCGTCGGTGATCTCGTAGGCCATGGTGCCGCTGGCGGCCTGCACGTCGCCGCGGGCGCTGTCCATCTTGAGGCGGTACAGCGCGCGGTGGGCGGCAAGCGGCACGGGGTCGGCGGCAAGCGCCGGCAAGCTCAGGGCGCTCAAGGCGGGGGCGCTCAAGGCGAGGAGGGCGGCAAGAAGGCGCAGGCGCACTGCGGTTGCTCCGGTTCGGTCCAATGCTGGACATAGGGCCGCCCGGCCGCCCGCACCAGGGTTTCGCCGAAGGGATCGCGTGGGAGGGCAAGCCGCGGGCATGACGCCCGGCTCTTGGTGCCCCTGCGCTGCCGTCGCGGGGCGCCCCCCCCCCGGGCCGGAGGGGGTGTGGAGCCCGGCGGGGGGGGGGGCGCGGCG
>CAXUJE010000365.1:0-5845 GCA_964251035.1 uncultured Acetobacteraceae bacterium
CCCCCGCCCCGCCCGGCACCGGCCGGACTGTCGATGTGGTGATCGACGACCCCGCGACCCGCGCCGACATCGAGGCCAAGCTCGTCCTGCTGGAGCGCGTGGCCCGGGACCATGGCTCCGCCCTGGGCTTGGCCGGGCCGCTCCGCCCGACGACGGTCGAGCGCATCGCCGCCTGGACGCAGGATGTCAAGAAGCGCGGCTACGAGCTCGTGCCCGTCAGCGCCCTGGCTACGGAGTCCGTGCAATGACCGACCTGCCGTACCGCCCGAACGTCGGCGCGGTCCTGTTCAACCCTGCGGGGCTGGTCTTCGTCGCCCGGCGCGCCGATCTGCCGGCCGAGGGCGCTGCTGGCGGCTGGCAACTGCCCCAGGGCGGCATCGACGACGCGGAGGACCCCCGCGCCGCCGTGCTGCGCGAGCTGCAGGAGGAGATCGGCACCGGTGCCGCCACCGTGATCGGCGAGCATCCGGACTGGCTCACCTACGATCTGCCGCCGGACCTGCTGGGCCGCGCCCTGGGCGGCCGCTACCGTGGGCAGAAGCAGCGCTGGTTCGCCCTTCGTTTCGAGGGCCGGGACGAGGACGTGCGCCTCGACCTCGACCCGCATCCGGAGTTCGATGCCTGGCGCTGGGCGCCGCTCTCCGACCTGCCGGCCCTGACCGTCGGGTTCAAGCGCCCGATCTACGAGGTGCTGGCCCGGTCATTCCGGCGCTTCGCCGTCCCCGGCGGGGCCGGGTAGCCGGGCGTTGTCAAGCTGACGCTCTCGCACGGTGCGGGCCTGCTCTTGCGCCAGGCGCTCCGCTTTGGTACGCCCGTGGAAGGCGCGTGCCGCCTGGGCCTCCGCCTCCGCCCCCTCGCGTGCCCGACGCTTTCTCGCGAGCCGCAGGTTGATGATTTCAGCCATATCGGCACAATGGCCCGGCCATGGTGACTCTGCTCGTCCTGATCGTCGTCGTGCTGCTCGTCAGCCTTGGGCAGTTGACCGTGTTCGACATCGACCTGTCGGCCTTTCCCGGCGGCATCGTGGGCGTGCTCGTCCTGGTCGTGGTCGCGCTGCTGGTGACGCGGCGGATCTAGAGCACCCGGCCGGCAACCGCATCCAGACGCGCCAGCAGCGCCGGGTCGCGCTGGCCGGGCGCGGTGACGATGGCGTGTTCCAGCGCGCGGTCGCAGCCGGCCGGGCAGAGGCCGCGCGGCGCGCCCAGCCGGGGGATCACGGCGCCTACCAGCCGGCGGGCGGCGTCGGCATTGGCCTGCATGACCTGGATCACCGCATGCACCGTCACCGCCTCACGCCCGACATGCCAGCAGTCATAGTCCGTCACCATCGCGACGGTCGCGTAGCAAAGCTCGGCCTCCCGCGCCAGCTTGGCCTCCGGCATGTTGGTCATGCCGATCACGCTGCATCCCCAGCTCCGGTACAGGTTGCTCTCGGCGCGGGTGGAGAACTGCGGGCCTTCCATCACGAGGTAGGTGCCGCCGCGCGTCACCGGCAGGCCGATCTCCCCGGCCGCCGCCTCCGCCGTGTCGCCGATGCGCGGGCACACGGGATCGGCCATCGAGACGTGCGCCACGCAGCCCGCGCCGAAGAAGCTTTTCTCCCGGGCGAAGCTCCGGTCGATGAACTGGTCCACGATCACGAAGCGGCCCGGCGGCAGGTCCTCCCGCAGGCTGCCCACCGCCGAAAGCGACAGCACGTCCGTGACCCCGGACCGCTTCAGGGCGTCGATATTGGCGCGGTAGTTCAGGTGGCTCGGCGACAGGCGGTGGCCCCGGCCATGCCGCGGCAGGAACACGCAGCGCACCCCGCCCAGCGTGCCGAACAGCAGTTCGTCGGACGGCTCGCCCCACGGCGTCTCGACCCGGCGCCACCGCTTGTCCTCCAGCCCTTCGATGTCATACAGGCCGGAGCCGCCGATGATGCCGATCACCGGTGTGATTTCGTCCGCCATGCCGCCCCACAAAAGATAACGCCGCGCGGCCTTACCGCGCGGCGTCTCTATCGTCCAGACGGGAGACGGCGATCAATGCACGTCTTTCCAGACCTTTTTCTTCACGGCGTAGGTCAGTCCGGTCATCAGGGCCAGGAACAGCACGATCTTCACGCCCATGCGCTTGCGCGCTTCCAGCTCCGGGTTCGAGGTCCAGGTCAGGAACTGCACCACGTCGCGGGACATCTGCTCGACCGTGGCCGGGGTGCCGTCGGCATAGGACACGGCGCCCTCGTGCAGCGGCGCCGGCATGGCAAGCTGGTGGCCCGGGAAGTACTCGTTATAGTATTGGCCCTCGCCGACCTTCACCCCAGGGGGTGGGTCACGGTATCCGTTCAGAAGGGCGTAAACGTAGTCGGAGCCGTTCTCCCGCGCCTTGATGATCAGCGACTGATCCGGTGGCAGCGCGCCGCCATTGGCAGACCGGGCCGCCTTGTCGTTGGCGAACGGCGACCGGAAATGGTCGGACGGCAGGGCTGGGCGCTCAATAGGCTGGCCTGAGTCGTCCGTCCCGCCCGGAACCGTGGCACTTGCGGCGATCGCCTTGACCTGCTCCTCGTTCAAGCCAATCGACGTGAGGTTGCGGTAGTACATCTCCTTCATCGAGTGGCAATTGGAGCAGACCTCCTTGTACACTTGGAAGCCGCGCTGCATCGACGCGCGGTCGAAGGTGCCGAACGGGCCGTTGAAGCTCCAGGGCTGCTTGGGCGCCGAAACGGCCTCGTGCCCCTGTGCGAACGCACAGGGGGCAAGGGCCACGCTCGCCAGCAGACCCAAAGCAAGGGCGGGTACGAGGCGCATCACGACTTCTCCATCGGCTTCGCCGTGGCGCCCTGCGGCAGCGGGCCACCGCCGCCGCCGGGCGGCGGACGCCGCACGACGGGCCGGGAAATGCTCTCCGGCAGCGGCAACGGCTTCTCCAGCTTGCCGAGGACCGGCAGCAGCACCAGGAAGTGCAGGAACCAGTAGGCCGTGGCCACCCGGCCGAGTACGACGTAAATGCCCTCCGGCGGCTTGCCGCCGACATAGCCGAGCACCAGGAAGCTCGCCACCATCACCAGGATGAGCTGCTTGTAGATCGGGCGGAACCGGGCGCTGCGCACCGGGGAGGTGTCCAGCCAGGGCAGCACGAACAGCACGGCGATGGAGCTGAACATCAGGATGACGCCGCCGAGCTTGTTCGGCACCGACCGCAGGATGGCGTAGTAGGGCAGGAAGTACCATTCCGGCACGATGTGCGCCGGTGTCACCAGCGGGTTGGCCGGGATGTAGTTGTCCGGGTGGTTCAGCAGGTTGGGCGCGAAGAACACGAGGCCAGCGAACACCAGCAGGTAGACGCAGATGCCGATGCTGTCCTTTGCCGTGTAGTACGGGTGGAACGGCAGCGTGTCCTGCGGGCTTTTCACGTCGATGCCCAACGGGTTGTTCGACCCGGTGATGTGCAGGGCCACGATGTGCAGGAACACCACGCCGGTGATCATGAACGGCATCAGGTAGTGCAGGCTGAAGAACCGGTTCAGCGTCGGGTTGTCCACGCTGAAGCCGCCCCACAGCCAGGTCACGATGCTCTCCCCCACGATGGGAATGGCGGAGAACAGGTTGGTGATGACGGTGGCGCCCCAATAGGACATCTGGCCCCAGGGCAGCACGTAGCCCATGAACGCCGTCGCCATCATCAGCAGCAGGATCACCACGCCAAGCATGAACAGCAGCTCGCGCGGCGCCTTGTAGGAGCCGTAGTACAAAGCGCGGAAGATGTGGATGTAGACGACGATGAAGAACATCGACGCGCCGTTGGCGTGGACGTAGCGCAGCAGCCAGCCATAGTTCACGTCGCGCATGATGCGCTCGACGCTGTCGAAGGCGAGGCTGGTGTGCGCGGTGTAGTTCATCGCCAGGAAGATGCCGGTGGCGATCATGATCGCCAGCGAGATCATCGCCAGCGCGCCGAAGTTCCAGAAGTAGTTGAAGTTCTTCGGCGTCGGGAACGACCCGTACTCCTTCTGCATCATCGTGAAGATGGGCATCCGGGTGTCGATCCAGTTGACGACCGGGTTCTCGAACTCTGACTTGTGTAGGCCGGCCATGTGCTTCTTCTCCTCAGCCGATCTTGATCTTGGTGTCGCCGGTGAAGGCGTAAGGCGGCAGGCCCAGGTTCGCCGGCGCCGGGCCGTGCCGGACGCGCCCGGACGTGTCGTACTGGCTGCCATGGCACGGGCAGAACCAGCCGCCGAAGTCCCCACGGGGGTCGGTGATCTTGTTGCCCAGCGGCACGCAGCCGAGATGCGTGCAGATGCCGATCACCACCAGCCACTTCTCCTTGCCAGGCTTCACGCGGTCGGCGTCGGACTGCGGGTCGATGAGCTGGTTGAGCGGCACGTTCTCCGCGCTCTTGATCTCGTCCGCGGTGCGGTTGCGCAGGAAGATCGGCTTGCCGCGCCACACGGCGGTGATGGCTTGGCCTTCCTGGATGGGCGCCAGGTCGACCTCGATGCTGGATAGGGCCAGCACGTCCCTGGCCGGGTTCATGCTGTCGACGAACGGCCAGACGATGGCGCCCACGCCGATCGCGACGGCGCTTCCGGTCACCAGTTTGAGCATGTCGCGCTTGGTGGGGTCGGCGACCCCGACCGTGGTGATGGCGCCGCGAACGGTCGCGCTGGCAGTGTCGGCCATGGGTTCCTCTGTCTCACTGCGCCGCGGGGGCGCGGGTCGGTGTCGTCGCTCTCCCGCCGTCATAGAGAGGCGCGCAGCCCCCTGCAACATGCTGCTGGAAAGGACTACTTTGCTCTCAACAGATTGGAAGGCCTCCATATGCCGCAAGGGCAGCCCGCGAACTTAGGACCCGACCGTCCCGAGCACGAAGCCTTGAAGCCGTCGGCGCAGGCCTGGTTCGAGGCGCTGCGCGACCGGATGACGGCCACGTTCGAGGCCATCGAGGACGCGCCGGACGTGCCCTTGTCCGACCGTCTCCCCGGCCGGTTCGTCCAGGAGCCGTGGTCCCGTCCCACCGCGGACGGCTCCCCCGGCGGCGGCGGCGTCATCAGCGTCATGCGCGGCCGGGTGTTCGAGAAAGTCGGCGTCAACGTGTCCACCGTGTGGGGGGAGTTCAGCCCCGAGTTCCGCCGCCAGATTCCCGGCGCCGAGGAGGACCCGCGCTTCTGGGCCTCCGGCATCAGCGTGGTGGCGCACCCGCAAAGCCCGCGCGTGCCGGCCGCGCACATGAACACGCGGATGCTCGTCACCACCCGCGGCTGGTTCGGCGGCGGCGGCGACCTGACGCCCATGCGGCTCGACGCGCCGGAGGCCGTGGAGGACGCCGCCCTGTTCCACACCGGGTTCCGGGCCGCCTGCGACGCGCACGACCCAGCCTACTACCCTAAGTTCAAGGCGTGGTGCGACGAGTACTTCTTCCTGCCGCACCGCAACGAGCCGCGCGGCGCCGGCGGCATCTTCTTCGACCACCTGTCGGGCGGCAGCGCCGCCGCAGACTTCGCCTTCACGCAGGACGTGGGCCGGGCCTTCCTGGCCTCCTACGCCGCCATCGTGCGCCGCCACATGCACGAGCCTTGGACGGCGGCGGAGCGCGACCACCAGTTGCTGCGCCGCGGACGCTACGTGGAGTTCAACCTGCTGCACGACCGCGGCACGCTGTTCGGCCTCAAGACTGGCGGCAACGTGGAAGCCATCCTGATGAGCCTGCCCCCGGAGGTGCGCTGGTCGTGACGCCATGCTTGCCGGCGGCGGTTCGCCTGTGCCTACATCGCGTTTCATCGCAATGGAGAGCACGATGCCGTTCCTGCGCCTCGCCGCCGCCCTGCTCGCGCTGCTGGCCCTGCCGACCTTCGCAGGAG
>CAXUJE010000366.1:0-5835 GCA_964251035.1 uncultured Acetobacteraceae bacterium
ACCCAGGACGCCTCGGCCCATGCCCAATGCCCTTTATTACGGCGACAACCTCCATGTGCTGCGGGACAGCATCGGCCCCGAGAGCGTGGACCTGATCTACCTTGATCCGCCGTTCAACTCGAATGCGAACTACAACGTGCTGTTCCGCTCGCCGGCCGGCGCCGGGTCGCAGGCGCAGATCGAGGCGTTCGAGGACACCTGGCATTGGGGGCAGGAGGCGGAGGGGGCGGAAGCTCGGCCGCCAGTGGATCGGCATCGACGTCACCCACCTCGCCATCAGCCTCATCGAGCGCCGCCTGAAGGACGCCTTCCCCGGCATCGCCTTCGCCGTCCACGGCACGCCGCAGGACCTCGACGGCGCCCGCGACCTGGCCCGGCGCGACAAGTACCAGTTCCAATGGTGGGCCGTCTCCCTCATCGACGCGCAGCCCTACGGCGGCAAGAAAAAGGGCGCGGACGGCGGCATCGACAGGCTGATCTACTTCCGCTCCGACGCCAAGGCCACGGAGCGGGCGGTGGTCAGCGTCAAGGGCGGCGGGGTCAGCGTGCCCATGGTGCGCGACCTCAAGGGCGTGCTGGACCGGGAAAAGGCGCCCATCGGCGTGTTCCTCACCCTGGAGCCGCCCACGCGCCCCATGGAAACGGAGGCGGCGTCGGCCGGGTCCTACGCGCTCGGCGGGCGGCAGTACCCGCGCGTGCAGATCATCACGGTCGAGCAGGCGCTGAATGGCATGAGGCCGGCCATCCCGCTGGTCGACGCGGGCGCCGCGTTCAAGCGCGCGCCCCGGGAAGCCGGCAAGGGGCAGGGCCGGCTGCTTTGAGCCGTGCCGGCCGGGGGGCACGCCGGGGCGCGGGCCAAGCCGCCGCGTCCGCGGTGGGGCGGGCCGAGGCTTCGAAAACCTGGGAAACGCAGTTACACTGGGTTTGGAGGTTGATGATGAGCGACGATCCCGTGTTGGCGGCCCTCGGGCGCATCGAGACCGGCGTCGTGGCGCTGGGCCAGGAACTGCGAGGCGAGATGACGCAGCTTCGCGTCGAGGTGACGCAGCTTCGCGTTGAGACGATGGGTCGCTTCGAGAAGGTCGAGAACCGGTTGACGATGATCCAGGATGACATCGCCGTAAACATGGGCGGCGTCTCGACGGTGTTCGACCGGCAGGTCGGCATGCGCAAGGAGTCCGACGGCTTGAGCACGGAGAGCCAGGCGCTGCACCGGATGATCAAGCGGCTGCAGACCCGGATGGACGAGCTCGAACAGAAGAAGTAGCCGCTGAGACCAATGGCCCGGTGGGCCGCCTTCAGCGTCCTGCCCGGCGTTCGCTAAACGTCCCCGATGCACGGGCGCGCCTTCGCCGCCCGAGTCCGGCGATCCGTCATCGGTCCCTTGGTCCTTAGCTCTGCCCCATCGGGAGCGCGGGGGTGAGCGCTTCCTTCAACAAAGCCCTTGGCAGCGCGCGGCATCGCCCATAGCCTTTCCGGCCCGCCGCCCAAGCCTGCGGTGGCGCGATTCGGAGCTTGCCTATGCCCATCTACGCCGTGACCGATGGCCAGTCGCAGACGTTCACCTTGCGTCCCGCCACCACCAACGCCCAAGGCGACACGGTCAACGCCTCCGGCACGTGCTCGGTTGACATCACCGTCGCCGGCCCGACCGTCCCCGAAACGGCGGTGCTGGACCTCGCGCCCAACGCCCGGGTCACGGCGGCCTTCCATGTCTCCGGCCACGCCGACTTCGTCGTCCAGGGCGATGCGACGACAAGCCTGATCCTCAACGGCGCGAACGACATCGGCCCCATAGGCCTCGTCGACGCCGAAATCGCGACCGACGTGGCCGGCACAGGAACGATCGATGTCGGGCAGTGGAACCAGCTTGACCTCACCCGCGGCGTCGGCAGCGGCGTCACCGTCAACCTGAACGGCCAGGACCACGGCACCGCGTACCTGACCCTGGAACAGCCGGGCGGCTTCAAGGGATCGGTGAACTTCACGGACGGGTTTGTCCACCTGGGCAACCTTGCCCAGGCGACCGACTACGACCTCGTGGGCGGCGTGCTGACGGTCTACGGCGGCCCGGGCGACGCGGCGCTGGCCGCGGTGCGCTTCACGGACAATTCTCCGGAACAGGCCGGGCTTGCGGTGCGCCTCGTGAACGGGTCCGTGACGGTCGCGGAGGCGGGCACCAACGCCGCACCACCGGACGCGGCCGGCACCGCGCTGACCCGGCACGTCACCCAGCCGCCCGCCATCCAACCCCCGGTCGTCATCAGCGACGGCGCCACCGGCCAGCCCGTCACCACCATCCCGGCGCAGGCCTACGCCGGCCCGGTGCCGGGCCTCCAGCAACAGGTCATCAGCCTGACCGCCGAAAGCCTCAACATCCTCGCCACCCAGCCCAACCTGTTCATCCACACCGGCAGCGGCACTGACGCCATCCAGGCGTCGAGCGGCACCAACGTGCTGGACGGCGGCACCGGGTCGAATTTCCTCACCGCCGGCAGCGGCACCGACACGTTCTTCGTGGACGCCCGCGGCGCCGCGGCGGACACCTGGTCCACGGTGGCGAAGTTCCATTCGGGCGACGCGGCAACGCTGTGGGGCGTATCCGCGGCCACGCCCCAGCAATGGGCGGACGGCCAGGGGGCCGCGGGCGCCACCGGCCTCACGCTGCACGCGGGCGCCGCCGGCGGTCCCACGGCGTCCATCACGCTGGCCGGGTTCAGCAGCGCGGACCGGGCGAGCGGCAAGGTCACGACCTCCTTCGGCCATGACGCCGCCAGCGGGAGCGACTACCTGTTCGTGCACGTCACCTAGCCTGTCTCCAGGCGGGCAGGCGGCCCTGGCAAGCCGCCGTCCGGCGACTGGCCCGGCGGCCCGCCCGGCGCTTGGCTGGCGCGGCGGGGACGCCTACATGAGGGCCGCGGGCCGTGCCCGACCATTCATGCGAGGCTTCGATGCGACGACGCGATCCGATTGTGCTGGCCTGGGTGGCCGGGCTGGCCCTGGCCGCCCTGGTGTACGCGATCGGCCCCGACCGGTTCCTGTTCCGGGTGCTGGACACGCTGCACGTGCTGGCCTGGCGGCTCAGCGAGGCGGTGGCGGACCTGTCCGTGCTGGCGCTCGACCTGGTGCGCGCCTTGGCCATCGGGCTGTTCGCGACCTTCGTGGTGCTGGCGGTCGCCGTCGCCCCGCGCGGCGGGCGGGGCCGGGGGGCGCGGCTGCTGGTGAGCCGGCGGTTACGGTTCCTGGCCGGCGGCGGCGCGGAAGGCGCGTCCCCCAACACGCGCTGGACCGCGGCGCTGCTGCTGTCCGGCATGGGCGCGCTCGTGATGACCGGGCGGCTGCGGCAGACCGGGGCGCTGGTGCCGCGTTGAGCAGGGTGCTGCCACGATAACCCGTGCGGCTTGGTTACGATCCCCAGAAGGACGCATGGAACATCAGGGAGCGCGGCCTGTCGTTCGAGGGCGTGGCCTCCCTCGACTGGACCACGGCCGCGATCCGGCAAGACAGGCGCAGGGACTACGGTGAGGACCGGTTCCAGGCTTTGCTCGACGGGGTGGACGGCAAACCCTATGTTGTCGTGTTCACCCTGCGCGGCGAGACCTTCTGGATCATCAGCTTCCGCCGCGCCCGCGACCGGGAAAGGAGACGCTATGGCAAGGAGGCCTGACCCCTACAAAATCGACGAGGAGAACCCGGAGTGGACCGCCGAGGCCGCCGCCGAGGCCCGGCCTTTTGCCGAGATGTTTCCCAAGCAGTTCAAAGCGTTGAAGAAGGGCGGCCGTCCGCCCGTGGCGCAGCCGAAGCTGCATATCGGCTTCCGGCTCGCGGCCGATGTGGTCCAAGGCGTCCGCGCCACCGGTCCCGGCTACAATGCCCGGGTCGAGAAGGTGCTGCGCGAGGCGCTGGCAAAGGGCGAGGTCTGACGGAGCGGCTGCGGCAGACAGGGGCGCCGGTGCCGTGCCAGGCGGGTCCGCCGTCCCTCACCCCGGGGCGGCGATCAGGTCCTTGATCCGGCTGGCCAGCGCCTCCAGCGGGAACGGCTTGGTCAGCACGTGCATGCCCGGCTCCAGGTGGCCGTGGCCGAGCGCCGCGTTCTCCGCGTAGCCGGTGATGAACAGCACCTTGAGGCCGGGGCGCAGCGCCCGCCCGGCGTCGGCGACCTGCCGGCCGTTCATGCCGCCGGGCAGGCCCACGTCCGTGACCAGCAGGTCGATGCGGGCACCCGATTCCAGGACGCGCAGCCCGGCCGCCCCGTCCGCCGCCTCGATGGCGGCGTAGCCGAGGTCCTGCAGCACGTCGCCCACCAGCATGCGCACGGTGGGCTCGTCGTCCACCACCAGCACCGTCTCCCCCTGCCCGGCGCGCGGCAGCGAAGCCAGGCCGGCCTCGTCCTCCGCCGCCTCGGACCGGCCGAGGTGCCGGGGGAGGTAGAGGCACACCGTGGTGCCCTCGCCCGGCTCGGAGTGGATGCGTACCTGCCCGCCGGACTGCCGCACGAAGCCGTAGATCATGGACAGGCCCAGCCCGGTGCCCTGGCCCAGCGGCTTGGTGGTGAAGAAGGGGTCGAAGGCGCGGCGGACCACCTCGGGCGCCATGCCGGCCCCGGTGTCGCTGACGCAGAGCGACACGTACTCCCCAGGCGGCAGGTCATGGTCGCGGGCGGCGCGGGCATCGAGCCGGTGGTTGCCGGTTTCCACCGTGAGCCGCCCGCTGCCGGGCCGGGTGCCTGCTCCGGGGGCGCCCGCTCCGGGGGCCGGCTGCGCCATGGCGTCGCGGGCGTTGATGCACAGGTTCAGCAGCGCGTTCTCCAGCTGGTTCGGATCGACCAGCGTGCTCCACAGGCCCCCGGCGTCGACCACCTCGACCGTGATCTCCGGGCCGACGGTGCGGCGGACCAGCTCCTCCATGCCGGTGACCAGGCGGTTCAGGTCGGTGGGCCTGGACGCCAGCGTCTGCCGGCGCGAGAAGGCCAGCAGGCGGTGCGTGAGGGCGGCTGCGCGCTTGGCGGCGCCCTGGGCGGCGGCGATGTAGCGGTCGAGGTCGGCGAGGCGGCCCTGCGCGGCGCGGGTCTGCAGCATCTCCAGGGAGCCTGCGATGCCGGTCAGCAGGTTGTTGAAGTCGTGGGCGAGGCCGCCGGTGAGCTGGCCGATCGCCTCCATCTTCTGCGACTGCCGGAGCGTGTCCTCGATCCGCCCGCGCTCCGCCGCCTCGGCGCGCAGCCGCTCGTTGGCCTCGCCCAGCTCCCGGGTGCGGTCGGCGAGGCTGTCGCGGTCCAGGCTCACGTCGAACTGGCTGGCGAAGAAGTAGGCCACGGCGCCGTCCGCGTCGCGCACCGGGGCGATCAGCAGCCGGTTCCAGAACGGGCGCCCGTCGCGGGTGTGGTTGCGGATGTCGATCTCGAGCGGCTCCTGAGCCTCGATCGCGCTTCGGATGCGGCGGACCGCGTCCGGGTCGGTCTCGGGTCCCTGCAGGAACCGGCAGTTGCGGCCGACGATCTCCTCCCGCGGGTAGCCGGTGAGGCGGGAAAAGGCGTCGTTGGCGAAGACGATGGGGTTGTCGGCTTGGCGCGGGTTGGTGATGACCATCGGCATGCGCGTGGCCCGCACCGCGGCGGCGAACGGGTCGGCGCCGTCGTCCATGCCGGCCAGCTCGGCCTTGATGCGGGCGGTTTCGCGCTCGGCGGTCTCCTGGGCCGCGGGCGGCTTGCCCCCGGGCGCGTCGTCGTCCGTCATGGGCCGTGTGCGCTCCGCATGGTCGTCCTCCGCCCCGGCGGCGCCGCTGGCCGCCGCGGGGCGGGCGCCCTGGGGGCCGGGTGGCGTGCGTGCATAGCGGCGG
>CAXUJE010000367.1:0-1789 GCA_964251035.1 uncultured Acetobacteraceae bacterium
GACGCATGCTGCGCGCCTCGCTCGCCGCCCCCCGGCCCGGCGCGCAATGGACCGGCATCACCACCCGCATCGCCGAGCGCCTGCTGGAAACCGGGGCCGTCGATGCCGTGCTCACGATGGCGCCGCACCCGGACGACCCCTGGCGCCCGGTCCCGGTGCTGGTGACGGAAGCCGCGGGCATGGCGGCGTGCCGGGGCATGCGCATGGGCTACGCGCCGCTGCTGGCCTTGCTGGAGCCGGCGCGGGCGGCCGGCCACCGCCGCATCGCGGTGATCGGCATCCCGTGCCAGGTCCACGCCCTGCGCGCCCTCGAACAGCGGCTCGGCTTCGAGCGCATCTTCGTGGTCGGCACTCCCTGCTCCGACAACACCACCACGGAGAACTTCCACCAGTTCCTTGCCCTGCTGTCTGACGACCCCGGCAGCATCACCTATTTGGAATTCCGCGCCGACTACCACGTCGAGCTGCGCTTCCGCGACGGGCGTCGCCGGGCGATCCCGTTCCTGCTTCTGCCCATCAGCAAGCTGCCCGCCGACTTCTTCCCGCTGACCTGCCGCACCTGCGTCGATTACACCAACGCGCTGGCCGACATCACCGTGGGCTACATGGCGGGGGAGGGCGGGCAATGGCTGATCGTCCGCAACGAGCGCGGGGAGGAGCTGCTGGCCCTCCTGGGCGATGAGGTCCGCACCGCGGGCCTGGGGAGCGCCGGCAAGCGGCAAGGGCCGGTGCGCGGGTTTATCAAGAACGTGGCGCTCGCCGCCGGCGGCCTGCCGGTGCGCGGAATGCCGAACTGGCTGCGCCCGCTGATGGGCTGGCTGATGCCGCGGGTCGGGCCGCGCGGCCTGGAGTTCGCCCGCGCCCGCGTCGAGATGAAGGCGGCCGAGACCGTGCTGCACCTCCGCCGCCAGCACCCGAGGCGGCTGCGCAGCATGGTGCCCCGGCATGTATGGGCCTTGATGAAACCCTACGGCCTCGTGCCCGCGCCGGACGAATTGCCGCGCCCACCTGGAAACGCAACGCCCCATCCCGCGTCAAGCCTGCAACCCAAGTAGGACCCGCACCATGCGCGAAGACGACCTCCGGGAAAGCAGCAACATCGAGGACCGCCGCGGCATGGGCGGCGTCGCCACCGGCGGCTTGGGCATTGGCGCCGTCGTGGTGCGCAGCCTGAGCGGCGGGGCCTGCGCCACCAACCCGGCCGGGCTGATCCAGGGCGCGGAGCAAGTGGCCGGCAACGCGCCCGGCGCAACCCCGACCGCGCCCGCCCGCCGCGGCGCGCCCGACGACGAGGTCGGCCGCTTTGTCGCCCGCGTGCTCGGCGAGACGGAGGATGTCTGGTCGCAGATCCTGCCCCGCGAAGCCAACCGCCAATACGAGCGCCCGGTGCTGGTGCTGTTCTCCGGCGTCACGCCATCCGGCTGCGGCTCCGCCGAATCGGCCATGGGACCGTTCTATTGCCCGCTCGACCGCAAGCTCTACCTCGACACCTCGTTCTTCCAGGACATGCAGCGCCGCATGGGCGGGGGCGGCGACTTCGCCTACGCCTACGTCATCGCGCACGAGGTCGGGCACCACGTGCAGAACCTGCTGGGCCTGCTGCCCAAGGTGCAGGCGGCGCAGCGCCAGGCGCGGGGGGACGGGGACCGGGCCGCCGCCAACGACCTTTCGGTGCGGACCGAGCTGATGGCCGACTGCCTGGCCGGCGTGTGGGCCAACGCGATGAACGGGCGGCACCGCAACATCGACGCCGCCGGACGCGACGTGCAGGCCGCCATCAACGCCGCGC
>CAXUJE010000367.1:1799-2197 GCA_964251035.1 uncultured Acetobacteraceae bacterium
GCTCGCCCGGGGCGCCCCCCCACCCGCGCCCCCGCGGAGGGGCCGCGGGCGGCCGCCCCCCCCGCCGCCAGCGGCGACGACCGGATCAGCCAGGCCTCCGGCCGCGCCGTGGTGCGGGACAGCTTCACCCACGGCTCCTCGGCGCAACGGGTGCGCTGGCTCACCACGGGCCTGCGCACCGGCACCATCGCCGGCTGCAACACGTTCCAGCAGTGATGGGCCAGCCGTAGTCAGCGCGTGGGTCAACGCCGCGCGAACAAGGCCAGCAGCGCCGCCGCCATCAGCATGGCGCGCGGCCCGGCCCGCGCCGTGTCGCCGCGCCGCATCTCGCGCGCCCGCCCCCTGGCCCCGGTTGCCGCCGCGGTGGCGCCCCCCACCCGCCCGGGGGGCGGGGCCGC
>CAXUJE010000367.1:2207-5750 GCA_964251035.1 uncultured Acetobacteraceae bacterium
ATCCTCGGCCTGCTGCGGACGTGGCGCGGTGCAGTGACGGTCATCGCCGCCGCCCTCGCGGCGTGCGTGGGCACTACACCGGTCCGGCGCTCCAGCCCGACCGGCATTGGGATGCCGCCCGGGGCCGCCGCCCTCAGCTGGCCGTGGGGCACGGCCAGCTCCGTGTCGCCGCGCCGCATCTCGCTCGCCAGCACCGTGGCCGAGGTTGCCGCCGCGATGGCGCCGCCCAGCCGCCGGGTCGATCCCGCCGCCATCAGCGCGCCGCCGGCCATCTCCGCCACCGCGACCGTGCGCAGGCCGCCCTGCGACCAGCCGAGGTGGTCGAACATGCGGGCGTAGCCGCGGTTGCCGATGATCTTGTCCGCACCCGCCACCGCGAACGCCGCGCCCAGGACCGTGAAGAAGCTGGAGCCTATGCGTGCCATGTGTCCTCCTGTGCAATGCCGGGCGCCTCAACGCAGGGAGCCGCGCTCCGTTCATTTGCAGGGAGGCGCCGCGTGACCGTGTTCTTCACCGCCGACACGCATTTCGGCCACGCCGCCGCCCGCGCCTTCTACCGCCGCCCTTTCGCTGACGTCGCCGAGATGGACGCGGCGATGGTTGAGCGTTGGAACGCCGCCGTCGCCCCTGGCGACGAGGTTTGGCACCTCGGCGACTTCGCCGTGCGCCACCCGGCGCCGGGTCCGCTGCTGGACGGCCTGCACGGCCGCAAGCACCTGATCACCGGCAACAACGACCCGGCCGCCGTCGTCGCCCTGCCTGGCTGGGCCGGCGTCGCGCCCTATATGGAACTGGAGATCGACGGCACCCTGCTGGTGCTGTGCCACTACGCTTTCCGCACCTGGCGGGACATGTCGAAGAGTGCCTTGAACCTGCACGGCCATAGCCACGGCCGTCTGCGTCCGCAGGCCCGGCAGTTCGACGTGGGCGTGGACGCCTGGGATTTCCGGCCGGTGACGCTGGCCGAACTGAAGGGAGCACGACGCTGACCGTCCTTGTCACGAGCAAGCCCAACCTGTCGGCCCTGCGGCTGCTGCTGCCGTTCCTGCGGCCCTACGCCGGGCGGGCGGCGGCAGCGGCGGTGTCGCTGGCGCTGGCCGCCGGGCTGGTGCTGCTGCTGGGGCAGGGGGTGCGGCGGCTGATCGACGTGGGCTTCGCCTCCGCGGACGGCGCCACGCACCTCAACCAGGCGGCAGGCGTCATGTTCGCGGTGATCGTGGCGCTCGGCCTGTCCACCTCCCTGCGCTTCTACCTGATGGCCTGGCTCGGCGAGCGGGTCGCCGCCGACATGCGCGCCGCCCTGTTCGCCCAGGTGCTGCGCCTGTCGCCCGCCTTTTTCGAGACCATGCGGACCGGCGACGTGCTGACCCGCCTCACCACCGACACGGCGCAGCTCCAGGGCCTGATCGGCGCCGCCGTGTCGCAATGGCTGCGCAGTGCCGTGGTCGCCATCGGCGCCTTGGTGATGCTGGTGGTGACGAGCGCCAAGCTGGCCCTCCTGGTCATCGCCGTGGTGCCGCTGGTGGTGCTGCCGCTCGTGGTGTTCGGACGGCGCGAGCGCAGGCTGTCGCGCAGCGCGCAGGACCGCATCGCCGACCTCGGCGCCTATGCCGAGGAAACCGTGAACGCGCTCCGCACCGTGCAGGCCTTCACGCATGAGGCCGTGGACCGCGCCCGCTTCGGCGCCCGCGTCGAAAACAGCATCGGCGCCGCCCTCCGCCGCGCCCGGATGCGCGCCGCGCTGATCCTGTCGGTGGTGGTGCTCGGCTTCGGCGCCATCACCTTGAGCCTGTGGGTCGGCGGGCTGGAAGTGGTGCACGGCCGCATGTCCGGCGGCGAGTTGTCGGCCTTCGTGTTCTACGCGGTCCTGGTCGCGACCAGCGCCACGGCCATGAGCGAGCTGTGGGGCGAGGTGCAGCGCGCCGCCGGCTCCGCCGGGCGTATCGCCGAGCTGCTGGCCGAGCCGCCCGGCATCACGGCGCCCGCGCACCCGGCGCCCCTGCCAGAGCCGTCGCTCGCCCGCCCCGCGGGCCGGGTCGAGTTCGCCGCCGTCTCCTTCCGCTACCCGTCCCGCCCCGCCGCCTCCGCGCTGGACCAGTTCAGCATCCGTGTCGAACCCGGCGCGACCGTCGCCCTGGTGGGGCCGCGCGGCGCGGGCAAGACCACCGTGTTCCAGATGCTGCTGCGCTTCTACGACCCGGCTGCCGGGCGCGTGCTGCTGGACGGTGTGGACGTGCGCGACGCCGACCCCGGCGCCGTGCGCGCGCGCATCGGCCTCGTGTCGCAGGACCCGGTGATCTTTGGTGCCGACGTGTGGGACAACATCCGCTACGGCCGCCCCGACGCCTCCGACGCCGACGTGCGCGCGGCGGCCCGGGCGGCGTCGGCCGGGTTCCTCGACGACCTGCCGCAGGGGTTCGACACGTTCCTGGGCGAGCGCGGCATCCGGCTTTCCGGCGGCCAGCGGCAGCGCGTCGCCATCGCCCGCGCCATCCTGCGCGACGCCCCGGTGCTGCTGCTGGACGAGGCCACCAGCGCGCTCGACGCGGAGAGCGAGGCCGCGGTGCAGCACGCCCTGGCCGTGCTGGCGCAGGGGCGGACGACGCTGGTGATCGCGCATCGGCTGGCGACGGTGCGGCGGGCGGACCGGATTGTGGTAATGGACGCCGGGCGCGTGGTGGCGACCGGGCCCCATGAGGCGCTGGTGCGGCAGGGCGGGCTGTATGCGCGGCTGGCGGAGTTGCAGTTTGCGGCGGCTTAGCTTTCAAAGCCTGTTTGACTGGATGAGCCGATTGCGCGTTGTTCGTCGGCAAGGAGGCGTGCGATGTGGACTGCGCAGCACGGGAACGATACAAGGACGACGGCAGGCGCCACCCGAGCGACTTGACGGATGCGGAACGGCAGACGACCGAGCCGGTCCTGCGCAGCTACGCCACGCTGACGGTCCTGGTGGAACCGATTGGTTTGCGCCGGGACAGCCAAAGCGTCGTGTCCGGCCCGCAGGCCCGCCGCAACGCACAGCGTTTGCGGCAGGTTCGCGCGGCGTGGACGGCAACAAAAGGGGCGCGGCATCAAGCGCCCTGTGCCCACATGCTCGCTGGGCTTTGTGCTGGCCACGCTGGTCACGACGGCCAACGCGCACGACACGCAGCCCGTGGGCGCGCTGCTGGACCGCGCAGCCGAGGCGGGCTGGGCCATTGGGCGCGTCAAGGTTGACGGCAGCTACGTCGGCCCACGGATGGCGCAGGCCGCGCAGGACCACGGCATGGACGTGCAGGTCACGACCCGCGATGCGGACGTGAAAGGCTCCAAGCCGCTGCCGCTGCGCTGGCGCATCGAGGCGACCTTCGGCACGCTGAGCAACCGCTGGCACCGTCTCGCCCGCAACCCGGAGCAAAGCGCGGCTGCTGCCGAGGACGCCGTGAGCATCGCAAACTGCCACCGCCTGCTGGCATGCCCATCACAGCCCCAAATCCGCCGGCACGTGATCAAACAGATGGGGTGATTGGGGTCTCTTTCCGGTGATCCGGTGGCTGCTCCTTT
>CAXUJE010000368.1:0-5727 GCA_964251035.1 uncultured Acetobacteraceae bacterium
CCCGCCGAACCGCGGCCCCTGATCCGGGTGACGGCTGGCGATCTTACCAGACAGGTTGACGCGGCCGAGGCGGCGTTGATCGCTGCAGGCGTCGGGCTTTGTCAGCGGGCCGGGTCCCTGGTTCGGCTGGGCTGGGTAGAAGACGGCCACACGGAAACCTTGCGCGTGGTGTCCGTGGACGAAATGCACCTGCTGGAGCTGATCGGCCGGGTGACGGATTGGGTGAAATATGACGCCCGCACGAAGGCAGACGTGCCCACGTCCTGCCCGCGCGACGTCGCCAAGGCTTACGTTGCCCGTGGCGGCCTGGACTGGCGAGTGCCGCGCCTTGCCGGCGTCATCGGGAACGCGACGTTGCGGGCGGATGGTGAACTGCTGGAGGCTCCGGGCCATGACCCGGAAACCGGGCTGTTCCTGGACGACGCCGAACGTCCCGCCTGGTGCCTGCATGAGCCGACGCTGACCGATGCGCAGGACGCGGCTGAAACCCTGGACGAACTGCTGGCGGAGTTCCCGTTTGTTGGGCCGGCAGATGAGGCCGTGGCGGTTGCGGCAATCCTGACCGCCGTTGTCCGGCGCAGCCTGCCCGCGGCGCCGTTGTTCGCGTTCACGGCACCCACGCCAGGGACTGGGAAATCCCTACTCGTGGACTTGATCGCGACGATAGCCGCTGGCGCCCCGGCGTCCGGGTTTTCGTGGTCGGACGATCAGCATGAGAACCGTAAGCAGCCCGACGCCGCGCTGCTGGAGGGCAAGGCGACCATCAACCTGGACAACGTGACGGCGCCGCTTGGCGGGGACCGGCTGAATCAGGTTCTCACGCAAGCCACGGCCAGCGTCCGCGTGCTAGGGCAGTCCAAGACGGTCGAGGTGCCGTGCGGCGCGTTCATCACGGCCAACGGGAACAACCTCGCGATTGCGGCGGACCTGACCCGGCGGACGATGCTGTGCACTGGACGCCAGGATGGAACGGCCGGAGCAGCGGCGATTCAAGGCGGACCCGCTGGCGATGGTGAAGGCGGACCGCGCGAAATATGTTTCGGCTGCGCTCACGATCTTCCGGGCCTACCACGTCGCGGAGCGGCCGGATGTGTGCGACCCGCTGGGTTCGTGGCGCGGTGGTATGGCTGGAGTATGCCGACCCAGTGGATAGCCAGGCTGCGGTGCGAGCCATAGGCCCACGCGGCGCCGAGCTGGCCGCGGTGCTGGGTCAGTGGGACGCGGTTATCGGTGATCGGCGCGTGACGTCCGCACAGATCATTGAAGCGGCCAGCGCCGGCAACGTCGAGCTTCGCGAGGCGCTGCTTGCCGTCGCGGGCGCGTCCGGTGCGATCAACACCGTTCGGTTGGGCAAGTGGCTGCACGCCAACAAGGGGCGGCTCATTGGCGGACTGCGCATCGAGTCCGCCGGGAAGGCCATGGGAGGATATTCGACTTGGCAGCTTTCGAGCGGACGGCCTTGTGCGGAGGTGCTGCGGTTCACCGGACGCGAGTTCATGGAGGCCGTCCAGTGAGTGATAGTGAGGGTGTGAGGGTTGCGATAGCCGCCGCCTAGAGGCTGTCAGACCCTATCGAGTGAAAAACCTGGTGAGAATTACGGGAAATGCGCGGACGCGACACGTTGACAGACTCCTAGAACCGGCTGCGCCGAACCTCACTCACCCTCACTGTGGCCCGCACGCGCCCACACGCCTGGTTGTGGGTTCCGCGTCGTGAGCGCCGGCATGAACGATCAGCCGGAAACCGTGGCTGTCCAGTTCACCGTCCGCCAGGTCGAGGGCGTCCACGGCCGCGGCGCCTTGGTTGCCCTGGCGGTGGTCGAGCTGGACCTTGCCGGGGCGGTGTTCACGCTGCAGGGCGTCCAAGTCGTCACCACGCCCGGCGGCGGGCTGGAGTGCCGCGCGCCGGTGTGGCGTCACCCAAGCCGAGGGACTTGGCTACCCGGTGTGCTGCTGCCGCCTGAACTGGCCGATGCGCTGGCCGTCGAGGTGCTAACCGAGTGGCGGGCGCGGTGATGAGCCAGGAACGCGCTACAGCGCCCCGCCAGGCGCGGGGTGCCGACGCACTACCCCGGCGCCAGACCTCCCCACAGCAGCGCCCTATGCGCGGCGCGGGCCATGCCAGCGCCGACCCCGCAACGAATTTCGCGGCCGAGCGTCGCCAGGCGTTCTTGGACCAAGAGGACCGCAACGCCCAGGGCACGCCGGTTGACGCCGGGGATCGCCAGTTCAATGAGCTGCGCAACAGCGTGAGCCTGTCCGCCGTCATCCGCGCCCAGCTCCGCGACACGTCGAACACGGCCGAAGCCGGCCGCGTGCGGGAGCTGAGCCAAGAAGTGGCCCGCCGCTCCGGCCGCAGCCCGGCCAACGTGAAGCCGGAGGCGCGGGGCCGGATACGCGCCAATTGGGAGGCAAACCAAGCGGGCCGCCAGAACGCCGGCAAGATCGTTTATGCCGAACCGGGCCAAGCATTCACGCCCATGTCATCCACGCCGGAAGATGCCGAGGTGCTGGAGTCGCGCAAGTTCGGCGTGATCGAGGCGTGCCGGCTGTTCAAGGTGCCGCCGCCGATCATCCAGGACTATTCGTATGCGACGTTCACGAACGCCAGCCAGGCGAGCATCTGGTTTGCGCAGAACACGCTGAGCCCCTGGGCGCGCAAGCTGGAGGCCGAGTTCAGCCGGTCCGTGTTCAGTGACCCGGCCTATCATATCGAGGTCGATCTGTCCGGCCTGGTGCGAGGCGACTACGTTTCGCGCTGGACGGCAACGTCGCGGCCGTGACCGCTGGCATACTGACCCGCGACGAAATCCGCGCTCAAGAGGGCTACGGCTCGATAACCGAAACCCAATCTGCTCCGCCTGCCGCCCCTCTCGGCCCGATGGACCAGACGCAGCCCGGCCCGGCCGGACATGCCGGTGCCGGGCTGTGAGTGATCGCTGGCCTCGCGGAATGCCGGAGACGGTTGCAGCCGAATACGTTGGGCTGTCCGTGTCCTTGATACGGGCGGCCCGCGGCCGGCGAGACTTCCCGGAGCCGGTGCAGCTTACCCCGGGCCGGATTGTCTATCTGCGGGAAGACTTTGATGCCTTCCTTGACCGGAAGGCGGGCCGCACGGCAATCTCATGCGGTGAGAAAGCCTGGATGGAAGCGTAATGCCTTAGGTCGAACTGGCGTATTTGTGGGAACCGCGGATCAACGGCAAAACCTACACCTATCACCTATTATAGACGCGGCGGCCTGCGTACGCCCCTTCCCCGCCGCGACACGCCGGAATTCCTGCTGACCTATTATACGGCGCATGGGGCGGCGGAGGCGGCGCAGCGCAACACGCCGTCCGCGCCCGGCGCGCTTGCCGGCAGCATGGCGGCGCTGATCGGTGCATACCGATCCTCCCCGGAGTGGCGCGGCTTGGCACCGGCGTTATGACAAGGCCCTCACGCCGCTAGCGGAGCGGTTCGGGCGGTTGATGGTGGCGGACATGCCGCGGCAGTTCGTGTTCAAGCTCCGTGACGAATACAGCACCATGCCGGCCATGACGCGGCACAAGACGCCGCGACCGATTAAGGGCGCCCAGGGCAAGCAGATCATTCTGGAGACACCGCGCCGCGCGAACCGAATGGTTGACGTGCTGCGCCTGTTGCTGGCTTGGACGGAGAACCGCGGAGGCTGGGTGAAAAAGAACGTCGCGCTTCGGCCTGGCCGGCTGGAGAGGCCGGGGTATCTCGCCTGGACGGAGGCGCACGTTGCGGCACTCATGGCGTCCGCGCCGGAGCCGATCAGGCGGGCCGCGATGCTGGGCGTTTGCACCGGGCAGAGCAAAGGTGATTGCCTGTCCATGCTGCGCACGGCGCGGGCTGGCGGGGAGCTGACCGTTGTTCAGGCGAAAACCCGGGCGCGGCTGGTGATTCCCGAACACCCGGACCTGACCCTTGCCCTAGACGCCGCGCCGCCATCCAACGCGCCAACGCTGCTGACCCGGGCAGACGGCAAGCCATGGGGGAAGGACCATTTCGCCCATGCGTTCGCCAAGGCGGTCAAGGATGCCGGCCTTCCGCCGTTGACGTTCCACGGGCTGCGCAAGACGGCTTCCGGCTGGCTGGCGGAGAGCGGCGCGACAGATGCGGAAATCGACGCCATTCTGGGGCACGTTGACCCGCGGATGACTGCGCGCTACCGGCGCCAGGCGGTCCAGAAAATCCGCGCCGGCGCCGCGATGGGCAAGCTGGCGCTGCGCCGCATCGGGCACACCCCGGCGGCGGAGCCGTCCGCGGAGCCGTGACGCCGGAGGAACGCAGGGCGCGCAAGCTGCGCCAGCAGCGCCAGGCATACGCCGCCCGTGCGGATGAGATGCGTGCCTTAGCCCGTGCTAAACGCGAGGCGGACCCGGAACGCGCAAGATCACAGTTTCGTCAATACTATGCCAAGAACCCGGAAGCGTTCTTGGAACGCAACCGCAAGCGCCGGGCCGCGCTGGCGGCAGCCGGGTCGATGCCGGAACGTTGGCCGCTGTTCGAGCGGGACGGCTGGACCTGCTATCTGTGCGGACGCCTTACGCTGCCCGACGCGCCACCCCGGCACCCTCGGTGTCCGACGCTCGATCACGTAAAGCCGCTGTCCCGTGGCGGCACGAATGACGCCTCAAACCTGCGCTGCGCCTGCCTGGAGTGCAACGCCCGAAAGCACGCCGCACTGCCGACCTGATAAAGGTTTCCGCCTGGATTGATAAAACATCGACGGCTTACCTATAACCCATTAAAAAGCCGGTAGCGGCGGACAGATTTGAACTGCCGACCAAGGGATTATGATTCCCCTGCTCTACCACTGAGCTACGCCGCCGGGCCGGGCGGGGGATATGCCCCAGCGCGGTCCGGGCGTCAATCGGGGGCGTCAACCCCGCACGGCAATCGAGTGAACGGGTGTGCGGGAGACTCCAGCGCGGGGTAAATTGGGGTTCATAGGAAGCTTTGTGATGGAAGTGTCCGATGGTGCAAGCGGCGGCTGTTCCTTTCCTTTCGCAGCTTGCGGCGCTGCGCGACCCTCGACAGGCTACCAAGATGTGTATCCCTTGCCGGAACTGCTTTCGCTGCTGCTGTGCCGGACAGATGCTGTGGGGTGAGCAGCACCTGGCCTTTCTCCGGCGTTTCCTGCCGTTCGGTCGTGGCATTCCCAGCCACGACACGCTGTGCGAGGTCATCGCGGCCATTGACCCGGACCTGTTGAAAATATGGCTTATTCACTAGGTCGAGAGGCTGCGCATGGCCGGGCCGGACATGATCGCAATCGACGGCAAGACCTCGCGATACAGTCACGCGCGGTCTAAGGATCGTGGCCCACTGCACACGGTTTGGGCTTGGGCCACGGGGTAGCAGCTTGTGCTTGGGCAGGAGGCAGTGTCCAAGAAGTCCAACGAGATCGTCGCCATTCCGCTGCTGCTGCGGTACTTGGATTTTGCTGGTGCTGTCGTCACCATTATGCGATGGGCACGCGAATGCAGGTCGCCCAGACCATTCTTGATAGCGGGGACGACTACGTGCTGGCGCCCGAGCAGAACCGGCCTGCCACCTTCGCCGAGGTCGAGGCCCTATTTGCCGCCCCGCCGCCGTCGCTGGTGCGGAGCAGCGCTTCCAGCGCGGCCATCGACATGTATCATGCCCGTTGCCCTCAGAGCCTTGTGGGCATCGGGTCATCGCGGCGGGGGCATAGGCGATCCATGATGCTGCGGTCC
>CAXUJE010000369.1:0-5718 GCA_964251035.1 uncultured Acetobacteraceae bacterium
TGCGCGAACAGCGGCGCGGCCGGCTGCTCCTCCATCACCTGCCCGGCGTACATCACCTGGACGCGCTGCGCCGTCTCCGCCACCACGCCCATGTCGTGGGTGATGAGCACGAGGCCCATGCCGCGCTCCCGCTGCAGCCCTACCAGCAGGTCCAGCACGCCCTTCTGCACGGTCACGTCGAGCGCCGTGGTCGGCTCGTCGGCGATCAGCAGCGCCGGGTTGCAGGCGATGGCCATGGCGATCATGGCGCGCTGGTTCAGCCCGCCGGAGAGCTGGTGCGGAAAGGCGCGCATCCGCTGCTCCGGCGCGGGCACGCCCACCTGGCCCAGCAGCGCCACGACCCGACCGCGGATCTCGGCGCGCGGCGCCGCATGGTGGGCGCGCATGGCTTCCGCGATCTGCCAGCCGATGGGGTAGCAGGGGTTCAAGGAGGTCGTGGGTTCCTGGAACACCATCGCCATCTCCCGCCCGATCAGGCGCCGCCGCTCGCGCGGGGCGGCGTGCAGCACGTCCGCCCCGTGGAACGCCACGCGGTCAGCCGCGACGCGCCCGGTACGCGGCAGCAGGCCCATGACGGCGAGCATGGACACGCTCTTGCCCGAGCCGGATTCACCCACGACACACAGCACCTCGCCCGGCGCCACCACCAAATCCACGCCCTCCACCGCGCGGAACGGCCCGAACGCGACGGAAAGGTCGCGGACCTCCAGCAGCGCAGTCATCGCCGCAGCTTCGGGTCGAGCGCGTCGCGCAGGCCGTCGCCCAGCAGGTTGAACGCCATGACCGTGACCAGGATGGCGATGCCGGGAAAGGCCAGCAGCCACCAGGCGCGCTGGTAGAACTGCAGCGCGTCGGCCAGCATGGTGCCCCATTCCGGCGTCGGCGGCTGCGCGCCAAGGCCGAGGAAGCCGAGCGCCGCCGCGTCCAGGATGGCGGCGGAGAAGCCGAGCGTCGCCTGCACGATCAAGGGCGCCAGGCAGTTGGGGAGGACCACCAGCAGCATCAGCCGCAGCACCCCGGCCCCGGCGCTGCGCGTCGCCACCACGTACTCGCGCGTCAGTTCCCCCAGCGCCGCCGCCCGCGAAAGGCGCACGTAGCCCGGCAGCAGCACCACCGCGACCGCGAGCATGGCGTTGGTCAGGCCGGGTCCGAGGATCGCCACCACGACGATGGCGAGCAGCAGGCTCGGGAACACCAGCAGCACGTCCATCAGCCGCATGATCGCGATGTCCAGCACCCCGCCGGCGAACGCGGCGACGAGGCCCAGCAGGGTGCCGACCGAGAGCGACAGCGCCACCACGACCGCGCCGATCAGCAGCGACAGCCGCGCGCCGTAGATCAGCCGGGTCAGGATGTCCCGCCCCAGGCTGTCGGTGCCGAGCGGAAAGGTCGCCTGCTGAAACGGCGGGGCCAGGAAGCTTTCCCGGAACTGCTCGGCCGGGCCGTGCGGCGCAACGACGGGAGCGGCGATAGCGAGGACGATCAGCACCATCATCACCGCCAGCCCGGCGACCGCGCCCGGGTTCTCCAGCAGGCGGCGGAACAGCCCGGCACGGGGTGCGGCGAGGGTGGCACTCAATGCCGCAGCCTTGGGTTCAGCACGCCGTACAGCACATCGACGCCGAGGTTCACCAGCATGACCAGCACGGCGATCAGCAGGGTGCCACCCTGCAAGACGTTGTAGTCGCGGCGCTGCACGCTCTCGACCAGCCAATGGCCGACGCCGGGCCAGGCAAACACCGTCTCGGTGAGGATCGCGCCGCCCAGCAGCGCCCCCACTTGCAGGCCGAGCACGGTGACGACGGGGATCAGCGCGTTGCGCAGCGCGTGCACCACGACAACGCGGCCCGGCGCCAGGCCTTTGGCCCGTGCGGTCCGCACGTAGTCCTCACCCAGCACCTCCAGCATCGCGGACCGGGTCATGCGGGCGATGGTGGCAAGCGGGATGGTGCCGAGCACGATGGCGGGGAGGATCAGGTGGCGCAGGGCGGAGCGGAACGCCCCGGCGTCGTCGCTGAACCATGAATCGATCAGCAGGAAGCCGGACCATGGCTCAATGTAGTAAAGGTCGTCGATGCGCCCCGACACCGGCGTCCAGCCGAGGGCGACCGAGAACACCAGCACCGCCATCAGCCCCCACCAGAAGATCGGCATCGACGCCCCGGTGACGGACAGCCCGATCAGCCCGTAATCCAGCGCCGACCCGCGCCGCACCGCCGCCATCACGCCCAGCGGCAGGCCGAGCACGACGGCGAACAGCAGGGCGCAGAGGCCAAGTTCAAGCGTCGCGGGGAAGAAGGTCTTGAACTCGGTCCACACGCTCTCCTGCGTCACGACGGAGCGCCCGAGGTCGCCGTGCAGGAGCTGGCCCTGGTAGTCGAGGAACTGCTTCCACAGCGGCTGGTCGAGGCCAAGCTCGTGGCGGAAGTAGGCAAGGCGCTCCGGCGAGATGCCACGCTCGCCGACGCGGGCCTCCACGGCGTCACCGGGGATGGAGTGGATCAGCAGGAAACCCAGCAGCGTGACGCCGATGAAGGTCGGGACGACCAGCGCGAGCCGCCGGGCCAGCAGGCGGAGCATGGCGGTTGAAGGCTACTGGAAATCGACCACGGCGAAGTTGCGGCTGCCCACTGGACTCATCACGTAGCCGGTCACCTCCTTGCGCATCGGCTGATAGGTGATGGAGTGCGCGATGAAGAAGAACGGCGCCTCCTCGCGCATGATCACCTGGGCCTGCTCATACAGCTTGGCACGCTCGGACTGGTCGATGAGGGTGGCGGCCTTGTTCACCAGGGCGTCGAACTCCTTGTTGCACCACTTGCTCGAGCTGCCGCCGCCCGGGCGCGCCGCGGCACAGCCGGCCAAGGGCACGAAGAAGTTGTCGGGATCGCCGTTGTCGCCGGTCCAGCCAAGCTCTGCCATCGTGTGCTCCCCGGCCTGCACGCGCTTGCGGTACTCGCCCCATTCGTAGCTGACGACCCGCGCCTTGACGCCGATCTTCGCAAGGTCGGACTGCATCAGCTCGGCGATGCGGCGGGCGTCGGGATTGTAGGGCCGCTGCACCGGCATGGCCCAGAGGTCGGTCTCGAAGCCTTCGGGAAAGCCTGCGTCGGCCAGCAGCTTCTTGGCGGCGTTGGGATCGAACGGCCAGGGCTGCACGGCGTCGTTGTACGACCACATCGTCGGCGGGATCAGGTTCTTGGCCGGCTGCCCGGCGCCGAGGTACACCGCGTCGATGATCGCCTTCTTGTCGATCGCCATGTTCAGCGCCTGGCGCACGCGCTTGTCGTCGAACGGCTTCTTCTGCGCGTTGAAGGCGAGGTAGCCGATGTTGAGGCCCGGCTGGTCCATCAGCTTCAAGGACGCATCCGCCCGGATGCCCGGCAGGTCCGCCGGCGCTGGGTAGGCCGAGACCTGGCACTCATTGGCCCGCAGCTTGGCCAGGCGTACCGCAGGGTCCTTGTTGATGGAGTACACCAACGCATCGAGCTTCGCCTTCGGTCCCCAGAACTGGTCAAACCGGCGGTAACGGATGGTGGCGTCACGCTGGTAGGCGACAAAGCTGAACGGGCCGGTGCCGATGGGCACCTGGTCGATCTGCTCGGGCTTGCCGGCCTTCAGCAGCGCGTCGGCGTACTCGGCGGACTGGATGGCGAGGAATTCCATCGCGAGGTCCGGCAGGAACGGCGCCGAAGGCTCGGTCAGGGTGAAGCGGACGGTGAGAGGGTCCACCTTCTCGATGCCGGCGATCAGCTTCGCCAGGCCCATGTCGCCGTAGTAGTCATAGGAGCCGCCGGACACCTTGTGGAACGGGTGGTCCTCCTGGCCCTGGCGGTTGAAGGTGAACAGCACGTCGTCGGCGTTGAAGTCGCGCGTCGGCTTGAACTGGGCGTTGCTGTGCCACTTCACGCCCGGACGCAGGTGCAGGGTGAAAACCTTGCCGTCGGGCGACACGTCCCAGCGTTCGGCCAAGCCGGGTTCGACGCCCGTCGTGCCGGGCTTGAACTCAAGCAGCCGGCCATAGACGGGGTGGTTGGCGTCGAACGTCGTCCCGGTGGTGTTCAGCATCGGGCTGAAGTTCTCCGGCGAGCCTTCGGAGCAATAGACAAGGGTCTTGGCCTCAGCGGAGGCCGCGCCCAGCAGCGCGGCGCCGGCCAGCAGTAACGTGCGGAGTCGCATGGGGCCAGTCCTTCAGGATTGATCGCTGCCCCGCAGCATCCAGCCCGCAGCGCCCCCGGTCAACGCCGGATATGACGGCAGGCGTTGCCATCCCCAGACGGGTCGCTTTAACGTCGCAGGAGTCCCGGATGCCACGGGCCGGAGGAAGCATGACCCACTTCGCCCGACACCCCCGCGCCGCCGATCTGCGGCTGGGGCCTGCCATGCCGACCCATGCGGTGCCAGGCGGCGAGTAGGCGTTTGGCCGTTCCCGACCCGTCGCGCCCGCCTTCCGTTTGATCCGCGCGGCAAGCTGGGCCGGCTGCGTGGCGGGCCTCGTCCTTGCGGCGCTGGCCGTGGCCGCGGTGTGGACCGATCCCGTCGTGGTGCCGCTTGGGCCGAGCGGCGGCCTGTACTGGGCTTGCGACGCGCTTTCGGCCTTGTTTGCGCTGGTCCTGTGCGCCATAGGTGCGGCGGCGGCGCTGGACGGCAGACGGCCGCTGCTGCCCGTTGCGATCTGGGCCATGATCCTGACGCCGTTTGCGGCGGACGGGTTCACCCTGGTGCTGTGCTTCGGCCTCGCCTCGGTCGCGGCCCGGCCGGGCATGGAGCAGGCGGCTTGCGGCGTCCTGTGCCTGGTGGCATCGATGGCGCTGCTGGCGCCGCCGGGCGCCCCGCCGGATCTGCGGTTCGCCGCGATGCGGGCCGCGTCGGGCGAGGGTATGCGGGCGGCGGCCATACTGCCCTTGGCGCTGCTGGGCGCCGCGTCGCACCTGGCATGGCCCGCTCGGGCCTCCCTGCAAACGGAGCCGGTCGACGCGCCGCTGTCCGGCGGTATGGCGATGGCCGCGCTCTACGTGCTTGTCCGCCTTCTGCTCGACCTTTCCGGTCCCACGGCCCCCGGCTGGTGGCCGGCGCCCTTGCTGGTTTTGGGCGCCGGGGCGGCCGTGCTGGGCGGCTTGCGGGCCAATGCCGAGGATGACCTGCTGGCGATCCTGGACGCGAACCGGCTGGGCGCAGCGGGACTGGCCGTCGTGGGGCTTGGCGCGGCGCTGGCGGCGCGGGACGCCGATGCGCCGGCCTTGGCCGCCCTGGCGCTCGGGGGGGTGCTGCTGCACGCGGTGGGCTACGCATTGGCTGACGTGCTGCTGGCGCTGTGTGCCGCCGCCGTGGCGTGCGGCGCGGGGACGCGGGCGCTGTCCCGGCTGGGCGGGCTGATCCGGAGCATGCCCGGCATCACCTTGGGCACCATGGCGGGTGCGGCCAGCTTGGCCAGCCTGCCGCTGACGGTGGGGTTCGCCGGGCGGTGGCTGGTACTGCAGTCCTTGCTGGCGCTTCCGGAGATCGGCGGCATCTGGCAGCAGGCGGGCGTTGCGGCCGTGCTGGCGGCAGTGGCGCTGGGGACCGCGCTGGCGGCGGCGGCGACCGTCCGGCTCATTGGCATCGGCTTCCTGGGCCGGCCGCGCACGCCTCGGACGGCGGCGGCAGAGGAAGTATCGCGCCGGGTCCGGCTGGCGGTTGCGGGGCTGGCCGGGCTGTGCGCGCTGCTAGGGCTATGGC
>CAXUJE010000370.1:0-5672 GCA_964251035.1 uncultured Acetobacteraceae bacterium
CTCGAAATCAACGCCATGGTCCCGAAGGTTGGTTGCCCGTTTCGCTTCGTCCCACTCAAAAGCCATAACGAACCGTATACAAACGTGGACACAAACCCAAGTTGTAATCCTCGAAGCTGCCGCCGTGCTGGCGTTGTAGCTGCCCGCCACATCCATGAGGGTCGCGCCGTCCTGCCGCCCCTGTCGGACCGCACGCCCTACGCCCCGATTGCGGAGGGGCAGGGCGCTGACTATACCAGCGCCCTGATCGAGGGACCTCGCACCATGCTGAACCGCCGCACCCTGCTTGGCGCCGTGGGCGCAAGCCCGCTCATCCCGCTCGCCGCCCGCACGGCCTGGGCCGCGACGCCGCGCGACGTGCTCGTCATGGCCCGGCAGATCGACGACATCGTGAGCCTCGACCCGCAGGAATCGTTCGAGTTCAGCGGCGAGGAGGTGCTGGCCAACGTGTATGACCGGCTGGTCCTGCCGGACCTCAAGGACCCGACCAGCATCAAGGGCGATTTGGCGGAAAGCTGGAGCACCAGCGAGGATGGGCTGACCACCACGTTCAAGATGGCGCAGGGCCGCAAGTTCGCCTCCGGCAACCCGGTGACTGCGGAGGACGCGGCCTTCACCCTGCAGCGCGCGGTGATCCTCAACAAGGCGCCGGCCTTCATCGTCAACCAGTTCGGCTTCACCAAGGAGAACGCGGCCGACCGCATCCGCGCGGCCGACGAGCGCACCCTGGTGCTGACCCTGGCCGAGAAGGGGTCGCCGAGCTTCCTGCTGTATTGCCTGTCGGCGCTGGTGGGCAGCGTGGTGGACAAGAAGACGGTGATGGCGAAGGCGGTGGGCGATGACCTGGGCAACGCCTGGCTCAAGGCCGGCAACAGCGCCGGGTCAGGGCCGTTCCAGTTGCGGCAGTGGCGCGCCAGCGAGAACGTGACGGTGGAGCCGAACCCCAGCAACCCAAGCCCGCCGAAGCTGCGGCGGCTGATCGTGCAGCACCGCCCGGACACCTCGGCGCAGCTTCTGGGCTTGCAGCGCGGCGACATCGACATCGCCCGGACGCTCGCGCCCGACCAACTGGCGGCGCTTGGGGAGGACCCGGCCTATACCCTGCTGACGGCGCCGAAATCCTACATCAACTTCCTGGCGCTGAACCAGAACCACCCCGTGCTGTCCAAGCCGCAGGTGCGCCAGGCGTTCAAGTGGGCCATCGACTACGAGGGCATCGCCGCCAACATCACGCCCAAGGCCTGGGAGCCGCACCAGTCGTTCCTGCCCAAAGGCTTCCCCGGCGCCCTCGTTGATCTGCCGTTCCGCAAGGACACCACCCGGGCGAAGGCGCTGCTGGCCGAGGCTGGGGTGTCGAACGGCTTCGAGGTCACGCTCGACCATTACTCGGTCGCGCCATATGCCGACGTGGCGCAGGCGGTCCAGGCGAACCTGGCGGAGGCCGGCATCAAGGCGACGCTGATCGCCGGGGAGCAGCGCCAGGTCATCACCAAGACCCGCGCCCGGCAGCACCAGGTCGCCATGGGGATCTGGGGGTCCGACTACATGGACCCCAACAGCAACTCCGAGACGTTCAACGTCAACACCGACGACGGCGACGCGCAGACCAACCGCACCCTCGCCTGGCGCAGCCATTGGAAGGACGACGAGTTCACCGCCCGCTCGGCCGAGGCGCTGAAGGAGCCGGACGCCGCCCGCCGGGTGGCGATGTATGAGCGTTTGCAGCGCGACCACCAGGAGCGCAGCCCCTTCGTGTTCATCGGGCAGCAGGTCGAGGTGGCCGCGATGAAGAAGACCGTGACCGGCCTTCAGCTCGCGCTGCTAGGGGACCGCACAAGCTACGCCGGGCTGAGCAAGGCGTAGCCGCGCCGCGTGGGTCGTATTCGAGCGCTCGCCGCCACCCTGGCCAGCGTGCCTATCACGCTGTTCGGCCTGATCCTGATCACCTTCCTGATCGGCCGGGTGGTGCCCATCGACCCGGTGCTGGCCATCGTCGGCGACCGCGCGCCGCAGGACGTGGTGGCCCGCACCCGGCTGGAGCTTGGCCTCGACAAATCGCTGCCGGAGCAGTTCATCCGCTACGTCGGGCAGCTCGCGCAAGGCGACTTCGGCCGGTCGGTGATGACCAGCAACCGCGTCAGCACCGACATCGCCCGGTTCTTCCCGGCGACGCTGGAACTGGCGACGGCGGCGCTCTTGGTCGCGGTGCTGCTTGGCGTGCCGCTCGGCGTGTATGCGGCGGTGCGGCAGGGACGCTGGGTCGATACGGCCATCCGGGTGGTCTGCCTGTCCGGCTACTCGATCCCGATCTTCGTGCTGGCGCTCCTGGCGCTCTTGGTGTTCTACGCGACCCTGCAGTGGGCGCCGGGGCCGGGCCGGCAGGGCGTGGCGTTCGACGGCACCGTGGAGCAGCGGACCGGGCTGCTGCTGGTGGATACCCTCCTTGCCGGCGATTGGGATGCGTTCTGGGACGCGCTGAAGCAGCTCGCGCTGCCCGCCCTTGTGCTGGGCTTGTCCAACATGGCCTACATCGCCCGCATGACCCGCGCCTTCATGATCGAGAGCCTGGGAGGCGAGTTCATCATCACGGCCAAGGCCAAGGGCCTGTCCGCCGCTGCGGTGGTCTGGCGGCACGCCTTTGGCAACATCCTGGTGCGGCTGCTGACGGTGGTCGTGCTGACCTACGCCGGGCTGCTGGAAGGGGCGGTGCTGACGGAAACGATCTTCAGTTGGCCCGGCCTCGGCCAGTACCTGACCGGCAGCCTGCTCAATGCCGACATGAATGCGGTGCTGGGCGCGACCCTGGTCGTCGGCCTCACCTACGTCGTGCTGAACCTATTTTCCGACCTCATGTACCGGGTCCTGGACCCCCGGGTGCGATGATCGTCACCCGCGACTGGCTGCTGACCGAGGCCCCGGCCTCCCGCGGGCAGGCGGCTTGGGGGCGGCGCTACCGGCTATGGCTCCAGTTCCGCCGCAACCCGCTGGCGATAGTGGGCCTGCTCGTCGTGGTGGCGCTGATCGCGCTGTCGCTGCTGGCGCCGTGGCTCGCGACCCATGACCCCGGCGTGCAGGACCTTGGCCATCGCCTGGCCCGGCCGTCCCGAGGGCATTGGCTCGGCACGGACGAGCTGGGGCGCGACGTGTACTCGCGCCTGCTCTACGGCGGCCGGATCACGCTCGGCATGGTGGTCGCGGTGGTGCTGCTGGTGGCGCCGCTGGGCCTCGCGGTCGGCTGCGTCGCGGGCTACGCGGGCGGCGTCTGGGACCGGCTGCTGATGCGGGTGACGGACGTGTTCCTGGCCTTCCCACGGCTGATCCTAGCGCTCGCCTTCGTCGCCGCCCTGCGGCCCGGCGTGACCAGCGCCGTCGCCGCCATCACGCTCACCGCCTGGCCGCCCTACGCGCGGCTGGCCCGGGCGGAGACGCTGGGCCTGCGCGGCGCCGACTTCATCGCGGCGGTGCGGCTGACCGGCGCCGGCGCCGGGCGGATCGTGCTGCGCCACATCGCACCCCTGTGCCTGCCGAGCCTCATCGTGCGCGTGACGCTCGACATGAGCAGCATCATCCTGACCGCCGCCGGGCTGGGCTTCCTCGGCATGGGGGCGCAGCCGCCGTCGCCGGAGTGGGGCGCCATGATCGCCACCGCCCGGCGCTTCATCCTGGAGCAATGGTGGGTGCCGACCGCCCCCGGCCTCGCCATCTTCGTCGCCAGCCTCGCCTTCAACCTGCTGGGCGACGGCCTGCGCGACGTGCTCGATCCAAAGCAGGGGACCTGATGCTGGTCGAGGTCGACAACCTGCGCATCGCCTTCTCCACGCCGACCGGCTGGGCGGAGGCGGTGCGCGGCGTGTCCCTGACGCTCGGGCGCGAGAAGCTCGGCATCGTGGGCGAGAGCGGGTCCGGCAAGTCGCTGACCGCCCGCTCCCTGTTGCGCCTGCTGCCGGGCAACGCCCGCGTGCAGGCGGACCGGCTGGCGTTCGACGGCACGGACGTGCTCACGGCGAGCGAAAAGCAGATGCAGGCGATCCGCGGCAAGCGCGCCGGGCTGATCCTGCAGGACCCGAAATACTCGCTGAACCCCGTGATGACCGCGGGCGACCAGGTGGCGGAGGCCTGGCGCGCGCACAAGGGCGGCAGCCGCCGGGCGGCGCGGCAGGCGGCGGTGGACCTGTTGGCCCAAGTGCTGATCCGCGACCCGGCCCGCGTCGCGGACGCCTACCCGCACGAGCTTTCCGGCGGCATGGGGCAGCGGGTGATGATCGCGATGATGCTGGCGCCAGACCCTGAGCTGCTGATCGCCGACGAGCCGACCAGTGCGCTCGACGCCACGGTGCAGGCGGAGATCCTGCGGCTGATGGAGGGCCTGGTCAGCCACCGGGGCATGGGGCTGCTGTTGATCAGCCACGACCTGCCGCTGGTGGGCCACTTCTGCGACCGGGTGGCGGTCATGTATGCCGGCCGCGTGGTCGAGGAGCTGCGGGCCGGCGAGCTGGCCCATGCCCGGCATCCCTACACGCGCGGCCTGCTGGACTGCCTGCCGCGGCTCTCGCATCCCGAAGCGCGCCTGCCCGTCATGGTGCGTGACCCGGCGTGGCTCCTCGCATGATCGATATCGATGGCCTGCGTGTCCGCTTCGGCGCCAACGAAGTCGTGCATGGTGTCAGCCTCGCCGTGCCACGGGGCGGCAGTTTCGGGCTGGTCGGGGAAAGCGGGTCTGGAAAGAGCACCATCCTGCGGGCCTACTCGGGTCTCAACCCCGATTGGACCGGCACCATGCGGCTGGACGGCGCGGAGTTGGGCCGGTGCCGCGACCGGGCATTCTTCCAGCGCGCGCAGATGGTGTTCCAGGACCCCTACGGCTCGCTCCATCCCCGGCAAACGGTGGACCGGGCGCTCAACGAGCCTTTGGTCGTGCACGGGTTGGGGAACCGCGACGCCCGCATCGCCCGGGCCTTGTCCGATGTGGCGTTGCCGGGCAACGTGCGGTTCCGCTACCCGCACCAGCTTTCCGGCGGACAGCGGCAGCGGATTGCCATCGCTCGCGCCCTGATGGCCGAACCCGACGTGCTGCTGCTGGACGAACCCACCAGCGCCCTGGATGTGTCGGTGCAGGCCGAGGTGCTGAACTTGCTGCGGGATTTGCAGGTGCGCCGCGGGCTGACCTACCTTTTAGTCAGCCATAACCTGGCGGTCGTGGCGCACCTGTGTTCCACCATTGGAGTCATGCAAAGCGGCGACCTAGTGGAAACCCTATCGGTCGACGACCTGCGCGCCGGCCACGTCCGCCATCCACACACGGCCGAACTTCGCGCCCTCACCGTGGAACTTGAGAAGGACGAGGCGCAGCCCGCCGCGGCGGGCTGAGCGTCAGACGGTGCGCGTGCCGAGGTTGATGCCCGCGCCGTCGAACGCGCTGCCGCCCTCCGCTTCCGTGGGAACCTGGCCCTGCGGGGTCATCTTGTCCACGGCATGCGGCAGGTACTGCGAAAGCTGCGACAACAGGTCCTGCTTCGGCATGCCGGTCTGCTGCGACCATTGGTTCACCTGCTGGTCCCCGAACACCTGGTTCAACTGGTCCGGGCTGACCTGCTGGTTCGGGCCGTTGCCGACCCAGGACTGCGCGACGTGGCCCAGCCCGGCCTGCTGGAACTGGCTGAGCAGCCCGCCCA
>CAXUJE010000371.1:0-5656 GCA_964251035.1 uncultured Acetobacteraceae bacterium
CCGCTGAGGAGGCGGTTGCCCGGGCCCGTGAGGAAGAGGCTGCCCGGATGGCCGCCGAGACGGCCAGCACCGCGTCCCCGCAGGCCGCGTCCGCACCGGCGGCGGAGGTCCGGCGCCCCGTGCGTCCGGCCACCGCGCCTGCTGCGCCCGGCACCCCGGTCGAGACGCTCCGCCTCAAGACGGCCCGGCCCGGCGAGGAAGAGGAAGCGCCGCGCCGCCGCCCCGGCATCGTGCTGCCCGGCCGCAAGCCGGTCGTGCCGGTGGTCAAGAAGGCCGTGGACGACCGCCGCCGCCCCGGCCGCATCGACGTGCAGGCCGCGATCGAGGGCGATGACGACAAGTCCCGCAGCCTCGCCTCCGTCCGCCGCCAGCGGGAGCGGGAGCGGCGGCAGGCCGAGCTTGAGATGCTGCGCAGCGACCAGGTGAAAGTGGTGCGCGACGTGATCCTGCCGGAGGCGATCACGGTGCAGGAGCTGGCCAACCGCATGGCGGCGCGCGTGCCGGACGTGGTCAAGGCGCTGATGCGCATGGGCGTGATGGCGACGGTGACGCAGGTGCTGGACGCCGACACGGCGGAGCTGGTCGTGGAGGAGTTCGGCCATCGCAGCCGTCGCGTGAGCGAGAGCGACGTCGAGCTTGGCATCGACGGAGAGGAGGACGTCGATACCGCGCTGGAGCCGCGTCCTCCGGTCGTCACGATCATGGGCCACGTCGATCACGGCAAGACCAGCCTGCTGGACGCGCTGCGCAGCACGGACGTGGCTGCGGGCGAGGCCGGCGGCATCACCCAGCACATCGGCGCTTACCAGGTGCAGTTGTCCGGCCATGAGGACAAGCTGGCGGGCGACAAGAACGGGCCGCGGATCACCTTCATCGACACGCCGGGCCATGAGGCGTTCACCGCCATGCGCAGCCGCGGCGCGTCCGTCACCGACATCGTCGTGCTGGTGGTGGCCGCCGACGACGGCGTGATGCCGCAGACGATCGAGGCGATCCGCCACGCCAAGGCGGCCAACGCGCCGTTGATCGTTGCGATCAACAAGATCGACAAGCCCGACGCCAACCCGTCCCGGGTGCGGCAGGAGTTGCTGAGCCACGAGGTCGTCGTGGAGGAGATGGGCGGCGAGACGCAGGACGTGGAGGTCTCGGCCACCAAGCTGACCGGGCTGGACACGCTTGAGGAGGCGATCCTGCTGCAGGCGGAGATCCTGGACCTGCGCGCCAATCCCAACCGCGCGGCGGAGGGTTCGGTGATCGAGAGCCGGCTGGACCGCGGGCGCGGCCCGGTGGCCACCATCCTCGTGCAGAAGGGCACGCTGAACCAGGGCGACATCGTGGTGGCCGGCGCCGAGTGGGGCCGGGTGCGGGCGATGCTCGACGACAAGGGCAAGCAGATCAAGGTGGCCGGCCCCTCCACGCCGGTCGAGATCCTGGGCCTGAGCAGCGTCCCCACCGCCGGCGAGCCGTTCGTCGCTGTGGAGAACGAGGCGCGCGCCCGCGAGATCAGCGAGTTCCGCCAGCGCAAGCTCCGGGACCGCTCGGCCGCCGGCGCCACCGCGGCGCGCGGCACGTTGGAGGAGATGCTGGCCCGGGCCGTGGCGGGCGAACTGAAGGAAGTCGCCATCCTGGTCAAGGCCGACGTGCAGGGCAGCGCCGAGGCCATCCAGGGCGCGGTGATGAAGCTGGCGCACGAGGAGGTCAAGGTCCGCGTGCTGCTGTCCGCCGTGGGCCAGATCACCGAGAGCGACGTGCAGTTGGCGCGGGCCAGCGACGCCGTGATCGTCGCCTTCAACGTCCGGGCCACCGCCCAGGCCCGCGAGCTGGCGCAGCGGGACGGGGTGGATATCCGCTACTACTCGATCATCTACGACGTGTCCGACGACATCGAGAAGATGGTCAAGGGCAAGGTCGCCCCGAAGGCGCGGGAGAATTTCCTGGGCTACGCCGAGGTCCGCAAGGTGTTCGACATCACCAAGACCGGCAAGGTCGCCGGCTGCATGGTGACGGAGGGCCTGGTGAAGCGCGGCGCCGGGGTGCGGCTGCTGCGTGACGGCGTGGTGATCCACAACGGCGAGCTGAGCCAGTTGAAGCGCTTCAAGGACGACGTGCGCGAGGTGGCCCGCGGCTATGAGTGCGGGTTGAGCTTCGCCGGCTACAACGACCTGCGCGAGGGCGACATGGTCGAGTGCTTCGAGATCGAGATGGTCCCGGGGTGAGCAAGCCGCCCCCTCCCAAGCCGGGGCGGGCCCAAGGCAAGCCGGATCGCAAGCCGGGCGGCAAGCCCCGCGGCCGGCCCTCGGCCAAGGCGCCGACCCAGCGGCAGTTGCGCGTGTCGGAGGAAATCCGGCACGTGCTCTCGACGCTGTTCTTCCGTGGCGACTTCCGGGACCCGGAGCTTGCGGACGCGAAGATCACGGTGACGGAGGTGCGGATCAGCCCGGACCTCAAGAACGCCACCGCCTTCGTCGCCCGGCTGGGCCGCAGCGACATCGACGCGCTGCTGCCGGCGCTGCGGCGGGCGGCGCCGTTCTTCCGCATGCAGCTTGCGCACGAGATGCGGCTGCGCGTGGCGCCCCAGGTGTCGTTCCAGCCGGACACGACGCTCGACTACGCGATGCACGTGGACCAGCTTCTACGGGCGCCGGAAGTGGCGCGCGACTTGGCGCCCGCCGCACCGCCCGCCGATCCCGACCCGTAGGGCCGGTTTTACCGCCAAGGATTCCCAATGCGACGCAAGCATGGCCGCCCGCTCAACGGGTGGCTGGTGGTCGACAAGCCGCCGGGCATGACCAGCACGGACGTGGTGAACCGCGTGCGCCGCGGCTTCGACGCGCAGAAGGCCGGGCACGGCGGCACGCTTGACCCGCTTGCGACGGGTGTGCTGCCGGTGGCGTTCGGCCATGCCACCAAGACCGTGCCCTATGTCATGGACGGCACGAAGCTGTACCGCTTCACGTTGCGCCTGGGCGACGCGCGGGACACGGACGACGCGGACGGGCAGGTGGTCGCGACCTCCGGCGTGCGCCCGACCGACGCCCAGATCGCGGCGGCGCTGCCGGCCTTCCTCGGCGACATCATGCAGATCCCGCCGGCCTACTCCGCCATCAAGGTGGCGGGCGAGCGGGCCTACGACATGGCGCGCGAGGGCCGCGCGCCCGTGCTGGAGCCGCGCCCGGCGCGCGTGGACCGCTTCGCCTTGGTGGAGCGTTTCGACGCGGACACCGCCGTGTTCGAGGTGCAGTCCGGCAAGGGCGTGTATATGCGCAGCCTTGCCCGCGACCTGGCCCAGGCCTGCGGCACGCTGGGCCACGTCGCGGCGCTGCGGCGCCTGCGCGTCGGGCCGTTCACGGAAGCACAAGCGATTTCGCTGGACAAATGCGCGGCGTCGGCGGACAACGCGCCAGCTTCTCCGAACCTTTTGCTTCCCGTCGCGACCGCGCTGGCCGACATCCCGGCGCTGGCCTTGACGGAGGCGGAGGTCTTCGGCCTATCGAACGGCCAGGCGATCAACCTGGTGGACCTGATGGGCCGCATTCCACAGACGGCCGATCCGAATGGCGGGTTGGCCCGTGCCATGGCGGGGGCGCGCGTGATCGGTTTGTGCCGGCTGGCCGATGGCTGGCTGAAACCGGAACGCCTGTTGTAACCCTCTTCCGGAGTAGAACTGATGTCGATCACTGCGGAGCGCCGTACGGCGCTCGTATCCGAGTATGCCACCGGCACCGCCGATACCGGCAGTCCCGAGGTCCAGATCGCGCTGGCGACCGAGCGCATCGTGAACCTGACCGAGCACCTGAAGGTTCATGCCAAGGATTTCCACAGCCGCCGCGGCCTGCTGATGCTGGTTGGCCGCCGACGCCGCCTGCTGGACTACCTGAAGAAGAAAGACGACGCCCGTTACCAGGCGCTGATCGGCCGTTTGGGCCTGCGCCGCTAACTGAACGCTACCCCGGCGCCATGGGGGCGCCGGGCGACTGCCGCGCGATGCGGCACGAGCCGTTGCCGTCCGCGACGGCGCCTCCGGCCACATGGCTTCTCGGGTTGGCCTTCCCAGCCCGGCGCGGCTGCACCGCTTGCAGTCCGCTTCCATGTCGCCCGAGTCGCCGCTTCACCGGAACCAGGCCTCGCCCACTCGTCGCCCGTCCCGCGTTTGAAGGACACGGCAACCATGTTCAACTACTTCCGCAAAGAGATCGACTGGGGCGGGCGCAAGCTGGTCCTGGAGACCGGCAAGATCGCGCGCCAGGCGGACGGCGCCGTCTTGGCCCGCTACGGCGACACCATCGTGCTGTGCACCGCCGTCGGCGTGCGCTCCACGAAGCCCGGCCAGGATTTCTTCCCGCTCACGGTGAACTATCAGGAAAAGGCGTTCGCCGCCGGTAAGATCCCCGGCGGCTTCTTCAAGCGCGAGGGCCGTCCGTCCGAGAAGGAGGTGCTGACCAGCCGCCTGATCGACCGCCCGATCCGCCCGTTGTTCCCCCAAGGCTTCCGCAACGAGGTCCAGGTGGTCGCGACCGTGCTCAGCCACGACATGGAGAACGACCCGGATATCGTCGCGTTGATTGGATGTTCGGCCGCGCTGACGCTCTCGGGCATTCCGTTCTTCGGCCCGGTCGGCGCCGCCCGGGTGGGGTTTGCCAACGGCGAGTACCTCCTGAACCCGACCGCCGAGCAGCTTGCGGGCAGCAAGCTCGATCTCGTGGTGGCCGGCACGGGCGAAGGCGTCCTGATGGTCGAGAGCGAGGCGCAGGAGCTGTCCGAGGACGTGATGCTCGGCGCCGTCACCTTCGGCCACACGCAGTTCCAGCCGGTGATCCAGGCGATCATCGAGCTTGCAGAGCATGCGGCCAAAGAGCCGTGGACCATCGCCGAGCCGGCGCCTGAGCTGGCTGCGCTGAACGCCCGGATCGACGAGCTGGCCCGCGCCAGCCTGGCCGAAGCCTACCAGGAGCGGCAGAAGCAGGTCCGCCAGGAAAAGGTCGGCGCGGCCAAGAAGAGTGCGCTCGAAATCCTGGTGAGCGAGGGACAGGACGCCGAGGCGGCCAAGCCGCTGTTCAAGCAGTTGGAGGCGGACGTGGTGCGCAACGCGGTGCTGGACACCGGCCTGCGCATCGACGGCCGTGACACCAAGACCGTGCGGCAGATCGTGGCCGAGGTCGGCGTGCTCCCCCGTGCCCATGGCAGCAGCCTGTTCACCCGCGGCGAGACGCAGGCGCTCTGCGTCGCGACGCTCGGCACCGGGCAGGACGAGCAGATCATCGACGCGCTGGAAGGCGAGCGGCGCGAGCATTTCATGCTGCATTACAACTTCCCGCCCTACAGCGTTGGCGAGGCTGGCCGCATGGGCAGCCCCGGCCGTCGCGAGATCGGCCATGGCAAGCTCGCCTACCGCGCCGTCCGTCCGGTGCTGCCGGGCAAGGACGTGTTCCCCTACACCATGCGCGTCGTGAGCGAGATCACCGAAAGCAACGGCAGCTCCTCCATGGCGACGGTCTGCGGCAGCAGCCTGGCGCTGATGGACGCGGGCGTGCCGCTCGCGCGCCCGGTGGCCGGCATCGCCATGGGCCTGATCAAGGAGGACCGCGGCTTCGCCGTGCTGTCCGACATCCTGGGCGACGAGGACCACCTCGGCGACATGGACTTCAAGGTGGCCGGC
>CAXUJE010000372.1:0-5636 GCA_964251035.1 uncultured Acetobacteraceae bacterium
CTTCGACCCGGCGCGCACGGACCGGGAGGAGGGCGCGCTCGACGCCGCCTGGGCCGCGCTGCTGGACCGCGTGGCCAACCCGGACGAGGACCGTATCCTCGTGCGGCTGATGACCCTGCTGCGCGCCGTGCTGCGCACCAACTTCCATGGGGACGCGCCCTACCTCGTGCTAAAGATCGACAGCGCGGCGGCCGGCGACATGCCCCTGCCGCGGCCCTGGCGGGAAATCTTCGTGCACTCCGCCCGCACCGAGGGCTGCCATCTGCGCGCCGGCCCGGTTGCGCGCGGCGGCATCCGCTGGTCCGACCGGCGCGAGGACTTCCGCACCGAGATCCTGGGACTGATGAAGGCGCAGCGCCTGAAGAACGTCGTCATCGTGCCGACGGGGGCCAAGGGCGGGTTCGTGCTGAAGCAGGCGCCGCCGCCGGGCGACCGCGAGGCGTTGCTGGCGGAGGGCGTGGCCTGCTACCGCGTGCTGATCAACGCGATGCTCGACATGGCGGACACGCTGGACGGCGGACGGGTGGTGACGCCCGGCGGCATCGTGCGGCGGGACGGCGACGACCCCTATATGGTCGCCGCCGCCGACAAGGGCACCGCGACGTTCAGCGACATCGCCAACGGCATCGCGGAGGGGCGCGGCTTCTGGCTGGGCGACGCCTTCGCCTCCGGCGGCAGCCACGGCTACGACCACAAGGCCATGGGCATCACCGCCCGCGGCGCCTGGGTGATGATCGCCCGGCACTTCGCCGAGCTGGGCCTCGACATCCAGGCCGACCCCTTCACCTGTGTCGGCGTCGGCGACATGAGCGGCGACGTGTTCGGCAACGGCCTCTTGGTCAGCCGCAAGACCCGGCTGCTGGCGGCGTTCGACCACCGCCACATCTTCATCGACCCTGATCCCGACGCGGACATCTCGTATGGCGAGCGCGCCCAGCTGTTCGCGCTGCCCCGCTCCTTTTGGGCGGACTACGACCCGGCCAAGATCAGCGCCGGCGGCGGCGTGTTCTCCCGTGCCGAGAAGCGCATCACCCTGCCGAGCGCCGCCGCGGCGCTGCTCGGCTTGCCGACAAGCCCGGTCGAGCCGGCCGTGGTGACGCAGGCGATCCGGCGCGCGCCCGCCGACCTGCTGGACTGCGGCGGCAGCGGCACCTACGGGCCGGCAGCAGCCGAGACCCAGGCCGACGCCGGGGACCGCGCCAACGATGCGGTGCGGGTGAACGGCGCCGAGCTGCGCGCGCGGGTGGTGGGGGAGGGGGCCAACCTCGCCATCACCCAGGCGGGCCGCATCGAGTATGCCCGGCTTGGCGCAGAAGGGGCAGGCGGCTGGATCAACACGGACGCGCTGGACAACTCGGCGGGCGTGTCCACCAGCGACCATGAGGTGAACATCAAGATCCTGCTGGCCGACGCCGAGCGGGACGGCGCGCTGACCCGGCGGCAGCGCGACGACCTGCTGGCCAGCATGACGGAGGAGGTCGCCGCCCTCGTCCTGCGGGACAACCACCTGCAATCACTCGCCGTGTCGCTTGAGGTGCGGGACGGCGTGCGCGACCTTGCCTCGCACGCGGCCCTGATGGCGCGGCTGGAGGCGGAAGGCACGCTCGACCGTGCGGTGTCGGGCTTGCCGGTTGCTGCGGCGCTGACCGCCCGCGCCGCCGCCGGGGAAGCGCTGCTGCGGCCGGAGGTCGCGGCGCTGCTGCCGGTCGCCAAGCTTTGGCTGACAGAGGAGATCGGGGACGGCGACCTCACGGCGGACCCGGCGTTCGGCGCGGCGCTGCTCGCGTATTTCCCCGCCGAGCTGCTGGAGGGCTTCGCCGGGTTCATCGGGCGCCACCGGCTGCGGCGGGAGCTGATCGCGACCATCGTTGCCAACGCCGTCGCCAACCGGCTCGGCCCGGCGGCGCTGGGGCGTTTGGCGGCGGAGGGCAGCCCGGTGCGCGGCGCCCGGGCGGCTTGGCTTGCGGGGGCGCTGTTCGATCTGGAACCCTTGTACGACGCCATCGACCAGGCGCCGGCCGCGGCGGCAGTCAGGCTGGACGCGATGCTTGTGGTGCGGCGGCTGCATGAATTGGCGGCGCGGGATTTGCTCGGCGCGGCGGAAATAGACGAGCCGCTGGACGCCGCCATCGGGATGCTGCGCCCGGGCATTGCCGCGCTGACCACCTCGGCCGCGCTGCAGGCGGCGGCCAGGCCTGCGGCGCAGCGGCTGCGCGACGCCGGGTTGCCGGACGCCTTGGCGGCCCAGGTCGCGGCGGCACCGCTCTTGGCTGCGGCGCCCGCGGTCGTGCGCCTGGCCGAAAGCCTGGGCGTGCCGCCGGAGGAAGCCGCCTCAGCTTGGCAGCGGGTCGGTCAATCCCTGGGTATTGAAGACCTACGCGCCGCCATCGGCGCCATGCCAGCCGTGGGCAGCTTCGCCGGCCGTGCCAAGGCTGCGCTGCTGGCCGACCTGATGGCGGCCCAGACCGGCCTGGCTCGGGCCGCGGTGCGCGGCACGGACCCTTCGCTGCGGCCGGAGGCGTCCGCCGTGCTTCAGCTTGCCCGCGAGGCCGCGGCGGCGCCGGAGTTCGCCGGGCTGTCGGTCGCGACACGGGCGGTAGCGGCCATGGCCTGACGACGCTTGGACGGCAGCGCCGTCTGACGCCTCACTGCTTGGGAGGGGCGTCCCGGTCGTGTACCTCGGCCGGCGGGTGGGTGGCCTCGACCGCGGTGAAGGCTTCCAGGATGCGATAGCTGTGCTCGGCACCCTTCGGGACGATCCAGGAGCTTCCCGCCTGCAGCGAGACGGTCTGTCCTTCCAGGGTCAGCTCCGCCCGGCCGGAAACCACGTAGCCTACCGTTTCATACTCGCGGCGGACCGGTGGGAGCGGGTCGCTCGGGTTGATGCCGTCCCACAAGCGCATCGAGAGCGCACGGCCGCTGGCGAGGTAGCGTTGGCCCTCGGCGCCCTTGGGCGCGTGGGACGCCTCGACCTTGGTGACGCTGGTATCGGCCATGCCTGCTGTTCCTTTCGTTGCCGCCGGTGAGATGTTCTCCTGGGCCGGACGCGGTGTTAACCGGGACTGCGGCCAGCGGTTGCAGCCACGTCGCGGCTAGATGTCGAAGAACACGGTCTCGTTCTCTCCTTGCAGGCGGATGTCGAACACGTAGGCGGTGACGCCATCCCGCTGCTCGCGCCGGGCCAGCAGGGTGTCGCGCCGGACCGCAGGGTCGATCATGCGCAGCACGGGGTCCTGCTCGTTCAGCGCCGCCTCGTCCGCGAAGTACAAGCGGGTCGATAGCCCGATGTTGATGCCGCGCGCCACGAGCCAGACGTTGACGTGCGGCGCCATCGGCTTGTGCCCGCGGCGGCCGACGACCGGGCCGGGCTTGACCGTCTCGAAGCTGTACAGCCCGGTGGCGAAGTCCGTCCCTGTCCGGCCCCAGCCGCGGAAAGCGGGGTCCAGCGCGCCCTCCTGCCGGTCTGCCGGGTGGTTGTAGCGCCCGGCGGCGTTGGCCTGCCAGATCTCCACCAGCACGTCCCGGCAGGGCTGGCCCAGCCCGTCCAGCACGCGCCCCTCGATGCGGATGCGCTCGCCCGGCGTGTCCGGCCTGGCCAGCACGTTGCCGAACGGCTTCTCGAACATGTCGAAGCCGGCCTGCTGCGGGATCAGGCCGATGTGGACGTAAGGCCCGGCGGTCTGCGACGGGGTTTCGGACAGGTAATCCAGCGTCATGGCGTCACCCCTGCAGCTTGTTCTCGAACACTGTGGCCCGCGTGCCGCGCAGCACGATGTCGAACCGGTAGGCCAGGCTGTCGAGCGGCACGGCGGCGCGGAGGTCGAGGGGGGCCACCAGCCGCTGCCGCGCCGCCGGGTCCGGGATGGTGTTGAGGATGGTGTCCCGGGGGATCAGCGGGTCGCCCTCGAAGTACATCTGCGTGATCAGCCGCTGCGCGAAGCCGTGGCCGAACAGCGAGAAATGGATGTGCGCCGGGCGCCAGGAGTTGACGTGGTTGCGGAACGGGTAGGCGCCGGGCTTCACCGTGCGGAAGGCGTAGCGGCCCTCGCTGTCCGTGACGGTGCGCCCGCAGCCGCCGAAGTTCGGGTCGATGGGCGCGATGTAGGTGTCGTTGCGGTGCCGGTAGCGCCCGCCGGCGTTGGCCTGCCACACCTCCACCAGCGTGCCCGGCACCGGCCGCCCGTTCTCGTCCAGCACCCGCCCGTGCACGACCGTCCGCTCCCCGATCGGCTCGCCGTCCTTGGCGGCGTTCAGGATCAGGTCGTGGTCGAGCGGCCCCAGCTCCTCCCGCCCGAACACGGGACCCGTGACCTCCGACAGCGAGTTCTGCAGCGACCACAGCGCGAGGCGGGGGGAGCGCAGCACGCTGGTCTTGTAGTCCGGGGTGAACGCTGGCGGGTGCTGGCCCCGGTCGCGCTGGATGAACTCGTATGGCGCCATCTCCGACTCCTCGTCCTGTGCCATCCTATGCCGCCGCCTCGTCGATCAGCCGCGCGACCCGGCGCAGCGCCAGCAAGTAGCCCTGCGTGCCGAAGCCTGCGATCACGCCGTCCGCCCGGAGCGACACGTAGGAGTGATGCCGGAAGGCCTCACGCTTGTGCACGTTGCTGATGTGGACCTCGATCACCGGCGCCTCGAAGGCGTTCAGCGCGTCCAGGATGGCGACGGAGGTGTGGGTGAAGGCGGCGGGGTTGATCACGATGCCGCCGGCGGTCTCCCGCGCCTCATGCACCCAGTCGATGATCTCGTGCTCGCGGTTGCTCTGGTGGAAGCGCAGGTCAAGCCGCAACTCGGCGGCCAGCGCCCGGCAGTCGCGCTCCACGTCGGCGAGCGTCTCGTGCCCGTAGATCTGCGGCTGGCGGCGGCCCAGCAGGTTCAGGTTCGGGCCGTTCAGCACGAACACGGTGCGGCTCATCGGCTGGCCCCCTCCCCGTTGTCTCGTTCCGCGGCGGGCGGCCCGCGAGACACGTCCGCCGCGGACGTTACCGGGGCGGGGTTGGGAACGGCAAGGGGCGCCGCGGTCAACCGGCGCCCAGCGGGCCGAAGAACCCGGCGACCTCTGCCGCCGCCCGGTCGGGGTCTTCCCGGTGCGGGAAATGCCCCACTCCCGGGAACATCGCCAGATCCAGGTCGGTGAAGGTTTCGCCCAGGCGGTCTGTCCAGGCGTAGGGGAACAGCGGGTCATGCTCGGCCCAGCGGACGCAGGCGGGCACGGCGATGGGCGGCAGCTTGGGCGCCCGGCCCTCCATGACGGCGATGCGGTCGGCGTTGGCCGCCTTGTAGTGGGCGAAGCCGCCTTCAAGGTTGCCTGGCTGCAGGAAGTTGTCGACCCAGTCCTCCAGCATCGCGTCGCACCACTCCGTCCTGTGCGACCAATGGCGCAGGATGTAGCCGATGTAGGCCCGGCAGGCGTCCCGGCTGGCGCCGACCAGCGCGGGGGCGAAGTCCATCTGGTGGAAGGATTGATACCAGATCTCGCGCAGCCGGTCCGGCGTGCCCATGCGCGGGCCGATGCCGGGGTAGCCGAAATCGAAGAAGAACAGCCCGGACAGCAGCTCCGGCGCCTGCCGGGCCAAGGCCAGCATCACCGCGCCGCCGACGTCGTGGCCGACCACGCCCACCCGGCCCACTCCCAT
>CAXUJE010000373.1:0-5593 GCA_964251035.1 uncultured Acetobacteraceae bacterium
GCCCTACCCCGTGCCCCCCTTGCAGCCGGAGGCTTACCACCGCTTGCCGGAACCCGAGGAGGTGCGCAGGCTCGAAGCCGTGGCGGCGCGGGCCTACGGCGTCGCCGATCCCGGCATGGTCGTGGCAGCGCCGGGCACGCAGATCCTGATCAGCCTGCTGCCGCACCTGCTCCGGCCCGGCCGCGTCGCCATCCTCGGCCCCACCTATGCCGAGCACGCGGCGGCCTGGGCCGCGGCCGGCAGCACCGTGGCCGTCGTCGCGGACCTGGCGGCGCTGGACGGCGCTCCCGCCGCGGTGCTGTGCAATCCCAACAACCCCGATGGCCGCCGCAGCCGTGGCGCCGAATTGGCCACGTTGGCCCGGCGCGTTGGCGTCCTGATCGTGGACGAGGCGTTTGCCGATCTGGAGGAGCCGGGCCTGAGCTTGGCGCCCATGCTGCCGGTCAACGCAGTCGTGCTGCGCTCGTTCGGCAAGACGTATGGGCTGGCTGGGCTGCGCCTGGGATTCGCCGTGGCCTCCCTTTCCATGGCGCGCAGCATCCGCAATGCCTTGGGGCCTTGGGCGGTCAGCGGCGCCGCGGTGGCGTTCGGCGTGGTGGCGCTTGCCGACGCCGCCTGGCTCGACGCCGCACGCGCTCGGCTGCAAGCCGATGTGGGACGGCTGGACGCTTTGCTGATGCAAGGCGGTTTCCAGGTTGGGGGTGGCACGCTGCTGTTCCGGCTGGCGCAGCGCACCCAGGCCGCCGCAGTGTTCGACCGCCTCGGGCAATCTGGCATCCTGGTTCGAGGGTTCGAAGCGGAGCCAGCCTGGCTCCGCTTCGGCATTCCCAGCAACGGATGGGACAGGATCGAGGCTGCGCTTAGCCGGCCGGACGAGTGACCCGGCCGGTCAGCGGTCCTTCATGCTCATGATGATCCGGCTCACCATGCCATAGGCAATGGCCTCCTCCGCGCTCATCCAGTAGTTGCGGTCGGTATCGCGCGTCACGCGCTCCATCGTCTGCCCGGTCTCTTCCACGATGATGCGGTTGATGCGCTCACGCATCTTGATGATCTCCCGCGCCTCGATGTCGATGTCGGTGGCCGGGCCGCGCACGCCGCCCATCGGCTGGTGCAGCAGGAAGCGCGTGTTGGGCAGGCAGAGCCGCCGCTCCTTGACGCCCGCCAGGAAGATCAGCGCCCCGGCGCTGGCAACCCAGCCGGTGCCGATCACCCGCACCGGGGCGACGCTGTCCACGAAGCGGATCATGTCGTGGATGGTGTCGCCGCTCTCGACGTGGCCGCCGGGTGAGTTCACGTAAACGTCAATCGGCTTGTCGGAGTCGCTCGCCAAGGCCAGCAGGCGGCCCGTCACGTCGCGGGCGACCTTGTCGTTGATCGCGCCGAAGACCAGCACCTTGCGGGTGTTGAACAGCCGGGTCTCAAGCTCGTTGATCGGCGACGACAGCGTCTTGTTGTCGTCAGGCTCCTTCGTGTCGGGACCCATCGGCTCCGGCACGTCGGGGGCATCGGGATCCTCGTCGTCGGCACGCGGCGCGAAGCGGTTGAGTGCTGCCAAGGTGAACTCCTGCGAAAGGTCGCGCATATATAGTGCGGCTGGCCGCCTCCGACCAATCCCCGGACGGTCGCCCGGGTGGCGCTAATCTGGGTGGCGCTAATCCAGCGCCCGCGCCCGGATGGTGCCCTCAATGTCGCACAGCGCCGCGAGCGTCGCCGAGCGGCCAGTCGGCCGGCGCTCCACATCGACCATGACGTAGCCAAGCTCCCCGTCAGTTTGCAGCACCTGCGCCAGCACGTTCAAGCCGATCTTGCTGAACACGGCGTTGATCTGGCCGAGCACGCCGGGCACGTTGCGGTGGACGTGCAGGAAGCGCGGCCGGCCCGGGATGCGCGGCTGCTCCACGTGCGGGAAGTTGACGGCCCCGCCGGTCGAGCCGCTGTCGAGGAAATCCAGCAGCTTGCGCGCGACCTCCTCGCCGATGCGCTCCTGCGCTTCCTCCGTCGAGCCGCCGATATGCGGCGTCAGGATCACGTTCGGCAGGTCCTGCAACGGCGTGGTGAACCGCTCGCCCGCCGATTTCGGCTCGGCCGGGAACACGTCCACCGCGGCGCCGGCCAGGCGCCCGGCGCGCAACGCCGCCGCCAGCGCGTCGAGGTCCACGACCCGGCCGCGGGAGTTGTTGATCAGGTAGGCGCCGGGCCGCATCGCCGCGATTTCCTCCGTCCCGATCATGCCGCGCGTCGAAGGCAGGTCGGGCACGTGCAGGGTCACGACGTCGCTGCGGGCCAGCAGTTCGCCCAGCGTCGCCACCGACTCGGTGTTGCCGTGGCGCAGCTTGTTGGTGCGGTCGTAGAAGATCACCCGCATGCCCATCGCCTCGGCGAGCGTGGAAAGCTGGCTGCCGATGTTGCCGTAGCCGACGATGCCCAGCACCTTGCCGCGTACCTCGAAGCTGCCGGCCGCCGACTTGTCCCAGCCGCCGCGGTGCGCCTCCGCCGAGCGCGGCGTGATGCGGCGCAGCAGCATGACGATCTCGCCGACCGTCAGCTCGGCGACGCTGCGGGTGTTGCTGAACGGCGCGTTGAACACCGGGATGCCCAGCGCGCGGGCGGTCGGCAGGTCCACCTGGTCAGTGCCGATGCAGAAGCAGCCCACCGCCATCAACGGCCCGGCGCCCGCGAGCACGGCGCTCGAAAGCTGCGTGCGGCTGCGGATGCCGATGATGTGCGCGCCTTGCACGGCTTCGATCAGGGCCGCGCCTTCCAGCGCCTTGGCGTGCCGCTGGACGTCCGTGTAGCCGGCGGCAGTGAACAGCTCGACGGCGCTGGCGCTGATGCCTTCCAGCAGGACGACGCGGGCTTCGGCGCGCCCGAAGGGGGCGTCGGGCGAGAGGCGGGGCATGGCAGGGATTCCTTTGTGGCGCGCTCAGGTGGCTGAACCGGCACCTGGCGATCCACCGCGGGCTTGCCAAGCCGGGGCGATGCGGGAACAAGCCCCCATGTCGCCGACCGATCCCCCTCGCCCGTCGCTGCGGGCACGCTTGGGCGCGCTCCGCACCCTGCCGCCCTTCCTGGCGCTGGTCTGGCGCACCAGCCCGGGGCTCACCTCGGCCACGCTGGCGCTCCGGCTGGTGCGGGCGCTGCTGCCAGTGGCGGTGCTGTTCCTGGGCAAGCTGATCATCGACGAGGTGCTGCACTTGTCGCAGCGGCCCGGCCACCCGGCCGATGCCGCCGGCTGGGTCGCGAGCGGCCTGGTGCTGCGGCTTGCCGGGCTGATCCTGGCGGAGCTGGGCCTGGCGGTGCTGACGGACGTGCTGGGCCGGGTGGTGTCGCTGGTGGACGCGCTGCTGGCGGAGCGGTTCACCAACGAGTCCAGCATCCGGCTGATGCAGCACGCGGCCATGCTCGACCTGGAGGATTTCGAGGACAGCGAGCTGCAGGACAAGCTGGACCGCGCCCGGCGGCAGACCGCGGGGCGCACGACGCTGATCAGCCAGATGTTCGGCCAGGCGCAGGACGTGGTGACGGTGGCGAGCTTTGCCGCCGGGCTTGCGGCCTACGCGCCGTGGCTGATCGCGCTGCTGCTGCTGGCGCTGATCCCCGCCTTCCTGGGCGAGGCGCACTTCAACGCGCAAAGCTACGCGCTGAGCTTCGCCCGCACGACGGAGCGGCGGGAGCTCGACTACGTCCGGCAGACCGGCGCCAGCGCGGAGTCGGCGAAGGAGGTCAAGATCTTCGGCCTCAACGATTTCCTGATCGAGCGCTACCGGGAGTTGTCGCTGGCCATGCAGGCGGAGAACCGGCGGCTGGCGGTGCGCCGCGCCGGCTGGGGCGGGGTGCTGGCGGCGCTCGGCACGGTCGGCTACTACGTCGCCTACGCCTACCTCGCGTGGCGGACGCTGAGCGGCGGGTTCAGCATCGGCGACCTCACCTTCCTGGCCGGCTCCTTCCTGCGGCTGCGCGGGCTGCTGGAGGGGCTGCTCGCCGGGTTCTCGAACCTTGCCGGCCAGGCGCTTTACCTGGACGACCTGTTCTCGTTCTTCGAGGTGGAGCCGGAGATCCACTCGCCCGCCCATCCGCGCCCCTTCCCGGCCACGGTCGGCACCGGCTTCGTGTTCGAGGGCGTCGGCTTCCGCTACCCCGGCGCCGAACGCTGGGCCGTCCGCAACCTCAACTTCACCCTCCACCCCGGCGAGACTTTGGCCCTGGTCGGCGAGAACGGCGCGGGCAAGACCACGCTCGTGAAACTGCTGGCCCGGCTGTACGACCCCGACGAGGGCCGCATCCTGCTGGATGGGCACGACATCCGGGAGTATGACCTGGACCGGCTCCGCGGCAGCATGGGGGTGATCTTCCAGGACTTCGTGCGCTACTACATGACCGCCGCCGACAACATCGCGGTGGGGCGCATCGAGGCGCGCGCCGACCGCCGCCGGATCGAGGCCGCCGCCCGCCGCGGCCTGGCCGACGACGTGATCCGGCGCCTGCCCCGGCAATACGAGCAGATGATCGGCCGCCGGTTCCGCAGCGGCCTCGAGCTGTCGGGCGGCGAGTGGCAGAAGATCGCCATCGCCCGCGCCTACATGCGTGACGCCCCCCTGCTGATCCTCGACGAGCCGACGGCGGCGCTCGACGCCCGGTCCGAGTTCGAGGTGTTCCAGCGCTTCAAGGAGCTGAGCGCCGGGCGGACGGCGGTGCTGATCTCCCACCGCTTCAGCAGCGTGCGGATGGCCGACCGCATTTTGGTCATGGCCGGCGGCGAGATCGAGGCGTCCGGCACGCATGAGGCGCTGCTGGCGCAGCATGGGCGGTATGCGGAGCTGTTCGAGCTGCAGGCGGCGGGGTATCGCTGAAGCGTGTCCTCAGCGGAACGGCTTGAGCCTGGCAGAGAAGTTGCCGATCGCGTGCGACCTTGCGGTTCAGCAACGCCGGGGGCAGTGTCGCTGAAAGTCGGCCGTTTCCTCAACTTCGCCCGGAACGGCGCGACCGGTTGGAAGGGAGAGACAATCATGCGGAGAGTGATGGTGGCGGCTTGCGTGCTCGCAGTCGCTGGGTTGCCCGTTCAGGCCCAGACCGTCACGCGCTATCCGCCGCTTGCCCCCGAAGCGATGACGCCCGAGCAGAAGGCCATGTACGACGGCATCATGGCTGGCCCGCGGCACTCGATTGAAGGGCCGTTCAATGCTTGGCTCCGTAGCCCGGTACTGGGCGACCGCTTGCAGCGCGTGGGTGAATACCTCCGCTTCAACACGACGGTCCCGCATAATCTGAACGAATTCGCCATCCTCATCACCGCGGTCGAGTGGAACAGCGGCTTTGAATGGTACGCGCATTACCCGCTCGCCATGAAAGCCGGATTGGAACCGGGGATAGCGACAGACCTGCAGGAGGGCCGCCGGCCGGCGAGCATGACCGCGGACGAAACGTTGGTGTACGATTTCGCGACCCAGCTCCACCGGCGGCACCAAGTGACCGATACGGTCTTCGCTGCTGCCGTAAAGCGCTTCGGCGAGCAAGGCGTTACCGACTTGGTCGCGCTTCTAGAGCGGATTGCGGGTTAGTTTGGCGGGTATCCTGCGTGGCGAAACCACCC
>CAXUJE010000374.1:0-5590 GCA_964251035.1 uncultured Acetobacteraceae bacterium
TTCACGGCGCGTTCAGCTTAGCGTGAATCCAGCACCCGCCTTATGTCGTGACCCCTCTACGAAGCGGCGTTCGCCACCGTGGCAGGGCTTTACGGCCGCGACGCGCGCAGCGCGATCACTGGCATCACCCTGTTTGCCGGGTTCGCCAGCACGGTCGGCTGGCCGGCCAGCGCCTTGTTCATCGACGCCTTCGGCTGGCGCGGCGCCTGCCTGGCATGGGCGGCGCTGCACCTGCTGCTGGGCCTGCCGCTGAACCGCCTGCTGGTGCCCAAGGCACCACCGCCAGCGCCGGTTGCAGCATCGGAGCAGCCGGTACGGGCCGGGGTGCCATGGACCATGATCGTCCTCGCCTGTGTGTTCGGGGCAACCTGGTTCGTTTCCACCGCCCTTGCGGCGCACCTGCCGCGCCTCCTAGAAGCCCTGGGTGCCACGTCCGCGACTGCCATTGCGGCGGGGGCGTTGGTCGGTCCGGCGCAGGTCGCCGCCCGGATCGCGGAGTTCACGCTCCTGCGCCGGGCCTCGCCCATGATTTCCGCGCGCCTTGCGACTGGCCTGCACCCGCTCGGCGCCGTCTTGCTGGCCGTGGCGGGGGCACCGGCCGCCATCCCTTTCGTGCTGTTGCACGGCGGCGGCAATGGGATGCTGACCATCGCACGGGGCACGCTGCCGCTCGCCCTGTTTGGCCCGGTCGGCTACGGCCTGCGGACCGGCCTTCTCGCCGCGCCAGCCCGCATCTTCCAAGGCGGGGCACCGCTGCTGTTCGGCCTGGTGCTGGACCGGGGCGGGCCGCTTGCGGCGCTGCTGCTGTCCAGCACGTTGACCAGTGTGTCCTTTCTGGCGCTGCTGCTTCTCAGGGCGCCGATGCAGCCAGGCGCTGCAAAGCCGGCCCTTACATAGCTTTTCCGTCCGTTGCGCCTGTCTGCCAAACCGAGCCCAACCAACCACTCCCGCTTCTCGGCCACACTCGACTTTCAGCTCTTTGAATGACAGCGACACGGAGCGGGCTGATGGCTCAGCCGTCTAGCCCTGTAATCCGTAAGGATAACGGCCGGTTTCCTGGCGGTCGTGCCGAGCCGGTTGGCTGCGGTCAAACGCCGCACGGAAACCCGTTGCGAAAATGATCGCCAGCTTGCAGGCTGCGCCGCATCTTTCCTTGCCGAGCCACGACAACTGCTTGGCTGCAATGTGGACTCGGGCCGCTCGTGCCATCCCACGAGCGGGGCGCGTCTGGCTGCACTGCCAGCTTCATCCGTCTCAGCGTTCGTGCGCCGGCCCGCATGATCTCGCGTCCGTCTCACCGATTGTGCGCCCATTCTCTAACAGCCTGCGTCGGACACCCCCGCCAATCTCAACCAATGTGCGCCGGAAGCCTCCCTTTATTGCGCGTCGGGGCGTACATCATTGCGCGCCGGTACACGTAGGGCGCAGTGGTCAGCAACGTGATCTTCGCCTCCGCATGGTGCCGCCGGATGGCGGCGAAGGAGTCGAACGCAAGGACGACGTTGCCGACCGAACTCAGCTTGATGACCAGGATCGCGCGCCGGCCCTCACGCGCACTCATTCAGCTTTTCGGGCGATGTAGATCCACTCCGTCCGCAACAAGCCGAAGCCCGGCTCCAGGTGCGGCGGCATGCGGAACGTCTTGACCTTGAAGCCGGCCTCCGCGAGCCGGTCCGTGAAGTCGAGGCCGTAGTAGCGCCGGTGGTCGGGTGCCGAGAAGTGTGCCTCCCGATCAGCCGGGTCCCGAATGCCCGGGTTCTCGTAAGTCTCCTGCCGCGACGTGTTGATCGGCACGCTCAGGATCGCGACGCCGCTGGGGGCAAGAATGCGGAACACCTCGCGGATTGCAGCACGGTCGTCCTCGATGTGCTCCAGCACATGGTGCGCCATCACCACATCGTAGCGCCTATCGGGGAGAGCGACGCAGGTGATGTCCAACCGGTACGTCACGCCTTTCTGGTGCAGGTCGGCGGTCTCGTAGAGCCTATTGCCCCGCATTTGCCGCTGGATCGCCTTTTCCGGCGCGAAATGCAGGATGCGTTTGCCGGCGAGCCGGTTTCCGCCGCCTTCGGTCGCCCAGAGATGCGCAAGCCGGTGCCGCTCGCGTGACCCGCAGCTCGGGCATCGTGCATTCGGCCGCGGAGGATGGCCGACCGAGATGAACGCGCCGCTGTAGTTGCAGATTGGGCATAGGCAGGACGGGCAACGCCGGGCGAACTGCGACGGATTGCGCAGCGCGGACGACAGGAGCCGGCGCATGACCCGCCAAGAAAGGGGTGGTCGCGAACCGAGGGGACGGGCAAGAGCAACGTGGTCGTTGATGGTCTCCACCAGCCGGCCGCGCCAGCGCCATCGGCGACAGCCCGGCCGCCCGCATCACCGTCAGCTCCCGGTCGCCCGCCAGCCGCTGGTACACGAACTGCACCACGACAAAGGTGGTGATCGGCAGGATCACCGCGACGAAGTTCGGGATCAGCAGTCCCGTCAGGTGCAGGAACGTCCCGAACGACAGCCCGCGGTTCACCACCAGCTCGACGAAGCGCAGGCTCTGCGTCAGCCAGATCAGCGCCACCAGCCCTCCGGTCGCCGCCACCAGCGCGAAGGCGAGCTGGCGGACGATGTAGCGGTCGAGTTGGGACAGGATGGAGCGGCGCATGGCTGCAAGATATGTTGGCGGCCCGCTCAGCGCCAAGTCAGGTCCAGATAAGGGCAGCAGCATGCCCGGAACCGTCCTTGGCCACCGTTTGAATTACAAAAAGCGGATGTATGGGAAGAGTAACAGAGTTCACGGACCGAATGGCGGGTGGGGATCATGTGCCATAGGTCCGGAAGAGGTTTTGGAAGTCAGGACCTTACGATCCTGGTCGCGCACGAGCCAGTAGACGATACCAAGCGCCAGGATGGCGGCTGCCACTGAAAACAACTCGGGGGCGCTTACGCTTGCAAGATCAAGCAAGTACGATGAACTTCCGCACGGTCGCCAGCATCCCAATCAGAATAATCGAGCGAACCCGGACAACGCTATCTTGGCCACCCGAAACGATAAGAAGGGAGCGTTTGAACTCTAAACCGATAACAACGGTGAAGAACATCCCGAACACGCCTTGGAACACGGCAGGATTTCCCGGATCAAGCTGGTTGGTCAGGATCAACAGCACGACACCTATGACCAGGTGCCAAGTCGCGGACGCGACCAACAAAACAATAACCAGGGTCAGTACGAGCATGATGGCGTGCTCGAACTTCTCGTAGGCCGAGGCGCCTGCGACAAATGGGTTCCAGGACAGGCGCAATGACGAAGCTCCGATCTGGTGAAAAGAAGCCCGACCGGGCGGCCGGCATTCACTCGTTCGTTTTCCTGGTGCCTGGTTTGCCCAGTTCCCAGGCTGGCCGGCAAGGCCGCGCCTATGCGGTCGTGCCCACGCTCCAGGTGGCGGACCTGACCAGCGGCGAGCGCTCCAGCGCCGCCACCACCGCGTCCAGCTCGGCCGGCTCCGCCGTGGTCGGCACCAGCACCGCCGCGAGTTCGACCTGCTCCTCGCTGTCGGACAGCGTCTCGACCTCGCGCACCGGGTAGCTCGCCCGGTCCAGCTCCGCGTCGAGCAGGTCGCGCACGTCGGACACGGCGTCGGGGCGGCAAACGACGTGGACCTGGTACTGCGCCTCGGTCACGTCGGCGGTGATCGGCCGGCGGTTGACCCAGTTCACCAGCGGGCGGAGCAAGGTGTTGGCCCCGAGCACGGCGGCAGTCAGCAAGCCAGCGTCGGCCACCAGGCCGCTGCCGCAGAACGCGCCGACGGCGGCCGAGCACCACAGGGTCGCGGCCGTGTTCAGGCCGCGGATGTTGGTGCCGTCCTTCAGGATGACGCCCGCGCCCAGGAAGCCGATGCCGCTCACGACGTAGGAGATGATCTGGGTGCCGCCCTCCACCCCGCGCAGCCGCAGTCCCATGTCGGCGAAGGCGGCGGCGCCCACCGCGACCAGGACGTTGGTGCGCAGCCCCGCCGTGCGCTGGCGCCACTGCCGCTCGAAGCCGATCAGCGTGCCGAGCAGGAAGGCGGCGGCGAAAGCCAGCGCGGTGCGCAGCTCCGCCGCGGCGCCCGGCCAGCCGAGCAGGGCCACACCCTGACCCATGCCGTCCTTACGCCGCCCCGCCGCGATCCGCCTTGGCCGCGACGGCGGCGACCTTCTGCACCGCGGCGGCGATGCGCTCCCACTCGGCGCCCGCCTGCTCGGACTGCGCCGTGGCGGCATCGGCCAGCCCGGCGGCGAGCAGCGCCTCCAGCTCCGCCGTCATCAGCCCGGCGCGGCGCAGCGCCGCCGTCAGCACGCCGGCCACCGAGGCGAGGGCCGTCACCTGCTGGCGCAAGGCGGCCACCGCTTGCTTGAGATCCTCATCCGCCATGACGCAATTCTCCCACGCGCACCGGAGCGCCTGCCCCCGTCAGCCTCCGATTGCTGCCTGGACGACCTTCCAGGCCACCAGCAGCACGGCGATGGCCAGGTAGCCCCGCAGCACGCCCATCCAGGCGCGCGTGGCCATCGTGAGCCGGGGCCGCGGCAGCTCGGCGAGCGGCGGCATGCGCCAGTCCGCGCGCCGGGACAGCGGGTATCCGCAGGCAGACAGCATGGCGCGCAATGTCGTCGGGTGTTGGGCCGACCCCAATCAGTGGTCTGGCTCGGCTATAATCCATTCTTGGTCAAAGAGCATGACACCCTCCTCGCGCAAGAATTGGATACGCCCGATGCGTTCACCGGTACTGACATTGGAGCGGTCCATGACGAAAAGGGTACAGGGAGCGAAGCCTGACACATTGTTGGGAATAGGTGGAGCTGGCAGCCCGCCCCCGGTTAAGTATTGGGCTGTCCAAGGCAGAGCGCGGTGCAGTGATGCTAGGTTTTCAAGCGCCCGCATGCTGATCAATGCCCCACTTCTGACAGTATAGCCTTTGCAAATAGACAATATCTTCCTCAACGCTCAGTGTCCGTTTTGGAACGCTTTGGCAGCGAGTGACATGGGAACTGTAGGTGGCCGGGTCCGACGCGATCTCAGCAGGTTGCCGAAGCCTTGCTGGATGATTTCATGTGGACCCGGCCCGCCCACATGAATTTTCGGGCTAGCCACGCTCGAGACAATGCCGGAAAGGCGCTCACAGCTTGCTCATGGTCCTTGCCGTTGCGGCTGAAATCTTTTGTACGGCCGAAGTCACAAGCTCCCAATCCACGCGTACCTGCCCAGACTGCGCAGCAGCCGCGTCCACCAGTTCGGATGCAAGCAATAATTCAAGCTCTGGCTCCATAAGCCCACCGCGCCGTAAAGCCGCGAGCAACACACCTATGACGGATGCAACAGCCTTCACCTGCTGCCGAAGACCGGCCACTGCCTGCTTGAGCCTCTCACATTCACCCATGATCCCAACTCCGCCGTTGCTGTGGAGCTCTCGCTCGAAACGTCTCCATCATGTCCGAGACTTCTCGTATGAAGACTGCTCGGGGCTGCGTATTAGGGCTTGGCACGCGGTTCATCAGCGTTTGACTTATACCAATCGCCCTACGCTGTGACCGTTTTGGTCCAGGGCGCGGCTGCGAC
>CAXUJE010000375.1:0-5572 GCA_964251035.1 uncultured Acetobacteraceae bacterium
CCCATCGACCCGCCCACCGCCGCGAACAGCCGGGAAATGTCCAGGTGGTCGATCAGCAGGCATTGCGCGCGGACCATGTCCCGGACCGTGACGGGCGGGAAGTCCGTGCCCCATGGCGGCGCGTCCGGCCCGTCGTCTCGCGGGCTGCGCGGCCCGGTGCTGCCCATGCAGCCGCCCAGCACGTTGGGGCAGATGACGAAGAAGCGGTCGGTGTCGATGGGGCGGCCCGGCCCCACAACTTGGTTCCACCAGCCGGGCTTGCCGGTGCCGGGATGCGGCTCCGCCAGGTATTGATCGCCGGTCAGCGCGTGGCAGACGAGGACCGCGTTCGACCGGGCGGCGTTCAGCGTGCCGTACGTGCGGTAGGCGACGGTGACGGACGGCAGCGCCACGCCGCAGTCGAGCATGAAGCGGCCGTCGAAGGTCTGGGATTGATGGGTGTCGCGGGACGGGATGTCCAGATGATCCATGATCGGGGCTGCATAGGCCGCATGGGCTTGCCGGGCAACACCGGCTTGCGTGTCCTGGCCTGCGTGTTTGTGACGCGCGGCCTTGCCATGGACGGCTTGCAGGATGTAACGCTTCCGCTATTTGTTTTTCTCACCCCGAAAGACCAGCGACTGTGATGCCCAGTCCGTCCCAAATGCAGCCGGCCGCGCCGGCCAAGGTGCCCGACCTCGCGTCGCTGCGGGCCGAGCTGGATCGGCTGGACGACGCGCTGCATGACACGCTGATGCGCCGGGCAGACGTGGTGAAGCAGGTGGCGGCGCTGCGGGTGAAAGGCCCCGTGCCGCTGCGGCCGGGACGGGAAGCCGCCATCATCCGGCGCCTGCTGGCCCGGCATGACGGCGGGCTGCCGGCGTTCGGCATCGTGCGCATCTGGCGCGAGCTGCTCGGCACCACGACGGCGCAGCAGCACCCCTTGATGGTCAGCGTGTGCGAGGCTGGGGGCGACCCGGCCTACCTGGCCCTGGCGCGGGAGCATTTCGGCGCGCTGACCCCGATGCGCCTCCACCGTAGCCCGGCCGAAGCGATTGAGGAGGTGCGCGCCGGGCGCGCGACCGTCGCCGTGCTGCCGACGCCGGCGAAGGGCGAGACTCCGTCCGATGCGTGGTGGACCGCGCTGCTGCGTCCCGGCAACCCGCGGGTGCACGTCGTTGCCCGCCTGCCGTTCTGGTCGCCGCGCCCGGAGGGGACGCCCGCCGTGCAAGGACTGGTGGTCAGCGCCGCGGCGCCGGACCCGAGCGGGCAGGATTGCTCGTTGCTGGGCTTGGAACTTGCGGGTGCCGACCGTGCGCGGCTGGGCGCCGCCCTGGCCGCCGCCGGGTTCCGCGCGGGGCCGATGATCGTGCGGCAGGATGCTGACGCCTCGACCGTCCATGCGTTGGCGGAAGTTGACGGGTTCGTGGGCGACGATGACCCACGACTGCCGGCGCTGCGGGAGGTGGGATGCCCGCCCACGGTGCTGGGCGCCTACGCCGTGCCGGTGGGAGGGGAAGCGTGATGGGTCCGCAGCCACGCGAAGGCATCCTTGGCATCGCGCCGTATGTCGGCGGCGAAAGCAAGGCGGCCGGGCAGAACCGGACGATCAACCTTGCATTCAATGAGGGGACGTTCGGCGCGCCACCCGGTGCTTGTGCGGCCTACGCGGCATCAGCGGGAGAGCTGCACCGCTATCCCGATGGGAATGCACAGGAACTGCGCCATGCCATCGGCAAGCGGTTTGCGCTTGATCCCGCACAGATCGTCTGCGGCGCCGGGTCAGACGACCTGATTTATCAGCTCTGCCTGGCTTACGGCGGCCTGGGCACCGAGCTGATCATGAGCCGCCATGGGTTCAGCGTTTACGAGATCGCCGGGGCCTATGCTGGCTGCCGGGTCATCAAAACGCCAGAGCGTCAGTTGACGGCCGACGTGGACGCGATGCTGGCGGCGGTGTCGGCGGCCACGCGGCTGGTGTTCCTGGCCAACCCGAACAACCCGACTGGCAGCCTGCTGCCGCAATCAGAGGTCGAGCGGCTGCGGGCCGGGCTGCCGCCCGATGTGCTGCTGGTGCTCGATGCGGCCTATGCCGAGTACGTGGACCGGCCTGATTTCGATGCGGGCGCGCGTTTGGTGGATGCGGGCGACAACACGGTGATGACGCGCACCTTCAGCAAGATCTTCGGCTTGGGCGGCCTGCGCTTGGGCTGGTGCTACGCGCCGCCGGGGATCGTCGATGTGCTGAACCGGGTGCGCAGCCCGTTCAACGTGAGCCTTGCGGCGCAGGCGGCGGGGATCGCGGCGCTGGCCGAACCCGGCTGGATCGAGGCGGGCCGCGCCCACAACACGCATTATCGCGGCTGGCTCACGGCGGAGCTGGAGCGTGCCGGCATCCGGGTTTGGCCGAGCGAGGGGAATTTCGTCTTGGCCGATTTCGGCATGCCCGAGAAGGCCGGCGCTGCCCATGCCGCGTTGAAGGCGCGCGGCGTGATCGTGCGGATGGTGGCGGGGTACGGCCTGCCGCATTGCCTGCGCATCACGGTCGGCACGGCCGAGGAATGCGCCACCGTGGCCGACGTCCTCTCGGCTTTCATGGCGGCGCAGACGGCGCATGTCTGAGGGCGGACCGGTGCGGCAAAGCCCGGTGTTCCAGCGTCTGACGCTGATCGGCGCCGGCCTGATCGGCAGTTCCGTCGCGCGGGTGGCGCGGGAGCGGGGGGATTTGGCGGCGGAGGTGGTTGTGAACGACCGCAGCGCCGCGGTGCTGGACCGGGTTGCGGCATTGGGCTTTGCCGACCGGATCGAGCCTGATGCGGCGCGTGCGGCTGCCGGGGCGGACTGCGTGATGCTGTGCGCGCCGGTGGGCGCCTACGCGGCGATTGCTGCCGCCATCGTCTCGCACCTGGCGCCAGGCACGATCGTCACGGACGTGGGAAGCACCAAGGTGTCGGTGCTTCGTGACGTGGGGCCGCTGTTGCCGCCGGGCGTGCATTTCGTGCCGGCGCATCCTTTGGCGGGGACCGAGTACTCCGGGCCGGATGCGGGGTTCAGCACGCTGTTCGGGGGCCGCTGGTGCCTGCTCACGCCGCCCGATGGCACCAGCCCCGCGGCGGTTGGACGGTTGGCCGAATTCTGGCGCCGCGCCGGCAGCATGGTTGAGGTGATGGAGCCGGTGCACCATGACCGCGTGATGGCCATTGTCAGTCATCTGCCGCACCTGATTGCCTTCACCATTTGCAGCACTGCCGACGATCTGGCAGCCGAGGGGGAAGGTGCGGCGGCGACCCGGCCGGAGGTGTTGAAGTTCGCGGCGTCCGGGTTCCGAGACTTCACTCGCATTGCGTCGAGTGATCCGGTGATGTGGCGCGACGTGTTCCTGAACAACCGAGAGGCATTGCTGGAGATGCTGGCGCGTTTCACCGAGGACACGCAGGCGATGGCCCGGGCCGTCCGATGGGGCGACGCTGCCTACATCGAGGACCGCATTGGCCGTGGCCGCCAGATCCGGCAGGGCCTCATTGAGGCGAAGCAGGCGTGACCGCTTCGAGGGAAGCAGTCGTGACCGCCGGGTTTGAGTCGCTATGGGATTGGCGCCGCCGGGTCGCCGGGCTTTACGCGGCCATTCGGGCCGAGCGGGACCCACGGCGCGCTTGGGCGCATTGGCGAACCGTGCGCGATGGGATGTTCCGGCACCATCCGCAAAGCCCTATCGCGTCAGGGCGCGGGTTTAAGGGGCTTGATCTGTTTTCCTATGATCCTGCCTTGGTGTTTCACGTGAAACACTTACCCATTACGGACGCGCCCACGGAGACGGCCCAAGCTGGTGCCGACGGCCTGATCAGCATGCAGCCGTTTGCACGCAGCCAGGGCCTGCAAGCGAAGCTGGGCGGCGAACTCACGTTCTACTGGTTGCTGGGCTATGGCGGCGGCGTATTCCTGCCCTTCGCGGATGCAACCAGCGGCCGGGAAACCTATGGCGCCGGGCGTTATCTGCTCGACACCATTAAAGGAGCTGATCTGGGCAGCACGCCCGACGGGCTGACGGTCCTGGACTTCAACTTTGCCTACAACCCGTCCTGCGCCTATTCGCCGCGCTACGTATGCCCGCTGGCGCCGCCGGCAAACCGACTGCCGATGCCCGTCATGGCTGGAGAACGTACTCCGACGTGAGGCGGGTGGGCCGCAGGAAGCGCCGCGTCAGCAGAGCCGCCACGATGATCAGGCCCGCGGCCAAGCCCCACCAAGCGCCCTCCACGCCCCAGCCCACCCGTAACGTCAGGAACCAGGCAGCAGGGAAGCCGACGCCCCGATAAGCTATGGCTGCGAGGACAAAGGGCACGCGTGTGTCCCTCATCCCACGCAGCGCGCCGCCCGCGACGGACTGCACGCCGTCCGCCACTTGGAACACGACCGCGACCTTGACCAATCCGGTCGCAATGGCAAACACCTCGGCGGTGCCGGGCAACGCCGGGTCAAGGTAAAGGCCAACCACGGCGTCCGGCGCTGCAAGCAGCGGGAGCGCCGCAACGCCCTCAAACGCGGCGCCCAGGCCTATGGCGACCAGCCCGGCCCGGCGCGCGCCTGGCTTGTCACCAGCGCCGACGCAATGGCCAACCCGGACATTGGCCGCCTGGGCAATCGCGAGCAGCACCATGAAGGCGACGGTCAGGATGTCCAAGGCAACCTGCTGCGCCGCCAGCGGCACCGGACCCAATTGCCCGATCAGAAGCGCAATGGCGAGAAACAGCCCGGTCTCGACGGCAAAGGTCGCGCTGACCGGAAAGCCGAGCCGCAGCATGACGCCAAGCAGGAAGGCCCGTGGGCGCCGACATGCCACGAAGCGCCGCAGCGCCGGACGGTCGTGCAGCAAGAGCAGCAGGGCGACGGTCCCCGCCGTCAGCGACAGCACCGTGGCCAGCGCAGGCCGAGGGCCGGCAAGCCCCAGGCGCCATGGACGAACCCATAGCAGAGCGCGCCGTTGGCCGAAGCGGATGCAAGGGACACCCACAGCACCATCCCGCCCCGGTCGATCGCCGGCAGAAAGGCGCGCATCAGGCCCATTCCCAGCAACGCACCGGGTGTGGCCCGGCGAAGGACGCCGACGAAGCGGCCAGCGTCATGCGCCAGCGCCGCCGCAGGCTCGCCGACTGCCAGCAGCAGCGGCTCAGCCGCGCTGAACAACGCAAAGCCCGGCAGGATCAGCAGCAGCGCCAGCAGCATGCCGGTCCAATACAGGCCGGGCATCTGCGCCCCGCGCCTGGGAGACCAGGACGGCAAGCGCCGTCATCATGCCATGCAGCACGACGCAGACCGTGATGAACAAGCCGTTGCCGAGGCCGCCCGCAGCCAAGGCGTCGCCTCCCGAGCTGCCCAGCAGCACGGTATCGGTGATGCCCATCGCCATCTGCGCCAGTTGCGCGATGGCCAGCGGGCTGACCAGGCGCATCGTCTCAGCCGCATGGCGGGCAAGGCTTTCGGCGCGTCCGTGCGGCAGGAGGCCGGTGCCGTCCAAGGTGAGTTTCCTTTACAGAGGGTCGGTAATGTCCGCGCTTGTGGTGGAGATTTGCTGACGGCAGCGGCGTGGGCGGAG
>CAXUJE010000376.1:0-2966 GCA_964251035.1 uncultured Acetobacteraceae bacterium
CATCTCGCGGCCCGGTGCCGTCCCCCATTCGTAGCCGCCCCGCGCGCCGACGCCCGGCGCAGCGCCGGCACCCGGTGGCGCAGGTGGGCCAGCAGCGCGAGCGCCGCGGCCGCGCGGGCGTAGCGCGGCAGCTCCGCCACCAGCCGCGCCCGCCGCCCGACGCCGTGCCGGGCGGCGCGGGCGGCCAGCGCCTCGACCTTCATCTTCGCCATGTCCACGCCGGTCGGGCACTCCCGCCGGCACGCCTTGCACGACACGCACAGCGCCAAGGCGTCCGCCACGTCGTCCCCCGCCATCGCGTCGGCGCCTAGCTGCCCCGTCAGCGCCAGCCGCAGCGTGTTGGCCCGGCCGCGCGTGAGGTGCGTCTCGTCCCGCGTCACCCGGTAGCTCGGGCACATGCTGCCGGCGTCGAACTTGCGGCAGGTGCCGTTGTTGTTGCACATCTCGACCGCCGCCAGCATGCCGCCGAGCGGCCCCGGATGCTCCGACCAGTCGAGCCGCGGGGAAAAGCCCGGCGCCGCCGCGTAGCCCGGCCCGTAGCGGAACAGGCTGCGGTCATCCATGCGCGGCGCGCGCACGACGCGGCCGGGGTTCAGCAGGGCGGCCGGGTCGAAGGCGTCCTTCACCGCCTCGAAGGCGCGGACGATGCGGGGGCCGAACATGCTTTCGTGGAACTCGCTGCGCACGATGCCGTCGCCGTGCTCGCCGCTGTGCGACCCCTTGTACTCGCGCACCAGGGCGAAGCACTCCTCGGCCACGGCGCGCATGGTTCCAACGTCGGCCGGGTCCTTCATGTTCAGCACCGGGCGCACATGGAGGCAGCCGACGCTGGCATGGGCGTACCAGGTGCCCTTCGTGCCATGCCGCGCGAACACGTCGTTCAGCCGCTCGGTGTAGTCCGCGAGGTCGTCCAGGCCCACGGCGCAGTCCTCGATGAAGGACACGGGCTTCCCGTCGCCCTTCATCGACATCATGATGTTCAGCCCGGCCTCCCGCACCTCGGCGATGGCCGCCTGGAACGCGGGGTCGGTGGCGCGGACCACGGCGCCGGGCCAGCCGAGGTCGGCCATGGCCTCGTCCAGCGCATCGAGCTTGCGGAGCAGCGGCGCGTCGGCATCGCCGTGGAACTCGACGATCAGCAGGCTGTCCGGCTCACCCCGAACCATGCGGTCGATGGTGGCGCGGTAGATCGGGATGCTGCGGCCGAGGTCGATCATGGTGCGGTCCACCAGCTCCACCGCCTCCGGCCCCAACTCGACCAGGTGCCGGGACGCCTCCATGGCGGCGCGGAAGGTCGGGAACTGGCACACGCCCAGCACCTTGCGCGGCAGCACCGGCCGCAAGGCCAGTTGCAGCGCCGTGGAGAAGGCCAGCGTGCCCTCCGACCCCACCAGCAATCTCGCCAAGTTCTCCCGCCCGGCGCGTCGCGCCGCCGGGGTCAGCGCCTCGATGTTGTAGCCGCCGACCCGGCGGAGCTGCGCCGGGAACCGCGCCGCGATCTCCTCCGCCTCCGCCGCGCCCGTCGCCCGCAGCCGCTGGATCAGCGCGGCGATGCCCGCGGGCGTGTCCCCGCCCAAATCGTCCGGCCCCAGATTATCTGGGATTGGGCCGAAGCGGTGCCGGGTGCCGTCCGCGAGCAGGACGTCGATGGCCAGCACGTTGTCGGCCATCAGCCCGTAGCGGATGCTCTTGGACCCGCAGGAGTTGTTGCCCGCCATGCCGCCCAGGGTGCAGCGGCTGTGCGTGCTGGGGTCGACCGGGAAGAACAGCCCGTGCGGCTTGAGGCTGGCGTTCAGGTGGCCGAGCACCAGGCCCGGCTCCACCCAGGCGGTGCGCGCGCCCTCGTCCACCTCCAGCACCCGGCGCAGGTGCTTGGTGCAGTCGATCACCAGCGCGCGGTTCACCGTCTGCCCGCATTGGCTGGTGCCGCCGCCGCGGGGCAGCACGGGCACGGCCGGGGCGCCCGCCGCGGGGCCCCCCGCCCCCCCCCCCCCCCCCCCCCCCCCCCCCCCCCCCCCCCGCGGCGGCCGGGGGCCGCCCCCCCACGACGCCCACCGGCTCGACCTGGTAGATCGAGGCGTCGGTGGCGTAGCGCCCGCGGTCGGCGCGGCCGAACAGCACCTCGCCCTCGATCTCGCGGCGCAGGCGCTGGGCCAGGCGCGGGTCGCCCGGCGGCGTGGTGCGGAGGCGCAGGTCGTCAGGCAACGCGGGGCGCTCCTTCCCAGGTGGCCGCGGCTTCGGCGGCGAAGGTGCGGTCCGGGCGCATGGCGAACGCGCCGACAGTGCCGGCCACCAGCAGGGCCATGGTGCCGTAGAAGGGCAGCGACCAGTTGCCCGTCGCGTCGATGACTGCGCCGAACACCAGCGGCGACAGGATGGCCGCCAGCGCCGACCCGGAGTTCATCAGGCCGCTCGCGGTGCCGGAGTACGCCGGCGCGATGTCCATGGGGATCGCCCACATCGGCCCGATGGTCAGCTCGGCAAAGAAGAGCGCGCCGCCGAGCGACAGCGCCGCCAGCGCCGGGTCGGTGACGAACAGCACGGGCGCCGAGCAGAGGAAGGAGCCGACCATCCCCAGGATCACCAGGTCGCGCCGCGCCCGGATCAGGCTGCCGGTCCAGCGGAGCAGCGCGTCGCTGATCCAGCCGCCCATCGCGTCGCCCGCCACGCCGCCCGCGAACACCAAGGACGCGAACAGCGCCGAGTCCTTCAGGTCGAGCTTGTAGGCGTGCAGCATGAACTGCGGCACCCAGGTCAGGAAAGTCCAGAGCGTCCAGCCGTAGCAGAAATACACGAACGTCACCGGCGCCATGCGGCGTAGCAGCGGGCGCCAGGGCGTGGGCGCGCGGCCCGCCATCGCCGGGCGCGGCGGCGGCAACGAGGCGAGGTCGGCCGGGGCGCCGCCCGGGGGCGCGCGCGGGGGGGGGGGGGGGGTGCCTGGGCCGGGCGCGCCCCCGGCCCCGCGG
>CAXUJE010000376.1:2976-5571 GCA_964251035.1 uncultured Acetobacteraceae bacterium
GCGCGCGGGTCGTCGCGGTAGTACCATGCCCATGCCGCCACCCAGGCCAGGCTGACGACGCCCATGACGACGAACGACCCGCGCCAGGAGACGAGCGAGATCAGCATCACCACGAAGGGCGGCGTGACCGTGTTGCCCAGCCGGCTCGCGGCGTGGGTGATGCCCTGCGCCGAGCCGGACTTGCCGCCGGGCAGCCAGGACGACATGGCGCGGGTGGCGGTCGGGAAGGTGGCGCCCTCGCCCAGGCCCAGCAGCATCCGTACTAGGATCAGCGACCACAGTCCGCTCACAAGCCCGGTCAGCATCGTCGCCGCCGCCCAGACCAGCCCGCACACGGTCAGCGTCCGCCGCGCGCCGAACCGGTCGCCGAACCAGCCGCCGGCCACCTGGCACGCCAGATAGGGGTAGGCGAAGGCCGAGAACACCAGGCCGAGCTGCGTGTTGCTCAGGCCCAGCTCCGACTTGAACGCCGCCGCCGCGGTGCTGACGTTCACGCGGTCCATGTAGGTGATGAAATACATGACGCACAGCAGCAACAGGACGTTGCCGCTGGCGCTCATGCGCCGGATCGCCATGAGCCGTCGCCTCCGAAGTCGGGCCTCTCCGTGGACCCTGTCATGCCGCCGCCTCCGCCGCCTCCGTGCGGCCCGCCAGCACGTCCATCGCCCGGGCCACGCCGCCGGCCCGGTGCGGCACGCCGGCGGCAAACAGCCCCATCTCGACTCCGCCCAAGGTGCCCAGCAGCATCAGGTCGTTGAAGTAGCCCAGATGCCCGATCCGGAACACCCGGCCCTTCAGCTTCGCAAGCCCCGCGCCCAGCGACATGTCGTACTGCTCCAGGATCACCTGCCGCAGATGGTCGGCGTCGTGCCCGTCGGGCATCACCACGGCGGTCAGGATGCTGGAGTACTCCCGCGGGTCCTGGCAGAGGATTTCGAGGTCCCACCCCTTCACCGCCGCCCGGGTCGCCGCGGCGTGGCGCGCGTGGCGCGCGAACACGCGGGGCAGGCCCTCCTCCCCCAGCATGGCAAGCGCCTCCTCCAGCCCGTACAGCAGGTTGGTGCTGGGCGTGTAAGGGAAGTAGCCCGTGGCGTTCGGCGCCAGCATCTCCTGCCAGTCCCAGTAGGAGCGCGGCATCCCGCCCGCCTTCGCCGCCGCCAGCGCCTTGTCCGACACCGCGTTGAAGCTGAGCCCCGGCGGCAGCATCAGCCCCTTCTGCGAGCCGGACACCGTGACGTCCACGCCCCAGGCGTCGTGCTGGTACTCCATCGAACCCAGCGAGGAGATGGTATCCACCATGAACAGCGCCGGGTGGTCCGCCCGGTCCATGGCGGCGCGGATTTCGGGGATGCGGCTGGTGACGCCGGTCGAGGTCTCGTTGTGCACCACCATGACCGCGCGGATGCTGCGGTCCGGGTCGGCGCGCAGCCGGGCCTCCACGTCCGCGGGATCGACGCCGTGCCGCCAGTCGCCGGGCACCCAATCGACCTCCAGCCCGAACCGCCCGGCCATCGCGCGCCACAGGCTCGCGAACTGCCCGGTCTCGTACATCAGGACCCGGTCGCCGCGGGACAGCGTGTTGACGACCGCCGCCTCCCACGCGCCGGTGCCGGAGGCCGGGAAGATGATCACCGGGCCGGTCGTGCCGAACACCGCCTGGCAGCCCGCCAGCACGGCGCGGCCTAGCCGGCCGAACTCGGGGCCGCGGTGGTCGATGGTGGGCCGGTCGATGGCGCGCAGGATGCGGTCGGGCACGTTGCTCGGCCCCGGGATCTGCAGGAAGTGCCGGCCACTCTTGAACGCCGCGCTGTTGGATGCCCCGCTGTTGGATGCCATGACGTGCCTCGGACGTGAACGCGACGGGTTGCTTGCACCTTGCACAAGCCGGTGGCAAGCCCGCGGACTGGCAAGGAGCGGGCTGGTCTGAAGTCAACCGGGCTTGCCTCGCCTTGTCATATGTTCCGGCGCCCTTGGGACAAGGAAACACCGATTGCGATGGCCGGATTGGTGGAATAGGACCGCCGCCGAATACTCTCCGGGGGGCGGCCATGGCAAGGGGCGGCTGGGTTTAAGTGGGCGGGCGCTTCGGGAACAAGACGTCGCCGGGCGAGAAAGCGGCCATCACCGCGGCCTGCGAGACGTTCATCGCCGACGTGCTCAGGCCGCGGTTCCTCCCGGAGATCCGTCCCACGGAGTTCAACTATCCGATCGCCATCCACGGCAAGCGGCACGGCAACAAGTATCGCTTCGTCACGCGATACTGCTCCGACGGTCCGCGCGCATCCGCGCCGGAGTTCGAGGTGTCCTTTGCCCGGCTGGACTACGTCGGCCGGGATCGCTTTGACCTGTCCTGGCACCGGCACACGGGTGAATGGTTTCGGCTTTTCGAACGCCTGCCGCTGCGGGAAGCCTTGCACCTGATCGAAAGCGAGCCGCACTTCATGCCATGTTGACCTGACCGAAACGCGGCTGGGCACGTTGTGCGGCATGAAACCGACAAGCAGGGCCAGGACCGCCGTTATCACATTCCGCGCCCACATCTTGGACGACGCTGCCAAAATGGCACTGGGGTTAACTCTGACCCTATCACCTAGC
>CAXUJE010000377.1:0-5560 GCA_964251035.1 uncultured Acetobacteraceae bacterium
GCGCTTGGGGGGCTGCTGGCCGCGGCACCGCCGGCCGTGTGGGCACAGGACCGCCCGCGCATCCAGCCCACCCGCGATGTCGCCGTCACCTACCGCGTGGAGGGCGACGCCGCGTCGGCCGTGCCGGGTGGCATCCCCGGCGCGCTGCGCCTGTCCTGGGACGCGGCCGGGCAGCGGCTGCGGGCCGAGCCGGAGGGCCGGACGCAGGCGGTCATCGTCAACCTTCGCGCTCGTTCCGCCCAGGTGCTGGACACGGCGCTGCGCAGCGCGCTGACGCTCCCGGTGCGCGACGCCGACCTGCAGCCGCTGACGCTGGACGGCGCGCGGCTGACCCGGCGCGGCGATGACGTGGTGGCCGGGCTGCCCTGCACCGACTGGGCCGTGCAGTCCCCGCGCGGCGCCGGCACCGTTTGCCTCACGGCGGACGGCGTGGCGCTGCGGGCGGAAGGCGAGGTGGACGGGCGGCGCGGCACGTTCACCGCGTCAAGCGTCCGCTACGGCCCGCAGCGCGACGAGCTGTTCCGGGTGCCGTCCGACTACATGCAGTTCACTGTCCCGAAGTTCGGCCGGGTCAAATGATCCGCGGCATCCTGCCGGCGCTGCTGATCGCCCTGGCGGTCCCGCCTGCGGTGGCGCAGGCCGACCGGCCCGCGACGCTGCCGACCCGCGACGTGGACGTGACCTACCGCGCCGTTCAGGGCGACCAAACGTTATCCCAACGGTCCCGCTGGTCGGCGGCGGAGCGGAAGATGCGGCTCGATACGCCGACGCCGGGCGTTTACGCCATCGTGGACTACAAGGCGGGCACGCTGGCGATGGTCAGCGAACGGAGCCATGGCGTGCTCGACCTTCCGGTGCCGGCGGGTGGGCTGCCGGGCCAGGCCGCCCCGGGCGGGGGCGCCTTCGCCCGGCGCGGCAGCAACCAGGTTGCAGGCTTGCCCTGCACCGAATGGGAGACGCGGGACTTGCAAGGCCAGGCGACGCTCACCTGCTTCACCGACGATGGGGTGCTGCTCCAGGCGCGGCACGGCGCCCAGGTGCTTGTCCAGGCCACGCACGTGGCCTATGGCGCCCTGGACCCTTCCGCCTTCGTGGTGCCGCCGTCCTACGCGCATGAGACGCCTCGGGCAGCGCCTCCCCAGCCCGCGTCTCCCCAGCCCGTTTCTCCAGGGGGCAGCCGATGATCCGGGTCCGGCCGCATCCGCATCCAATGGCCGAGTGGGCGCCTTGGACGGACCGCCGCGGGCGGCTGCACCCGCTGCGCGCCATGGTGTTCACGCTGCTGCTGCTGCCGGCGGCCTGGCTGGCGGCGCGCTGGCCGCTGGACATGCTGGGCGCCCGCCCGCTCCATGCGGCGATCCACTCGACCGGGTACTGGGCGGCGTGGATCTTCATGGCGTCGCTGATCGTCTCGCCGGCCAAGACGATGTTGGGCAACCCGAACCTCGTGGTCGTGCGGCGCATGGTCGGCGTCGCCGCGGCGTGCTACGCGGGCGTCCACCTCGTGCTCTACGCCGCCGACCAGAGCTGGAAGCTGTCGGTGATCGCGACCGAGATCCTGGTCCGCGCCTATCTGACCATCGGCTTCGTGGCGCTGCTGGGCTTGGCGGCGCTGGCCGTGACATCGACCGATGGCTGGGTGAAGCGGCTGGGCCGCAACTGGAAGCGGCTGCACAAGCTCGCCTATGGGTTCGCGGTGCTGGCGCTCATCCACTTCTTCCTGCAATCCAAGGCCGACGTGTCGCAGGCCACGGTGGCGGCCGGCGTGTTCGCCTGGGCGATGATCTGGCGCGTGCTGCCGGCCGGGCGGGACCGCGGGCCGGCGCCGCTGATCGGCCTGGCCCTCGCCGCCGCCTTGGCCGCTTTGGCGTCCGAGTGGGCCTGGTACCGCTTCGGCACCCATGTCGATCCGCTCCGCGTGGTGCGCGGGGAGGCTGACGTGTCGTTCGGCCTGCACCCGGCCGGGCTGGTGCTGCTGCTCGGGCTGCTGGCAGCGGGCCTCGCGGAGCTGCACGGCCTGGCGCAGACCCGGTTCGGCGCCGGGCCGGGCTTCGCGGTGCTGGTCTATGCGCTCGGCGGCCTGGCGGGCTGGGGCGCCGGGCTGGCCTTGGGCTGGTCGATGGAGGACCTGCTGCCGGAGGGCACGTCGGTCGGCGCGCCGACCGCCGCCTCCGTCCTGCTGTTCGCGCTGCTCGGCCTGGCCCGCTACCGGCTGCGTGCCGTCTGGCAGCGCCACCTGCTCGACGCGCTGTGGGCCGGCGCGGCGCTGCTGCCCGTGCTGGCGATGGGCACCGAAAGCCGTGAGGCCGGCATGTATGGCGCCGAACTGCTGGGGGCTGGGGGCTTGCTGCTGGCGACGGGCCTGTGGACCACCTCCCGGGACGCGGCGGTCATGGTGATCCCATTCGCAGGGCTTGCGGCCTATCAGGCGTTCGGCCTGTTCTGATCAGGGCATAAGCGCTTTTGCCGCCGCCATGACCTCGGCGGCGTGGCCCGGCACCTTGACCTTGCGCCAGATGCGGGCGACCCGGCCCTTGGCGTTTACCAGCACCGTGCTGCGGTCGATGCCCATGTATGTCTTGCCATACATCGACTTCTCGACCCACGCGCCGTAGGCCTCCACGACGCCGCCCGGGTCGGACGCCAGCGGGAAGGTCAGCGCGTATCTCTCGGCAAACCGCTCGATCGGCTTCATCGCGTCCTTGGACACGCCGATCACCTCGACCCCGATGCCGCCGAGTTCGGGCAGCGCCTCCTGGAACGCCTGCGCCTCCTTGGTGCAGCCGGGCGTGTCGGCCTTGGGGTAGAAGTACAGCACGAACGGCCGCCCGGCCTGGCCGGCGAGGCTGACGCTGCGGCCACCGCTGGCCGGCATCTCGAAGGGGGGCGCGGCATCGCCTTCGGCAAGGCTCATTCGGGGACTCCGATCAGGGTGGTGAACGCTGTTCGCACGTCCCGCGCCGCCGCGTCCAGCGCCTCGCGAAGCTGCGGCAGTGCGAGGCCTAGTGCGCCGAGCTGCTGCCCCACCGCGCGCCGCAGCAGCTCCTCCGCTGCGGGCGGCAAAGCCTGCGCGTTGCGGCCCACGGTGATGCGGACGGTGCTCTGCACCGTGCGCCACAGCCGGTCCGCCCGGATCAGCATGGCTGCCGTGTCGGCCGGCAGACGCCCGTCATCCGCAAGGCGCCGCAGGGCGGTTCGCGTCGCCTGGCAGCCCGGATGCACGCCGTGGACGAGCTGCAGCGTCTGCGCGATGAACTCGACCTCGATGCCGCCGCCCGGCCGCAGCTTCACGTCCCACGGGCCGCTCGCAGGTAGGTCCCGCAGCAGGCGCCCGCGCATCGCGGCGGCGTCGGCGCGGGGGCGGGCCGGGGCGGCGGCGGTGGCGAGCGCCTCGGCGACCGCGGCCTCCACCCGGGCGCGGATCGCAGGGGACCCGGCCACCACACGCGCCCGGGTCAGCGCCATGCGCTCCCAGGTCCAGGCGTCGTGCGCGTGGTACTGCCGGAACGCGGGCAGCGACACCGCGACCGGCCCTTTGTTGCCGGACGGGCGCAGCCGCATGTCGACGGCGTAGAGCGGCCCCTCGGCGCCGGGCGAGGTGAGCGCGGCGACGTAGGCCTGCGCGGCCCGGGCGAACCACTGGCTCGCCGCCATGCGCCGCCCGCTCCCGCTCGCGCCTCCGCTGCTCTCCATGACGCCCGGCGGGTGGCTGTAGACCAGCATGAGGTCGAGGTCCGACCCCGCCATCATCTCCCGGCTGCCGGCCTTGCCGAGCGCCACCACCGCCATGGCGCCGCCGCGCACCCGGCCGTATCGCGCCGCGTGGTCCGCCAGCACCGGCGGCAGCAGCGCCGCCAGCGCCGCGTCCGCCAGCGCCGTGCGCGCCAGCCCGGCCGCGTCCACGTCGATCCAACCCTCCATCTGCGCCACGCAGAGCCGGAACTCCTCGCCCCGGACCTGGCTGCGGATAATGGCGATGGTGTCCTCGACCGTGCGGGCGTCGAGGAGGCGGCGGGCCAGCGTGCGGGCCGGGTCCGGATCCGGATCGATGGGGGTCAGCAGGCCTTCCAGCGCCGCCGGCACCCGGGCCAGGTGGTCGGCGAGCGACGGTGCTGCGCCCAGCACGGCGGCGATGCGGTCCAGCAGCGCCGGGTTGCGCTGGATCATCGACAGCAGTGCGACGCCGGCCGGCAGGCGGGACAGCAGGGCATCGAACCGGGCAAACGCCGCGTCCGGGTCGGACTGCGCGCCGAGCGCCGCCAGCAGCCCCGGCAGCACGGCGTCCATCAGCTCCCGCGCCCGCGCGGAGCGCAGCGCCCGCAGCCGCCCGGCCTGCCAGCCGCGCAGCGTCGCGATCATGCCGCCCATGTTGCGGAAGCCGAGCGCCCGCAGCGCCTCGGCCGTCGCCGGAGGTTCGTCCATGCCGGCAAGGTCGAGCGGCACGGGCGTGGCTGGCGGGTCGGGCACGTCCTCGAACACCGCGGCGTAGCGGGCGCGCACCCGGCCCATGTGGCGCAGCAGGTGCCGGGCCAGGGCGTCGGCGCCGTCGCAGCCCATGAACACGGCGAAGCGGGCGAACTCGTCGGGCTTGGCCGGCAGCGCATGGGTCTGGCGGTCGGCGACCATCTGCAGCCGGTGTTCGGCCCGGCGCAGCGCGCGGTAGGCGGCGGTCAGCTCCACGCAGGCCCGGCGCGGCAGGTGCCCGGCGCGGGCCAGGCGGCGCAGCGCCCCAAGCGTCGTCGGGGCGCGCAGCGCCGGGGCGCGCCCGCCCCAGACGAGCTGCAAGGTCTGGGCGGCGAACTCGATCTCCCGGATGCCGCCCAGGCCCAGCTTCAGGTCGTAGCCCATGAGCGTGCCGAGGCCGTCGGGACACTCCGCGCCCCCCTGTTGTGCGCCCCGGTGCTGGTTGATGCGGCGCTTCATGGCGTGCAGGTCGGCGATGGCGGCGAAGTCCAGGCCGCGGCGCCAGACGAATGGGCGGATCGCCTCCAGGAACGCGGCACCCACGGTGAGGTCGCCGGCCACCGGGCGTGCCTTGACCATCGCGGCGCGCTCCCAATTCTGGCCCATGCTCTCGTAATATGCGATGGCGGCCGGCAGGGCGACGGCGGGCGGCGTGGCGGCGGGGTCGGGACGGAGTCGCAGGTCGGTGCGGAACACGTAGCCGTTGGCGTCGCGCGCCTCCATGATGGCAACCAGGGCGCGCGACAGGCGTGTGAACACCGCGCGCAGAGTGTTAACATGGCCGGGCTGCGCCGTCGGGTCGAACAGCAGGATGAGGTCGATATCGCTCGAATAGTTCAGCTCCCGCGCGCCCAGCTTCCCCATGCCCAGCACGGTGAGGCCGCAGCCCTGGGCGGGGCGGTCCGGGTTGGGCAGGGTAATCTCGCGCGCCTCGTGCGCGGCGCGGAGCAGGTGGTTGACCGCGAGGCGAAGCGCTGCCTCCGCCAGGTCCGACAGGGCTGCGGTGACGCGCGCCTGGCCCCACGCGCCGCCGATGTCGGCCATGGCGGCCACGAGCGCGACCTGCCGCTTGGCCTGCCGCAGGGCGGCGGCGATC
>CAXUJE010000378.1:0-4570 GCA_964251035.1 uncultured Acetobacteraceae bacterium
CTCCGGGCGCGCCTCGGTGCCGCGCGCGCCCGCGGCGGCGTGGACCAGGTCCGCTTGAACGATGCGCAGGCCGAGCTGGATGCGCTGCAGCGCCAACGCGCCGGGCTGCAGCGCGGCGCGACCGAGGACGACCTGCGGGCGCTGGAGGACCACCAGCGGCGGCTGAGGGACGAGGTGTCAGGTCTCTAGGCGACCCTCATCTGACGTGGGCGCGGCGCTCTCAAGCTCCGGCAGCAGCACAACGCTTTCCTGCTCGTTCGGATCAGTGCGCGCGATCACGGCGACGCAGGTTTCCGTCTGGCTTGGATTGTAGGGCAGGTGGGGCACGTCGGCCGGGATATACAGGAACTCGCCGGGTTGGAGCGTCGAATGCTGCTCCAGGCGCTCGCCGTGCCACATGCAGGAGATGCCGCTCAGCGCGAAGACCGCGGTTTCGTGCTCGGCATGCTTGTGCGCCTTGGCCCGGCCGCCGGGCGGGATGCGCACGATCTGCATGTGGATGCCGCGGGCGCCAACGGTCTCAGCGGAAACCGCGGCCGCATAGAGCAGTCCCTGCTTGCCGACGAAGCTGTCTCCCATGCGGACGACCTTGCACGTCAGGGGCGCGTCTGATTCCTCGTCCATGGCCTCGATCCCTCGTGCTCTCCAGCCAGCCGTCGAAGCCTATACCAAACGCCCATGGTGGCAACGGCTATCGGCCGCCGCCTGCTGCCGCGCGCCACTGACCTCGGCCAGGGCGGCGCGGGCGCGCCCCACTGCACACTTCATCTGCCCAACAATGAACAAGGCTGAGCCGAACGAAGCCGTCAAAACTTTTAACGAAGCGAGCCGCCATACTCATACAGCTCATCGTTGTGGAAGCAGGCGATGCCGCGGCCGTTGGCCTTCGCCTGATAGAGCGCGGCGTCCGCGTCTTTCAGCACTGCCTCATAGGACGTGGTGGCTGGCCATGCCATTGCTATGCCAATGCTGACGCCGACCTCAAGCTGGCTCCCATCAATGACGTAAGGCTGCGAAACTGCATCCACGATCCGGTCAGCGATGGCACGTGCCAAGGCGGCATCGGCAGCCCACAAGACAATGGCAAACTCGTCACCACCCAGGCGGGCGCATAGGTCGCCGGCGCGCAGCTGATGCTCCAGGCGTCGTGCGACGGCGACGAGCAGCATGTCGCCGGTTGGGTGGCCCCGGGTATCGTTGATCGCTTTGAACCGGTCGAGATCGAGGCAGAGAAGCGCGATCGACGGCGGCTCGGCAACCCGGAACTGCGCGTCGAGCGTTTCACGGAATAGCCGTCGGTTGGCCAGGCCGGTCAGCTCGTCATAATGGGCGAGGAAGCGGGCGCGGTCGTTGGCCGCCTTGACGTGAGTGATGTCCGAGCCGACGCCGCGATAGCCCTCAAAGATCCGCTGTGCGGCGAACTTCGGCTTTCCGGTGAGCGACCACCACATGATGTCGGCCCCAACCTGGAAGCAGACCTCGAAGTCACGGAACGGCAGGCGCTGCTCCATCAGGGCCGCAAGCGCAGGCAGGCCGCAGGCCGCGGGCTGGCCCGCATCCGTCGCCAGGGATGCCGGCGATCCCAGGATCTCCGCGAACGTCATCCCGAACAGGTTGCGCGGCTCCCTTTGCGTGACTTGGGCAAACCGGTCCGAAACGTGGGTCAGCAAACCGTTCTCGTCGGTTTCCCAAAGCCAATCGCACGCGGCTTCCTCGAAATCCCGGAGCAGGAGGCTGATCGTCTCCCGCCCGTCCTGTTGCTCGATCTCACCGAGCGCCCGGAGGATGAGGACGCGGTTGAGGTAAAGCATGCAGAACAGCGTCAGCACGCCATATCCGGAAAGGAGCACGATCCCTGCGAAATCGAAGCCGTCCGCCGTCAGGGTTGTAGCAATGAAGCTTGCTGCCGTGATCGGGACCCAGAAGGCAAGGGCAGCCGACACCGGGACGATCAAGGCGCCGGCCGATATCAAGCCGATGATCAAGGAATACAGCACGCTTAGCTGCTTGCCGTGTGCGAGCGGCATAAGGCCGATGAACAGGGCGCCCCAAGCCAATCCAACCACCGGGACGATTTGGACGTATCGCAGCCGCACCTGGTCAGCGGCGACTTTGGCCGGGCCTCCCCATACCCCGTTCCAACGCAGGCCCAAGCCGACGAGGGCCGTATAAGACAAGAAGATGACGGCCTCGATGGGCGCGAGCACTGGCCACGCGCCGACGTCCCAGAATTCGTAGGCGACGAGAAGGGCGGTGCCCTGGCCCAAGACTGACATGACGCTGACGAGGGTGCTGAGCACGTTGACCTGCTCAACACGGATTCGCTCGGCAACACGGGACGTCAGGCCCGCGAGCGAGAGGGGGCGGGCGATGCGGGGCAGAAGACGCAAAAGCCACCTGGCCCCGCCAAGAAGCGCCTTGCCGCCATTGCCGGGCACACGAAGCACCCTGTCGTCTGTTTGCATCATCAGCTCAACACCGTGGTCGCGACGCCCTGCGCCTGGCGGCTACCAGGCGCAGGTCATTACGGTTACTATATACTTTATTATCGGAATGACGAGCGGCTTGGTTCGATCCGGGGCCACGGCATGAACATTCCGGTGCGTGCGGCGTAGGCGGCGTAGCGGTCCGCCAGGGCGGAACGGGCGAACTTTCCTTCCTCATGGCGGGCAGCCACGACGTAGACGGTTCCCAAGATCAGGACTGCGGCCCAGCCGGACAGGCCCGGCTGAGCCACGGCCGTTCCCGTCCAAAACAGGAGGTAGGCACTGTAGAAGGGATGCCTGACCCAGCGGTAGGGTCCGGCATTCAGCATGAAGCGCGGCTCATCGCCGGTGAAGGCCAGCGTCGGACGCATCGTCCGCGTCGCGGTGAGGGTCCAGCCCCAAAGCCCGGCTGAGACGGCGAACAAGAGGCAGCCGATGATCCAGCCTGGGGCAAGGGGCCCATGAAGGACGCGCCAAACGAAGAAGCCGAAGCCCCATAGACTCAAGAGGGAAATGACCCACGTGCCCTGCGCTTCCTTGTTCCTCCGCGCGAAGTGGCGCAGCGTCCCCCACGTGAAGCAAGCAAAACAGGCGGTCCCGAGCGAGGCGACCAGCATCGAAAAGCCCGGGTTACTGTGCATTGTTGAACACCGGGACGCTTTCGCCGCGGAACAGCCCGTCGTAGCCGGCGCGATCTGCCGGGCTGATCGAGAGTGCCGGGATGGCTTTTGAAACCCTGTCGTAACTCTCGCGCCGGCAGACAAGAAAGCTGGTTATGAAATTAAGTCCAGTGTATCTCTTTGGATTCCCGATGGGTTCGAAGCGAAGCCTCTTGTAGAAGTTGACGTGATTGCTGCGGACGCACGAGGTGACCAGGTCCGGGTCATGGTGCTGGATCATGAACCCTGCCATACGGAAGAGGATGAAGACCAGGCCTTGGTCATGACTTTGGTCGGGGTGGCAGACGAGGCGGTTGATCTCGACGGCCCGCTCCGCCGGTTTCAGGAGGCCCGCAAAGTCTTCAGGGAACACATGCGAGACGGGCAGGTCCCTGGCTTTCGGGTTCGCGGAAGATGGGTCCATGCCGCAGACCCGTACGGATGCGACAGGCCGCGCATCTTTGTAGATGACGATCGTCGTGTTGGACGGCACGGTATCATAGGGGTCGGAAAACTCTCCATTGGCGCGCGCGTCAATGTAGCCGTTGCTATGGTAGCATAGATGCCGCAATCGAAATGCGTCTTTTTTTGTTTGGCGGTCGAGGGCAAATCGAGCTTGAAGACCGCTATACGCGCTGATCCGGCTTTGCTTGCGCGCGCTCGCGGCGATCCTACCCTGTACTGTGGTTGCTGGCGTTGTGCTCATCGCGCGCGACCTCCGGCAGCCAGCGCCTGCATCCAGCCCGCCAAGGACGGGGCGCCGACGTTCATGCGACAGCCCGAAGTCGCTCGACATGCGGCCCACCAAATCTTTATAGTCAAAATTAGCTCCTTTTGATTCTCTAGTTGCCTAAAATCAGCATTTACTTACAATGAGTTTTCGCTCACGTTCAAGAGCTATCCCCTTTGCCTGATGCTTCATATCTATGGTGGAAATGTCCATAGAGGCACAGCGGTATACTGCATAAATATCGCTGTTTTTACGATATCGTTTTGATCGGATTGGGGGGGGGGGAGCAAGGCCTCAAATGCCTGCGTCGGCGCTGAGCGTCATCAGCGAGCCGGTACGGCAACCAGAAGGATAGGCTTCGTTCGACACTGCCAAACCGGCTGTCGCGACGCCCATTCTAGGTCCTTGCGACAGCCGCTGGACCGGAAGGAAGAGCCACGCCCGACCTCAACCTCACCGAGCCTGCCTGGGCCAAAGCACAAGGTCGATCTGCGCCGCGTCGCTGCCCGGAGCGCCACCGCGCCGCATGAGGCAGTCGGCCCCACCCTCGATGCCATCACCCCGCAGAACGCAGCGGGGTTTTTCCTCCGACGCGGCGGTGTCCGTTCTAAACAACCCGCGGTTCGCCCTAGAGGGGGGGGGCGGGGGGGGGGGGGGCCCGGGGCCGCGGCGGCCGGGGTGGTTTGTGCAGGTGG
>CAXUJE010000378.1:4580-5547 GCA_964251035.1 uncultured Acetobacteraceae bacterium
GTGCAGATGGATGCACCGGTCACGCTCCAGCCTTTGTTTTTACGAGCATGTTCATCAATCAGGTGTCGTCACCTGATGGTGTCGTCACCCGATACGGTCATGCTCTAACGCGCGCCTTGCACCGCAGCGCGGCTCAGCGCCGTGATCTGCGCCTTCGCCGCGTCCCGCTGCACCGGGCGGCCCTCTGCCAGCGTCGTCGCGTGCCCTTCCAGGATCGGCAGGAACGGCAGCATCGTGTTCTGGGAGCGCGCCGAGACCTCCTGCCGCAGCACGCCCAGTTGCGCCGCCACCGCCTGCCGGGCCGGGCCGGTCGCGATCTGCCGCACCAGGCGCATGTAGCCGTCCAGCGACGCATCCGCCTGCGCCAGGTTGCGCGCCGCCGCCTCCTCCGCGAAGCGCCGGTCGTCGGGCTTCGTCAGGTCGCGCCCGATGTCGGTCTGGATGCGGGCACGGTTGGTGAAGTCCCACACGTTCTGCGCCAGCAGCACGCCCGCCTCCAGCTGCGCCAGCAGGGCGACGTTGGCCGCGTCCGTGCGCTCCCGCTGGTCGATCAGCAACTGGGCTGAGAGCCGGTCGAGGCGTTGGCGGAGTCCGTCGTCCGCCGTTTCCTCCCGAAGCGCCGCAATCGTGGCCTGCGGGTCGTCAGCCGCCTGTTGCCGCGTGCCGCTGACCTCGGCGAAGGCGGCGCGGGCGCGCTCGGCTTCTGGCAAATCGCCCACCGCCGGGGCGGACAGCACGAGGCGGAACCCCACCGTGGGCAGCCGGGTCGCCTCGCCGGTGGTGGCGTCGAACGGCGGGATTTCGTCCCGCATCGCCGTGTGCAGGCTGGCGGGACTGGACGCGGCGTAGCTGCCGCCCCGCACCACGACGCCGCCGGCCTGGCCGTGCGGGCGGCCGACGCGGTTCATGCGGTACGGCTCCAGCATCATCTGCCCGGCGTTGCCCAGCATGTCATACAGCCCGAGCG
>CAXUJE010000379.1:0-5519 GCA_964251035.1 uncultured Acetobacteraceae bacterium
CTCGCGCTGCGCGCCGGGTGGGGCCGGCGAATTGGGAGCGAGCGCGCTGGGGGGGGGGGATGGGGGTGGGAGTGCAGGCACGAGCGGCCGATGGCCCTCATTCTGTCGGGGCGGCATGGCCCTGTCGAGACTCCCCGGGCAGGTCCAGGCTGGCCTCCGCGGGGCGGCCGCACCCATTTGCCACCGCAATCGCACGCTGGACCTGGAGCGCCCAAGCCCGCAGTTCAACAGGCCGAGATGCTGGCCCGGCCCACGGGTCGCGACCACGGCGAAGCATCACGCATCGTCAGCCCCGAAAAGTTCGAGCGCGCCGGCGTCCCCGCTTCCCATGCGGCAAGGGTCATCGTGCGGGCGGCCCAGCCGGTGCGCCAGGTCAGACATGGTCACGGCCTGGGCTGCTGCGGCGGCGTCGCCCACCCAGCAGGCCGGCAGGGTCGGCGCCAGGGCGTCCAGAAAAGCCGCAACCCCCTGAAGCTGCTGCGTGAGAAGGTCAAGCGCCTGGAACGCCCCAATCGCCCGGTCCTGCTGCCCAAGCGCCGGGACGAGGCAACTCAGGGCAGCCTGGAGGCCGCACGCGGACTGCCCGGCGTCGGCAACCTCACGGCGGACCGCGCGCAGGATATCGGCGACGCTCGCGGCCGGAGGTGTCTCGTGTCCCTGCGGCGGCTCAGAACAGTTCAACGGAACCAACATCAAGGGGCGCAGCCTTGGCGCGGCGCTCGGCGGCGAGGACCGCCGCCTCTCCCTGCCCAATCGTCATCTGGCGCGCGCGGCCGGAGGCCGGCCAGAACTGGACGCGCCGGCCCCGGCCACCCTGCAGGCTCCCGCCCGTGAGGGCGATCCGCGCCTTCTGCAGGAAACGCTTCGCGAACTCGGCGTTCTCGGCGCCGACATCCGTGAGGCCCTCAAGCATCCTGGCGCCCCCGAACAGCTTGGCTTCCAGCCGCTCGCGCCGCGCGCCTTCCCGGAGCATGCCATGGACGAGCAGGTCCATGGCATGCACTCCGTGCACCGTATCCGCGCCGGCGTCGGCATCCCCGCTGCATCCAGGCAGCAGGAAGTGGTTCATGCCGCCCACCCGGGCCAGCGGATCGCGCAGGCAGGCCGCGACGCACGAGCCGAGGATCGTGGTCAGCACGACGCGCGGGTCGCCCGTGACGTGGAACTCGCCCTGCGCCACGTGGACGCGGCGCTCGGCCCCGGCATCCCGCGCGCCGAAGCGCGGCGTCACGTCAAGGGTCCGAACACGGCCTCGATCTTCTGCTTCAAGGTCGCTACCGTGAATGGCTTGACGAGGTAGTTGTTGACCCCGAACTGGACGGCGCGCTGCACGAGGTCCCGGTCGGCTTGCCCGGTCAGCATGATGTAGGCGGTCTTGGACGTCGGCGGGTGCGTGCGGATCGCCCGCAGCAGGCCCAGGCCGTCGAGCCTGGGCATGTTGAAGTCGGAGATGACCAGGTGCGCCGGCGCGGCCATGAGCTTGCGCAGGCCGTCCTCCCCGTCCGACGCCTCCTCGAACTCCTTGAAGCCGAGCTGCTGCAACCCGCCCCGGATGAGCAGGCGCATGGAGTGCTGATCGTCCACGATCAGGACTTTCAGAGACGAAGCCGTGGGCATCAGGAGTCCTTCCCCCGCTGAAGATTGGTGGTCTCGATGATTTCGGCCGCGATGTCCTCAAGCCGGACCTGCTTCTCCACGGCCTGCATCTCGAAGGCGGCCTTCGGCATGCCGTAAACGACGCAGCTCGCCTCGTCCTGGCCGAGCGTGCGCGCGCCCTCCTGGCGCATGGCCAGGAGGCCCTGCGCGCCATCCCGCCCCATGCCGGTCAGGATCACGCCCAGGGCGCGAGGCCCTGCCGCCTTCGCGACCGAGGCGAACAGCACGTCCACGGACGGCCGGTGCCCGCTCACGGGGTCGCCGGGCCGCAGGCGGCACCGCCAGGCGCCGGTCCCGGCGATCTGCCCGCTTCCGGTGATTTGCAGGTGCGCCGGCCCGCCGGGGGCGAGGTAGATGCGTCCGGGCAGCAGCGGCGCCCCGTCCGTCGCCTCGCTGACCTCGGCCGCGCAGGCGCGGTTCAGGCGCGCGGCGAAGCTGCGCGTGAACATCTCGGGCATGTGCTGGGCGATGACGGTCGGCGGGCAGTTGGCGGGCAGCTGCGCGAGGATGGCGAGCAGCGCCTCGACGCCACCAGTGGAGGAGCCGATCGCCAGCACGCGCCCGTCGGGCCGGAACCCAGGCGGCGGCGCCGCAGGCAGCGGCCGCGCCGTCATGGAGCAGATCCGGGGGCGGACCCGGGCGCGGGCCGCCGCCCGCACCGTGGCCGCCAGCGCGTCGAAGGCATGGAGGCCCGCGACCGACGGCTTGGCCACGCAATCGAACGCGCCGAGTTCAAGCGCCCGCAGCGTCGCGTCTGCCCCGCGGCTGGTCAGCGTGGACACCATGACCACCGGCATGGGCCGCAGGCGCATGATCTTGTCCAGGAACTCGAGGCCGTTCATGGCCGGCATCTCGATGTCCAGCGTGACCACGTCCGGGTTGAGCGCCTTGATCGCCTGCCGTGCCTCCGCGGCACAGGCGGCCTGGCCCACGACCTCGATGCCGGGGTCGCGCCGCAGCGCCGCAGCGATGAGGCTCCGCATGGTGGCGGAGTCGTCCACTACCAAGGCGCGGATCACGGCCAGCCCTCCATGCGGCGGCGGTAGGTCGTGATGCCGGCGCTCTCGAAATGCCGGGCGGCCTCGCCGGTCAGGCGCTCGGAATGGCCGATGTAGAGGTGGCCGCCCGGCACGACCAAAGGCATGAAGCGGTTCCAGATCTTGGCCTGGGTTTCCTCCTCGAAGTAGATGGCCACGTTGCGGCACATGACGGCCTGGAAGCGGCCCTTCATCGGCCAGGCGCCGACCAGGTTCAGCTCGCGGAAGGCCACGAGCCGGCGCGCCTCGTCGGCCACGCGCCACCCTTTCCTGTCCCTGCCATAGGGCGCGTGCACGAACCACCGCTGGCGCAGGCCGGGCGGGACGGCGGCGATGCAGGAGTTGTCGTAAACGCCGGCGCGGCCCTCCGCGAGCACGGCCGGGTCGATGTCGGTCGCGAGGATCTTGACATCAAGCCCGGCCGCGTCCGGCGCCAGGGACAGGATCGTCAAGGCGATCGAGTAAGGCTCCTGGCCCGTGGAGCACGCGGCCGACCACAGCCGGACCCGCCCGCCCCGCCGTGCTTCCCGCAGCAGCGTTGGCAGCACCGCCGTCTTCAGGTGCTCGAAATGGTGCGGTTCGCGGAAGAAGCGGGTGACGTTGGTGGTCAGCGCCGTCAGCATCCGGCGGCGCTCCTCGCCCCCTTCGGGGGCTGCGGCCAGGGCGCGGTACTCGCAGAAGCTGCGGAGGCCGAGCGTGCGCAGCCGCTTGGCCAGGCGGGAATAGACCAAGGTCGCCTTCGCCTCCGACAAGGCAATGCCGGCATCGGCGTGCAGCATCGCCGCGATGGCGCGGAAATCCTCGATAGTCAGGGGAAACTCGCCATCCACGAGCGGACGGCCGCTGTCCGCCTTTGCCAAAGCGGCGATCATGCTGCGTCCAGCTCCTGCGCGGGCAGGACATGGTCCAGCGAGACCAGGCTGACCAAGCGACCCTCGATTGCAAGCAGGCCGCGGACAAAGGCGCGCACGCGCTCGGACGCGACATCCGGCGGCGGCTGGATCGCCTCCTCGCCGACGGTCAGGATGTCGGACACCGCGTCCACCAGCAGCCCGATGACCTGGCGGCCGACCTGGGCGACGATGATGGCGTGCCGCTGCGTCGGTTCCGAGGGCGGCAGGCCCAGGCGCGCGCCCAGATCCACGACGGGCAGCACCGCGCCGCGCAGGTTGACCACGCCCCGTATAAAGGCGGGCGCATGGGGAAGGGGGGTGGCCGGCGTCCAACCCCTGATCTCGCGCACCGCCATGATGTCCACGCAGAACTCCTGGGGGCCGACGCGGAACGCGATCAGTTCGCGGCGCGTCGTCGCCTGCGTGGGCCGGGTCGTGTCATACATGGGCGAGACCTGCTGCTGGGGTGAACTCGGGCGCCTGCCCGGCGGAGCCTCGGGACGCGGCGACGACGGCGTCCACGTCGAGGATGAGCGCCACGCGGCCGTCGCCCAGGATGGTCGCGGCGGCGATGCCGGGCACCCGGCGGTAGTTGGCTTCCAGGCTCTTGATCACGACCTGGCGCTGGCCCTGGATCGCGTCCACGAGCAGCACGGCGCGGGCGTTGCCTTCGCTCTCGATCAGCAGGGCGACGCCCCGGGCGGGGTCCAACGGCCCGGCCCGGTAGCCGAGCGCCACGCCGACGTCCACAAGAGGAATAAAGGTGCCGCGGATCGCGATCACGGCGGCGCCGCCCCCCAGGCTGTGCACGTCGCCCGTCCGGGGCTGCAGCGTCTCGATGATGGCGGTGAGCGGCACCACCAGCGTCTGGCCTCCCGCCGACACGGCCATGCCGTCCAGCACCGCCAGCGTGAGCGGCAGGCTCATGGTGAAGGTGGACCCCTGGCCCGGCCGCGAGGTGATGGCGATGCGGCCTCCAAGCGCCTGGATCGAGCGCTTCACCACGTCCATGCCGACGCCCCGGCCGGAGATGTCGGAGACCGTCTCGGCCGTCGAGAAGCCCGGCAGGAAAATGAGGTTGTCGGTCTCCTCGTCGCTCAACACGGCATCGGGCGCGATGAGGCCCTTCGCCGCCGCGCTGGCCCGCACGCGCGGGCGGTTGATGCCCCCGCCGTCGTCGGACACCTCGATCACGACGCGCCCCGACCGGTGCCGGGCGGCGAGGCGCACCGTGCCGTCGGGGGGCTTGCCGGCTGCCTTGCGATCTTCCGGCCGTTCCAGCCCGTGGTCGATGGCGTTGCGGATCATGTGCGTCAAGGGGTCGGCGAGGTGCTCGATCACCGTCTTGTCCACCTCCGTGCCCTCGCCCTCGGTGACGAGGCGGACGGGCTTGCGGGTCAGGGCCGAAACCTCCCGCACCAGGCGGGGCATGCGCCCGAACACCGATTTCACCGGCTGCGCGCGGATCGCCATGACGCTGTCCTGGATCTCGCGCGTCAGTTGCTCCAGGTCGCCGAGGCCAAGCGCCAGGTTGGAGGACCGCGAAAGCCCGGCTTCCGACACGCGCTGGGCCAGCATCGCCTGGTTGATGACCAACTCGCCGACGAGGTCGATCAGCCGGTCCACCCGGTCGAGGTCCACGCGGATCGTGGCCTTGGACGCCGCTGCCGGCGCGTCCGCCGGGCGCGGGGTGCGGCCGGGTTCCGGCGCGTCCACAGCCGGCGCTGCCATGATGGCCGCCTGGGATTGCTGGACCAGCGCCGCCAGGTCGATGCCGCCGCTCCCGCCCGCGGCACCCGGCGGCGCAGCAGCCAGCGCGATGTCGAGTTCGCAGTCCCCCTCGACGAACTCGAACACCTCGCGGATCGCGCCCTCGGGCTGCGCGGTGGCGAGGTCGACGGTCCAGGCGAGGTAAGCGCCCTCGGGATGGAGA
>CAXUJE010000380.1:0-5508 GCA_964251035.1 uncultured Acetobacteraceae bacterium
TCTTGAGGTTTGGAGAATGATTTGGATGCGCAAGCCAAATCTAAAGCCAGATGATCTAGTGCAGTTAGAAAAGCTTGGGCCTGTGACCGTTCGCGACCAGTTGACAGAATACCCAAGCGGGCGACTGTTCGTCACTCATGGTCCTGAGAGAGATGTCGCTCTTCGTTGGCTGGAATGGAAGGCAACGATCGAAGCCGCCTGGATCAAGGTCGGTGTAGTCGCTGCGGTTGTTGCCGCGGTTCTCTCCTGCGCATCGTGGTTAATATTCTTGAGATAGCTCAGAGTCCATTCATAAGACTTTTTATATGTACTGTATTAATGATTGTAATATTGCTGCCGTTGATTGATCAAGAAGTAAAACTCATGCGGTTGACGAGGTTACGTGTTGAGCCGGAAGGTCCGGCCCCGAGATACGTGGACGTCTCCAGAAGCCGGCGAACTGAACGCCACCGGTCGTCCTGCGGAAGCAAGTGTGGGCAGTTAAAGCTCACCTTTCGTCAACGCCTCGCGCAACACCTTCTCAACGCAGGCATTGTAGCCAGGGCCGGTCGCGCGCACGCCCTGCACCACATCGGCCGCGAGCCGGAAGCCGATATGCACCTTGGGGTTCTCGACCGGCGGACGGCCACCCTTGTTCTTCTTCCACGATGCGTATTGCTCGGGAAAGCTTTCCTTGAAGGACCTTGCCCGCGCGAAGGTTTCCTCGGTCCATTCGGGGTTTTCGTCGAAGTCTCCTGGTGGCGGCCCAAGTTTCTTCGTCATAGTGCCTGACCTCTCTCCGATTGGCTTTTCTCAACAAAACCGCCTGCAACACGTCGCCGCGCATGGTGAATACCAGCAGGTGCAGGTGTCCGTTGATCACTCCGAGGACCGGCCTACAAAGATGTGGTTGCCCTGCAAAGGATGCGCTAAGCTCTGCTGCATGGAACGGGACGAAGTCATCGCCACGTTGCGCGCCCACGAACCGGAACTGAGGGCTGCTGGGGTCGTGCGGCTATCGCTATTCGGTTCGACGGCGCGGAACGAGGCACGGGCGGACTCTGATGTCGACCTGCTGGCCGCGTTCGATGACGCGCATCGCCTGTCACTGCTAGATCTGATCGGGATCGAGAACCGGCTGGCGGACCTGCTGGGTCATACGGTCGATCTGATCGAAGAAGGCACGTTGAAGCCGCGCGCGCAGCAGAATGTAAGCCGCGAGGCGGTGCTTGCCTTCTAGCGACCCAGCTCAACGCTTCGCCGACATCATCGAAAACATTGACGCCATCGAGCGGTTTACGGCCGATATGGACCTCCACGGCTTCACCGCTGCCGATCAAACGATCCGCGCCGTCAAATGTAGCCTGCTGGTCATCAGCGAGGCCGCTGTGAAGCTGGGCGACCTTGCCGCCGATCTCTGCCCCAATATCCCCTGGCGCGACATCCGAGGCCTCGGCAACCGGTTGCGACACGATTATGAGAATATCGATGTCGTCCGCATCTGGCTGTTGATCGAGCGCGACCTGCCGCTTTTGGAAGCTGCTTGCAGAGACGCGCTGCGCGGACTGTCGCCTTGATCCCATCCTCACGCCCCCCGCCCTTCCTCCACCGCATGGCACGCCGCCAGCACGTCCCCGTCCCGCGTGTGCTTCGGCACCTCCGCCCGGCAGCGCGCGTTGGCCAAGGGGCAGCGCGGGTGGAAGGTGCAGCCGCTCGGCGGGTTGATCGGGCTGGGCACCTCGCCGCCCACCGGCGTGCGGGCACGCGTGCCGCCTGCCATCCCGAGGTCCGGGATCGCGTCCAGCAGCAGCCGCGTGTAAGGGTGGCGCGGCGCCGAAAAGATGCTCTCGCCCGGCCCGTACTCGACGATGCGGCCCAGGTACATCACGCCCAGCAGGTCCGACATGTGCCGCACCACAGCCAGGTTGTGGCTGATGAACAGATAGGTGATCTGCATCCGCGCCTGCAGGTCGCGCATCAGGTTCAGGATCTGCGCCTGCACCGACACGTCGAGCGCGCTGGTCGGCTCGTCACACACCAGGAACTCCGGCTCGCTCGACAGCGCGCGGGCGATGGAGACGCGCTGGCGCTGGCCGCCGCTGAACTCGTGCGGGTACTTCTCGCCGTCACGCGGCGACAGGCCCACCTGCGTCAGGAGCTGCCCGACCCGGTCCTGCACGTCGCGCCCGCGCAGCAGGCGGAAGGCGCGGATCGGCTCGGCGACGATGTCCGACACGCGCCAGCGCGGGTTCAGCGACGCGTACGGGTCCTGGAAGATCATGTTCATCCGCCGGCGCAGCGCCGGCTGCGCGCGGGCGGCCGAGAGGGCCTGCCCCTCGAAGCGGATTTCGCCGCCGCTTGGCTGATACAGGCCCACCGCCAGCCGCCCGACCGTGCTCTTGCCGCAGCCGCTCTCGCCGACCAGCGACAGCGTACGGCCGACACTCACCGCAAACGACACCGCATCGACCGCGCGCAGCACGCGCCGCCCCTCCCCCGCAAGCCGCCGCTGCAGCCAGGGCCGCGACACGTCGAAGCTGCGGCTGGCCTCGATGGCCTCCAGGACGACGCGCTCAGCCATGCGCCGGCGCCGGGTCGAACAGCCAGCAGGCGGCCTCGGTCCGCCACGCCGGCATCAAGTCGGGCCGCTCGGCCCGGCAGCGGTCGAACACCTGCGGGCAGCGCGGGTTGAACGCGCAGCCCGGCGGGATGGCGTTCAGCCGCGGCATCGCCCCGTCGATCTGCCGCAGCCGCTCCACCCGCACATCGAGCGACGGGATGCAGCCCATCAGCCCCACGGTGTAGGGGTGTGACGGCTGCCGCACCACGTCGGCCACGGCGCCGACCTCGATCACCCGGCCCGCATACATCACCGCGATCCGGTCGGCGGCCTCCGCGATCACGCCCATATCATGGGTGATCAGCATGACGGCCAACCCCCGCTCCCGCGTCAGGCGCTTCAGCAGCGCGATCACCTGCGCCTGGACCGACACGTCGAGCGCGGTCGTCGGCTCGTCCGCGATCACCAGCCGCGGCTCCGCGCAAAGGGCGAGCGCGATCACCACCCGCTGCCTCATGCCGCCGGAGAACTCGTGCGGGTAGGCGTCGATCCGCTGGGAGGCGGCGGGAATGCCCACCTCCTCCAGCCAGCGCACCGCCCGGCGCCGCGCCTCGGCATGGGACAGCGGCAGGTGGGCCTGCATGGTCTCGGTCAACTGGCGACCGACCGAGTACAGCGGGTTCAGCGTCGTCAGCGGGTCCTGGAAGATGACGCCGACCTGCTTGCCGCGGATGCGCCGCATCCGGTCGGGGGGGAGGTTGTCGATGCGCCCGCCCTCCAGCCGGATTTGCCCGCCACTGACGCGCCCCGGCGGCTCCAAGAGGCCGATGATGGCCGCGCCCGTCAGGCTCTTGCCCGCCCCGCTTTCCCCCACCACGCCCAGCACCTCGCCCGGCGCGATGGAGAATGACACGTGGTCGAGCGCGCGAAGCACGCCGTGCCGGGTCGGGAACTCGACGACGAGGCCGTCCACGTCGAGAAGGCTCATCGCAATCTCGGGTTCAGCGCGTCGCGCAGCCAGTCGCCCAGCAGGTTGATCGACAGCACCAGCAGCACGAGGGCGAGACCTGGGAAGATCGTCATCCACCACTCGCCGCTGAACAGGAAGTCGTTGCCGATCCGGATAAGCGTCCCTACGGACGGCGAGGACGGCGGCAATCCGACGCCCAGGAACGACAGCGTCGCCTCCGTCACGATGGCGAGGCCCAAGGTCAGCGTGCCGATGACGAACACCGGCCCCAGCACGTTGGGCAGGATGTGCGTCAGCATGATCCGCCCGGACGACAGGCCGATCACCCGCGCCGCCATGACGTACTCCCGCCCCCGCTCCACCAACGTCGAGCCGCGCACGGTGCGGGCGAACTGCGGCCAGAAGCTGATGCCGATGGAGAAGATCAGCACCTGCACCTTGAGCCGCTCGTGCATCTCCTGCGGCAGCGCCGCCGTCACCACGCCATCGACCAAGAGCGCGATCAGGATCGCCGGGAAGGTGAGCTGGATGTCGGCCACCCGCATCAGCACCGCATCTGCCACGCCCCCGGCATAGCCCGCGAGCAGCCCGGCGGCGATGCCCACCACCACCGCGAACAGCACCGCGCCCAGGCCGATCACCAGGCTGATCCGCACGCCGTACAGGATGCCCGACAGGATGTCCCGCCCCTGGTCGTCGGTGCCGAGCGGGAACGTCCACTGCCCTTCCGCGTCCCAGACCGGCGGGATGCGGCTGTCCATCAGGTTCAGCGAGGCGAGGTCGAGCGGGTTGTGCGGCGCGACCCACGGCGCGAGCGCCGCGCCCGCCAGGATCGCCAGCAGCACCAGCGCCGCCGCGATGGCGACCGGCGAGCGGCGGAAGCTGTAGGCGAGGTCGCTGTCCCACCACCGCGCCAAGGCGCCGGGCACCCGCGGGGCGGCTGCGCTCATGCGCGCCCTACCCGCAGCCGCGGATCGACGACGTAATAGAGCAGGTCCACGACCAGGTTGATCCCCACGAACAGCACCGAGATCATGATGAGATAGGCCGCCATCACCGGCACGTCCGCCACCTGCACGGACTGGACGAACAGCAGCCCCATGCCGGGCCACTGGAACACCGTTTCCGTCACGATGGAGAACGCGACGATGCCGCCGATCTGCAGCCCGGCGATGGTGACGACCGGCACCAGCGTGTTGCGCAGCGCGTGGCCGAAGTTGATCGCCCGCGGCCCCAAGCCCCGGGCGCGGGCGAACTTCACGTAGTCGCTGCGCAGCGCCTCCAGCATCTCCGCCCGCACCAGGCGCATGATGAGCGTCATCTGGAACAGCCCGAGCGTGACCGCCGGCAGCACCAGTGCCTTGAGGCCGCCCACGGTCAGGAACCCGGTGCTCCAATGCGAGAACCGCACCACGTCGCCCCGGCCGAAGCTCGGCAGCATCTGAAGCCAGACGCTGAACACCAGGATCAGCAGGATGCCGATGAGGAACGTGGGCAGCGACACGCCGATCAGGCTGAACACCATGAACAGGCGGGACGCCGCCCCGCGGCGGATGCCGGTATAGACCCCCATCGGCACACCAACCAAGAGCGCGAACGCGGACGCGGTGGCGGCCAATTCCAGCGTCGCCGGCATCCGCTCGGCCAGCAGGTCCGTCACCGGCCGGGCCAGGCGGTAGCTGATGCCGAACTCCCCATGCAGGGCCGCCCACATGAACTTGGCGTACTGCACGATGAACGGCTGGTCGAGGCCGAGCTGCTTGGTCAGCGCCACCCGCTGCGCCTCCGTGTAATCGGTGCCGAGCATGATGGTGACGGGGTCGCCGACGAAGGCGAACATGGCATAGGCGATCAGGCCGACCACGAGGATGACCGGGACGGCCTGCAGGATGCGCGACACGATGAAGGCGAGCACTCGATGGACCTCGATCCAGGCCGCGCGGGGTGCGGGCCGGGTGGAGGGTTATAATGCCTGGGCGGATGCGCCAAGGGGCGTCGG
>CAXUJE010000381.1:0-5500 GCA_964251035.1 uncultured Acetobacteraceae bacterium
CGCTCTAGCCTTTGTTTTTACGAGCATGTTTACCGATCAGGTGACGACACCTGATACGGCCATGCTCTACTGCGGGGCGATGCCGAACTTGCCGCCCTGCATCACCAGGACCACCACGCCCTCGGTGCTGGCGGGGTCGCGGCCCGGGGTGAAGGTGAACGGCCCCATGACGCCGTTGGACTTCGTGGCCAGCAGGGCGTCGTGGATCTTGGCCGGCTCGGCAGCGCCGGCGCGGGTGATGGCGTCCGCCAGGATGTGCATGCAATCATAGGCCTGCGCCGAGAACTGGTCGGGGTCGTGGCCGTACTTGGCGCGGAACTTGGTCACGAAGGCCTGGTTCACCGGGTCGTCCTTGCCCACGAACCACGGGCTGCCGACGATCAGGCCGTCCGCTGCCGCGCCCGCGATCTCGCCCAGCTTCGGCGAGTTGCTGCCGTTGCCGCCGACGAACAGCGTTTCCTTGCCGAACCCCAGTTGCCGTGCCTGCAGCAGCACGCCGGACACCGGCTCGACCAGGGCCGAGATGCCGACCGCATCCGGCTTCAGCGCGCGTATCTTGGTCAGTTGCGCGCTGAAGTCGGTGTCCTTGCTGCCGAAGCTTTCAATGGCCAGGATGGTCAGCCCGGCTTTTTCCGCCGCGGCCTTCATGGTATCGAAGCCTGATTTCGAGAACGCGTCGTCATTCGCGTACATCAGCGCGATGGTCTTCACGCCGCGCGCCTTGGCTCGCGCCAGCGTCACCGGGATCACGTCGCTTTCCGGCAGGCTGGTGCGGAACACGTAAGGCCCGATCTCGGTGATGCCCACAGCGGTGGTGCTGGTGCCGATGATCGGGATCTTGCGCTCGTTCGCCACCGGGCCGGCCGCGAACATCTCGTTCGACAGGGTCGGCCCGATGATCGCGACCACCTTGTCCCGGCCGATCAGCTTGCGGGCGGCGTTGATCGCCTGGTCCTTGTTGGCGGCGCTGTCCTCCAACGTCAGCGCGATCTTGCGGCCCAGCACGCCCTGCGCGTTGACCTCCTCCAGCGCGAGGTCCAGCCCGGCGCGGATCGCGGTGCCATAGGCGGCATTGGGGCCGCTCAGGATCTCGATCGCGCCAACGGGGATCGGGGCGCCCCCTTGCGCGAAGGCAGCCGATGCCGTTGCCAGCGTGACGGCGGCAGCGAGCAAGGTTCTGCGAAGCATCAACGGTGTTCCTTCGAGGACGGCGGATTGGCCGGGACCGTACTCGAAACGGCCCGATAATCAAGGCGGCTTGCACCTGCCCCGACTTGCACCCGTGTTTGCGCCGGGCCATGGGAGCGCGATGAGCACGCTACGCATCGCCACCTGGAACATCAACTCGCTTCGCCTGCGGCTGCCGCTGGTGGAGCGGCTGGTGACGGCGCTCGATCCGGACGTGATCTGCCTGCAGGAGACCAAGGTGCCGGACGAGCTGTTCCCCGACGCAGCGCCCGGCGCGTTCGGCTACCCCCACGTCGCCCGGCGCGGCATGAAGGGCTACAACGGCGTCGCCGTCCTGTCGCGCGTGCCGCTCGCCCCGCTCGCCGGTCCCGACTGGTGCGAGCGCGGCGATTGCCGGCACGTCGGGGTGGCGCTCTCGACGCCGACGGGACCCGTGGCGCTGCACGACTTCTACGTGCCCGCCGGCGGGGACGAGCCGGACCCGTCGGTCAACCCGAAGTTCGCCCACAAGCTGGCCTTCGTGGCCGAGGTCACCAACTGGTTCGCCGCACGCCGGCCTGAGCGCTGCATCCTGGTCGGCGACCTCAACATCGCGCCGATGGAGCACGACGTGTGGAGCCACAGGCAGCTCCTCGCCGTCGTGTGCCATACGCCCGTGGAGGTCGCGGCGATGGAGGCCTGGATGCGCACGGGCTTCGTTGACGCCATGCGGCATTTCGTGCCGGCGGAGCAGAAGCTCTACACCTGGTGGTCCTACCGCAACCAGGACTGGAAGCAGGCCAACCGCGGCCGCCGGCTGGACCACGTCTGGGTCAGCCGCGACCTGGCGCCGGGCTTGCGGTCGAGCACCGTGCTGACCGAGGCGCGGGACTGGCCGCGGACATCGGACCATGTGCCGGTCTGCGTCGAACTCGACGTGTAGCCGCCCGCCTTCCAGCCCCAGAGAGCGCCCCCGGCGCCGCTACGTCACGAAGATCGTGATCTTGCGCGACATCACCGGCGGGGCGAACAGCATATGCTCGGCGTCCCCGAGCACGAGCTGCAGCGTGTGCCGCCCGGGCGGCAGGTCAAGGCGGGTCTCGGTTTGCCCGGCGCCGAAGTGCAGGTGGTTCCGGTCGGACGGGATCGGCTCGTCGGGATTGAGGGGATCGTTGACATCGACAAGCAGGTGGTGGTGCCCGAAGTTGGGCGTCGCGTCCCCGGCATGGGTCACGCCCATGTTGCGCAGCCCGAAGCGGCACCAGAACGCGCCGCGGATGCGGTCCCCGTCATGCGGCCAGATGATGTAGAGCAGCGTGTCCTTCGGCGACGGCGTCCTGCCGGCCCATGCCGGCATGGACATGGCCACTGTCGACAGGGCGGCGGCTTGCAGCAGCGTTCTGCGGTGCATCGGCATGACGTTGTCACTCGGTCCGGGCAAGGCGAAGCCCATGGGTTGGATACCTCACGGAAGCATCATAGGAATCGCGGCTTGACGGCCGGAGGTATTTCGCATCCGCCACCCAGGAGCCGCCGCGCAGCACGCGCTCACGGCAGTCGGGAGCGTCCCAGGCATTTGCTCCGATGCGCGGCGCGTCCTGGTAATTGGGATGCCAGCAATCGCCCACCCACTCGGCGACGCCGCCGCCCATGCCGAACAGGCCGAACGGGTTGGGCGGATAGGCTTCGACCGCGGGCGGGTTCTGCATGCTGACCGGCTCGCCGCAGCCTTTGCAGCTCGCCTTGCCGGACACCATGGCGTTGCCCCAGGGGTAGCGTGTCTCCGTCCCGGCCCGGGCGGCATACTCCCATTCTGCCTCGGTCGGCAGCCGGTAGTGCTTGCCCGTCACGCCCGAGATCCATGCCGCGTATTGGCGCGCATCGTCCCAGCTCACGTTGGCGACCGGCTGGTCCGGCCGGCCCTTCGGCTGAAGCGTGCACGCCCCTGCGTCCACGCACGCTTGCCATTCCTGGACCGTGACGGCGGCTCTTGCCATCAGGAACGGCTCGACCAGGACGGTGTGCACCGGTCGCTCCGAGAGGTCGTCATTGCTTCCCATGCGCAAGGTGCCGCCGGGCAGCGTGACCATCTTCGGCTCGGATATCGTCGGTAGGATTGCCGGCCTGAACGTTTGCAAGGCTTCCTGCACCGTGCCCGGCTGAGACGGAACGGCGCTTCCGGCCGCCATGGGATCAGTTGCGGGGCGGGCTTGCCGCTCAGACGGCTGCGGGTCATGATCAAGGGACTGAGGCGCCGCGGCGGCCTCCGCCGGCTTTGGCGCGGGGGCTGCCGAACCAGGCCTGGCGGGTGCGGCGCTGCGGTAGAACGCAGCGGCCGGAGCGTCGGGCGCCGTGGCGGCGCGCACACCCTCCGCGCCAAGCAGGGCGTTGCCGTCCAGGCCCGGCGCATGCGCCGGGCCCGCCGCATGGTCATTGCGCGATGGCGGCCCCAGGAGCTCGAGCGTCGCCGCGCCAGCACAGGCCAAGCCGATAACGCCGAGCCAGAACCTGGCTAAGCCACGGAACGGGGGGGAGCGGCCCATCGCTCCACGATCAGCATAAAATTCCAAATCCCTACTCAGTTGCTCACCTATAGATTTTGCCTCTTTCACTTGCGTTTGAGTGTTCGAGAAGAGCATTTCTTGAGTACGAAGATCTACCTTCATCCTATTCAGGACCTTAATCTGATCATGCCTTCCTAACTTGCCTATCTTTCGGGCGATTTGGAGGTATCATTGCGAAAAACGCAGTTCACAACTCGCAACGTCATTGCGAATTCAATCTGAACAGGACAAGGATAGTCACAGGCTTTTGCCAGGCCAAGAGGTTTGAGGCGGACGCGACGAAACGGGCGCGCCGGCTCAATCAGTCGGCACGACTATTTGGAAGCGTTGCAGGTCCGAGAAGGCCCGCCGTCGCGAGCCGCGAGCGGGGCCGGTCCCACGCTCTTCAATGGCCTGCTCCCAAGCAGCCAACCGGCTCCGAGATGGCCGGACTGGACAGGAATCAAGGAGAAGCCAGGTCAGCCAGCCGGCGTTGCGGACCTGCCAAGCCGCATGGTCATAGTCGCTGGACGCTCTCCGGCGGCGGTCAGGCGTCCGACGGGCTTCCGACCGGGTCAAGGCGATAGCCGCCGCCCTCTGTCACCAGCAGGCGCGCGTTGCTGGGATCTGGCTCGATCTTCTGCCGCAGGCGATAGATATGCGTCTCCAATGTGTGGGTCGTGACGGCGGCGTTGTACCCCCAAACCTCGTTCAGCAGGACTTGACGCGCCACCGGACGGGTCCCCGCGCGGTACAGGAACTTGAGGATGGCGGCTTCTTTCTCCGTCAGGCGGATGCGGCGGTTCTTTACCGGCTCGTGCAGCAGCTTGGCGCTGGGCCGGAAGGTGTAGGGGCCGATGGTGAAGACGGCATCTTCGGAATTCTCGAAGATCCGCAACTGCGCGCGCAGCCGGGCCAGCAGCTCGGCCAGGCGGAACGGCTTGGCGATGTAGTCGTTGGCGCCGGCGTCCAGACCGCGGACCACGTCCGCCTCGTCGTCCGATCCCGTCAGCATGATGATCGGCATGCGCAAGCCCTGCCGGCGCAGCAGCGCGCACAGGTCGCGGCCGTCCCCGTCGGGCAAGCCCACGTCGAGGATGATGGCATCGAAGCGGGAGTCCTTGCTCGTCAGCAGCGCCTCCGCTTCCGAGACCGTCGTGGCTTCGGCGACTGCGAACTCACCGTCAACCTGGAGTTGCTCAAGAAGGGCTTCCCGGAGGGTCGCATCGTCATCAACGACAAGGATCGGACGTTCAGCCGTCATTCGGCAACTTCCCTTCGTAAAACCAATGGCGAAGCGCCAGCCTTGGCCTTCGTTGTCACTCTGTTCGATAAACCAACAAGACCGGGCGACGCCCTCGAAATTGATCTGGCGCACGGTCCAACGCACGTCAGGCCCTGTAAAATGATACCACGACGCCTTAGAATACACACATCGTTGTGAGGCAGTTGGCTGCGGCGCACAAGCGGATGCCATATCCCTTGTCGAATGCCAATTATTGAGATGGAGACGACGTGGCCCAGCCGCGAGGATCACAGGCGGACCAGTCGGCCGCATCCCTCCTGCCCAACCCTGACCTGCTGCATATCCGGTCCGTGCATAGGGCGGTGGCCGACCTGCGCCGCGGCACGCCCGTGCTGCTGCTGGGCGATCCCGACGTTGTTGTGCTCGCTGCCGATACGGTTGGCTCGGCCGGGTTGACGGAGCTTGCGGCGCTGGCGGCGGGGCCGCCTGTCCTTCTGCTGTCGCCGGTGCGCGCCGCGGCGCTGCTCCGCCGCCCGGTCGAGCC
>CAXUJE010000382.1:0-5495 GCA_964251035.1 uncultured Acetobacteraceae bacterium
TCACGGCGCGTTCAGCTTAGCGTGAATCCAGCACCCGCCTTATGTCGTGACCCCGGGCCAGCAGCCCGGCGGCCGCGGCATACGGCACGAGCGACGCCCAGCGTGCTTCCAGATAGAGCCGCTCAGGCGCGACATGGCTGGAGATCAGGTCGCAAAGCGGCGACGCGGTGGCCGGACCGTCTGCAGTCTGGCAAGGGCAGCGGTGCAGGCGCGGACTGTCCAGCTCGACATCGCCATACAAGGACCGGAACACGAGCGGGTAGCTACCCTTGCTGCGCCGGCGGGCACCGCAGGCCGGGCAGCACCGACGTCGCTGCGACCAGGTTGCTGCCTGAGCCAGAACCGTCCGGGCCTGGACGGCTGCCAGCATTGCTTTGCCTTCCGCGATTGAGAGGCCGAGATCTTCCGGACGCTCGGTCGATTTTTCAAACGCGGTCATTTCCTCGGCTGGGCCGATGGCGCCGTCATCGCCGGTGATCTGGAGCAGGATGCTGATACGCATAAATGGCCTCCAATGCCGGGTGGGGCAGAGCAGTTTTCCACAATCGCCGGAGTGGAAAGCTGAAGGCCGGTTCGGCACCCCGGCTTGGGCCTATCCTGGTCTATACGGAGCAACGAGCGCCATCGGCTTGCAGTTCGAACACGATCAAGCAAACTGGAGCATGGCCTCCGTCAAGCGTGCCGCTGCCGCCGTTGCCGCCATCCTCGTCCGCGAGGGCGTGGACTACGCGCAGAGCAAGGCGGTGTTCAAAGCGGCCCGCGAGAGGGCCGGCCTGCGCGCCGGGCCCGAGCGCCGCGGCGGCGTGGACCGGCTCACCGTCGAGGAGGAGCTGCGCTTCCTGGACCAAGCCTACGCCCGGGACGGCAGGACCGGGCTGATGCTGCAAACCTTGTTGGAAACCGGCGCCCGCGCGTCCGAACTGGTGCAGCTCAGGATCGAGGACGTCAGCCTCGCCGGGCGCGTGGTCACCATCCGCCACGGCAAGGGCGACAAGCGGCGGGAAGTGCCGATCCGGCGTGACCTGGCCCAGTTGCTCCAGCTGCACATCGGCGCCCGCCGCGCCGGGCCGCTGTTCGCCAGTCGGCAGCAAGGTTCCGGCCCGACGCCCCATGTGCTGACCCGCCAACGTGTCGGCCAGGTCGTCCGGGGTGTGGCCGGTGCAGCCGGGATCGCCAAGCGCGTCTACCCCCACCTGCTCCGGCACACCGTGGCCACCCGCCTGCTCGCACTCGGCATGGACATCACCGACCTCCAACGCTTTCTGGGCCACGAGAGCATCACCACAACCCGGCACTATGCCGAGACGACGGCCGCCACGCTGCAGCGTCGCTTCGACCAGCTGACCGACCCGGCCGCCCACACGCTGGTCGCCCGCATCAGGCAGCAGCGCGGCGACGATGCCGCCCTGATCGCCGCCGACCTGTTGGCCCGGCGCCGGGCCGAGCGCGTCAGCACTGCTGGTGCATGAGGTCGAGGTGCTCGCCTTTGCGGAGCCGGGCATTGACCGCCCGGCGCGAGAACGGACAGCCTTGGGCGTGTTCACGCGCTTTGCTGCGTTCGACGGCGCCCTCCAGCCGCCAGCGTGTGTCCTCGTCATCCAGCAGGTCCGTCCGGCGGTCCAAGACGACCTGGCCGATGATCTCGATCATGGTGTCGAGGTCCTCGAGCGCATCCAGCGACAGCGCACCGTTGCGTCCTGCCATGAAGCCGGCCGGCCCGTCGCAGTCCTCAGGAGGGCACGCACCGCTGCCGCCCGTGCAGACAGGATAAGCCTTGCCCGCTTCCAGCCCCAACTGGTCTTCGATGCGGATCTCGTGGCACCAGGGGATGTTCAGGTCATACTCGTAGGTGAACCGGGCGCCCTTGCGCAGCCGCAGCGCCGCCAGCGTCACGTCGGGCGAGGACGCGGACAGCTCCCACGAGCCGTAACGCGCAGAACGCAGGCAGAACTGATACAGGTGAATGCCCTTCCACCCCATCGCGACCTGGATCACGCCGTGCAGCTCACCCAGCGTGCAGGTGCTTGCCACCAGCACACGCCGCCACACCATCGGGCTGATCCCGAGCAGCCAAACCTTGACCTGTACAATCTCGGCTCCGTCCGCGTCGGCCGCCGACGGGGTCGCTCCAAAAATCGGTCTGGTTGGCTTCGGCGCTCGTGTCACCCGGCCGGCTTAGCGCCAATCATTCTCGCCGGCGCGAGCACCCCACATTTCCTGATGCTCTCCTAGCAAGCCGCTCGTCGCCATCCAGCGCGCGCGGTCGCCGACCACATACAGGCGGCGCTGCGCCCGGGTCACGGCCACGTTGAGGATGTTCGGCATGCCGCATGCCCACGCAATGGCGCCGTCGCTGGCGCCGCCCAGCGCCAGGATGACCGTCTCCTTCTCCTTGCCCTGGAAGGTGTGCACCGTGCCGACCGATGCCGTCCCCCACGCGCCCAAGGCCTTCGGGGCGTGCCCCCGCACTTTCAGGTCGTCGCAGAGCAGCTTGCGCAACCCGTCCGCCATGGAACGGAACGGCGAAACCACGCACAGCGCAGGCAGGCCGTCCTCGCCGGCGAAGCCCTGCTCCGCATAGGCCACAATCAGCCGGAGCACGACCTCCGCCTGCTCGCGGATGAAGTGCTTGGGGCCGCTTCCTTTGGCGGCCACGTCAAACCACCGGCTCTCACCCAGCAAGGGCCGGAGCTTCGTCAACTCGTCCTCCTCGGCCATCTTGCCCCGGGCCAGGACCATGCCGCCGTCATAGGCCAGCCGGTTCGAGATGCCGAACATTGGCTCGACGCAGCGGCGGTGAACCTTGAGCGGGCAGCCAACCCAAACCGACCGGCCCACGCGCAGCCGGACCCAGGCCCCAAACGGGTTCGCTGCGTCTGCCAGGGTCTGCGCCGAGGCCAGCGTCGCCCGGTGGTGGTCCGGCGCCCCGCGGCGCTCGGCCAGCTTGGCGTCGGCGTTGCGGTCCATCGGCACCACAGGCTCGACCTGGAACGGGTCGCCCACCACGACGGCCCGCCGGGCCCGCCAGATCGCGCCGAGCGCCTGGTGCGGGACCGCCTGGCCCGCCTCGTCCACGAACAGCCAGGGGATGCTTCCCGCGCCCATGTGGACGAAACCGCGCGGCAGCGAGGCGAAGGTAGTCGAGACCACCGGGGTCACCAGGGCCAGCGTGGCCCACAGGTGCTCGGCGGCCTTCTGCACCACGGGCTGGATCTCTCCCCTGCCCCGCAGCATGGCCAGCGCCGCGCGCAGGTTCCGGTCGAACAGGTCCGGTCCCGCCGCGCACACGAAGGCAAGGTGCACGCGCATCGCCGCCGCGAACAGGCGCGCCCTGGCATCCTTGAACGCGTCGCTGTTGCCCGGAAGCATCTGTTCGCGCATCTCAGGATCAGCGGCGTCCGCCACGTCGGCGACCGTCACCAACCCTGGATGCCGGGCCGCCAAGGCTGCTGCTGCCTTCACCACCCGTGCCGCCTCCCGCCTGGCGCTTGCCAGGTCCGATGCCATGCGGTCGGATGACGCGGAAAACGCCTCGCGGACCCGATGTGCCTCGCGCCGAGTGGCCTGCGCTGCCCGAAGGTGACGGTCCGCATCGGCCCGCAGCGTCGCCGTGGCGGACAGCTCCTGCTTCCACTGCCCTGACCTGTCCCACCTGAACGCACGGAGGAGAGCGGACGGTTTTGCTTCCCTGACGAGATCAACACTCTTGTCGGCTCGCTCGAACGCCGCGGCCGCCTCCGCGAGTTCGGCAGCGACCGCGGTCAGGGCATGATCCGCTTTCCGCAACTCAGTCGCCAAGCGCGCGGCCTCGCCTTCCAGCGCTGCCACCTTCGCCTCCGCAGCAGCCCAGCCGTTGTCGCCTTCGGCGGCGCACAGCTCGGCGCGCAGCGCCTCGACCTCGGCCACCACGCGCTTGAACGCGGCTCTCTCGGTGTCCCAGTCCATGGCCGGGCGTGCGTCCGCAAGCAGGCGAAAAACGTTGCAAGCCGAAGGCAGGCCCTTGCGCGGCCCCCGGCGCTCGTGCCGGTCCAGGATGGCGGCGAAGCGCCCGCGGTTGCTTTTCTTGCCCAGCGCCGCCGAGATCAGACTCCAGGCGTTTCCGTCCGGCTCCGGGCTTCCACTGTCGTCGTCAGCCTCGTCCTCAACATCCGGCTCGTCCTCGTCGGGCGGACGCGCCAGCAAGGCGTCGGCGGTCGGCGTCAGGACGTCGAGGCCGTCCAAGTAGCGGCGATCAACCTTCCTGGCGTTGGGCAGTTCCTTGGTGACGTTCTCCACGGCTGCGTTGTTGCTGCTGGCCACCACGATCAGGTGGTCGCGCAGGCTCGGGTGCAGGGCGTGCACCCCGCCGGACGGGCCGTTCCACCTGTCCCGTTCAAAGGCCTCGGCCGGATGGCGGAAAGCGCACAGCGCCTCGGCCCGGCGCAGCATGACGGCCGCGACGAGGTCCATGAGCAGCGTCGTCTTGCCGGTCCCGGGCGGGCCGTTTACGGAGAACAGGCCGCCCTTCGAGAGGGTGTCCATCGCGAGGTCGACCGCAACCTGCTGCATCAGGGACAGGTCGTGCGCCGACGGCCATCGGGCGCGAGGATGCGACGACGCGGTGCAGGCCTCGGCAACAAAGGCCCGGTCCGTGCAGTCGATGCGCTCCGTCGTCCCTGCCAGGAAGCGCGGCACCAGGCCGCTGTTTCCGTTGCGCACGGCGCGCAGCACGAGCCGGATGTCCTCGAAATAGAAGCTGTCCACGGGCGGGAGCTCCGCCTTGCGGTGCCGCTCGCGGCGTATCTTCACGGGCATCCCGGCGGCGTCCTTCCTCTCGACCTCGACGAAGACGCTGGCCACGACGGACCGCACCACGGCCAGCGGCAGCCCGCGCGGCAGGTCACGCAGCCACGTCAGGGTCTCCGACGCGACCTCGCGCATCGCGTCCACGAACTCCTCGTCGACCCGGCGCTCTGCTCCCGCGTAGGCATTCGCAACCTCGTTGAACGTGGCCCTCATGCGGCGGCGGAACGCCTCAAGCTGATCGTCAAGATCGGGAGCGGTCTCCGACCGCAGGCTCTCGAACGCCAACCCGAAGGCGGGCATCAGAAGGCTGTCGGGAATGGCCATGCCGTCGTGGTCGACCGCGAACACGCCCGTGAAGCCGAACCGCTTGGCGGTTGGCGCAGGCCGGGTGTCGTGATCCATCTCGGGTGCCGTTGACAGCGCGCGGATGATCTCGGCCTGGTAGCGCTCCCGGCCGAAGATGCCGAAGCGGACGAAGTGCCTGTGGCGCTTGTCGGGGTGGCCGAACGTGCCATCGTGCCACGGGAACTCCCGATCCAGCACGTGGCGGGCTTCGAACGTGCTCCGGGCGTCGGTGTCGCGGTCGTCCTCTGCGCCGGGCGGCGTCAACGCCTCGACGTCCATCCAGTACAGGAGTGTCCGGGCGAAGTCGGCGGCTCTAGGACGCCCGGGACGGATGCCGAAGGGGTTGAGATCGTCAGGAGGTGCCA
>CAXUJE010000383.1:0-5487 GCA_964251035.1 uncultured Acetobacteraceae bacterium
CAGCGGCACCTGCCACGCCAGCGGAGCGCGCCACAGCCCGGCGCCCCGGCGCGCGGCGGGCGCGGCAGCCCCGCCCGGTGCGCGGCCGAGCCGCCCCGCCCAGACGGTGCCTGCGGCCAGCATCGCGGCTGCGGCCGGCACCGTCCAGGCCGCCAACGCGCCGCCCCACCACCCATCCAGCGCCACGCGCAGCGGCGCCGTCACCGCCGAGGCGAAGGCGGCGCCGACCGCGAGCGCCATGACGTAAACCCCGGTCATCAGCGCCCCGCGGTCCGGGAAGTCGCGCTTCAGCAGCCCCGGCATGAGCACGTTGCCGACGCCGATCCCCGCCCCGGCAAGCAGCGAACCCGCGAACAGCGGGGGCACGCTCGCCAGGCCGCGCAGCCCAGTGCCCAGCAGGATGGCGGACAGCGCCAGCAGCAACGCGCGCTCCGTGCCGCTGCGGCGCGCGAGCCAGGGCGCCAGCGGGCCGAACAGCCCAAGGCAGAGCACCGGCGCCGTGGTCAGCACGCTGGCCCCGGTGGCGCTCAGGCCGGTGTCGGCCATGATCTCGGGCAAGACCGGCGCGATGCTGGAAAAGGCCGGGCGCAGGTTGAAGGCGATCAGCACGACGACAACGGCCGCCGGCCAGCTTATGGCGCCCCTGGCTGAGGCGGCCGGCCCCGGCCGCAGCGAGACCGTCATGGGGTGGGCTGCGCCCGGCGCGTCGCAGTTCGGGTCATCTTGGCGTTTCCTCCCAGCCGCCGGCAATCTGCGCCGTTACCGGCCGCCCGGGAACCGCCGGAAAGCGGACGTCACCCCTGCGCCAGCCGGCGGTCGAGGAAGTCCAGGCGGTCCTGGCCCCAGAACACGTCCGTGCCCACCACGTAGCTCGGCGCGCCGAACACGCCGCGCGCCAGGGCGGCCTCGGTGTCGGCCACGCGCTGCTCCGCCCAGCGCGGCTCGGCGCCCAGCGCCGGCAAGGCGACGGGATCGAGGCCGGCCTCGCCGATCAGCGCCGCCAGCGTGAGGGGGTCGCCGAAATCCCGCTCCTCTTCCCACAACGCCCGCCGCTGGGGGTGCGCCTGGGCGCCCGCGGGGCCGTCGCGGTGCGTGTCCCGCGCGGCGACCACGCACTGCGCGGCCAGCCGCTCGTCCGCGGGGAACGGGCGCGGCCGGGGATGCAAGGGGATGCCGAGATGGTCGCGCCACCGCGCCAGCTCCTGCATGCGGTAGGCCTGGCGCTGCGGCGAGCGCCGGGCCACCGGCACGCCGCCCGATGCCGGGAAGATGATGGCGAAATCGACCAGGTGGATGCGCAGCCTGGCCCCGTGCCGCGCCGCCATCGCCTCCACCCGCGCCGCGCCGAAGTGCGTCCAGGGCGAGTTCAAGGAGGCGAAGTAGTCGATGTGCAAGCCCACCGCGATTCCCTCCCAGGCGTCGCGGCGCAGGTTGCCCGGCGGTCCCGTCCGGCGCAAGCCTGGCCGCGGCGTTGTTCCCGGAGGCGAGGCGGCGTAGGGGACCCGCGGCGTTGGAGGGAACGGCGATGTCCGCAGTGGTCGAGGGTACGCCCGCAAGGGCAGCGGGCCGCCGCTGGCTCGGCTTCGCCCTGGCCTTCGCGGCGCTCACCATCTGGTCCGGCTGGTTCGCCGTCACGCGGCTCAGCCTGACGCGCGAGCTGGGCGCGTACGACATCGCGGCGCTCCGCCTGGGCGTGGGGGCGCTGGTGCTGCTGCCGGCGTTCCTGCGCTCGGCGCGCGGCCTCCCGCGGGCGGCGTGGCGGGAGGGCGCGATCCTCTCCGTCTGCTGGGGCGCGCCCTTCGTGCTGCTGCTCACCTGGGGCATCGGGCGGTCCTCGGCGGCGCACGCGGCGGCGGTCACGCCCAGCACCATGCCGGTGTTCGCCGGGGTGATCAGCTGGGCCGTGCTGCGGGACCGGCCGGGGCGGCAGCGCTGGCTCGGCTACGCCGTCATCTGCGCGGGCGTCGCCGCCCTGCCGGCGATGCGGCACCCGGCAGAGCGGCCATGGGAGGCATGGGCCGCCAACGCCGCGCTGCTCGGCGCGTCCGGGCTTTGGGCGGTGTACACGCTGCGGGTGCGGCGTTCCGGGCTGACGCCGCTGCAGGCGGCGGCGCTGGTCTGCTCGTACTCGTCCGTGGTGTTTCTGCCAATCTACGCGCTGTCCGGCGTGTCGCGCCTGGGCCTAGCGCCGTGGCCGGAGGTGGCGTTGCAGGCGTTCTATCAAGGCGTGCTGGTCAGCGGCGTGTCCATAATCGCCTACAACCGCGCCATCGCGCTGATCGGGCCGGGCGCGGCGGCCTCGGTGGTTTCTCTGGTGCCCGTCATGGCTATCCTGCTCGGCATCCCGATCCTGGGCGAGTGGCCGACCCCGCTCACGACCGCCGCGGTGGCCGCCATCGTCGCGGGCGTGCTGCTGGCCGTGCGGACGCCGGCGGCGCGGCGCGAACCCGGCCTGTGACGGAGGATCAGGCCAACAGCTCTATTGGATGACCGCATCCGACCCAAGCCGGCCACTCAGGAACATTGGCGCCCTGCTCGGGAGCGGACGTTCGGCCCAGAGATGTCCCGAGACGTCGGCGCGACCCGGCTAGGCGAACGCTCCGCAGGCGATAAGCCAAGACCAATCGGCCCTGCGCTCGTTTGCAACCTGGGAAGGTCCGAGTTCGTCGAACTTTCCGCCGAGAGACTCGCCCAAAGCCTTTGCACGGTCACTGCCCTGCTTCCTAGCCGTGTCAGTGACCAGAACAGCGAGGTAGACCCGCAGTGTCGTGCCAGCGGCGAGCGACCGCATCTTGGTCAGGTCGCGGCGAATGAGCGCGTCGTCGCCGCCCTCGTCATACTTCTTTATCTCAATGACGGCTTTGGGAGCCCCACCCTCGTAAAGCGCAACATCTGCCCGCCACCCGCCGAGGGACTCAATGAGTTCGGCGCCGCCCTGCTTGCCGAGTTCGATAGCGATCGTTGTGTAGTACCGTTCGATGTGCGCGTGGCAGCCAAGGTCGCGATGGATGCCGCGCGCAATCCAGCCACCCAGAAAAAGTTCTGGAACGCGGTTGTCATGCTCGTTTCCGGTCATCCGGCGATACTCAAGTACCGCCTCCGTCCCGTGTTTCACGATGCTCTTTGCGATGGTCATGCCTTTCCTCTCCAAACACAGAAGCCCAGCCTCCAAAAGCGAGGTATGGCCCGGTTACCACCATTAGGTGGCCGTGCACCTGCCGTGCAAAGGCTGCCGCTGCCTCCCGGACCAAGCGCGTCATCTCCAAGTCCTCATGGGACGATGTCGGATGCCGCTCGGGTAGTTGTTATGTTAAGGCGGCGAATCTCGTCCAGCACGGCCGCCGTGCGCCCGGCGTGGATCCGCGCCAGCACCGCGATCTCGTCGAACAAGCGCCATTCCCGCAGCACCTTGCCATCCCGCATCTCGAAATGGCCAGCGCCCAGCACGTTGACCGGGGTGCGCGTCGCCGGGCCGTAGGTCGGCACGCCGCAACAGGTGCCGCGTAGCAGCCACACCGCCGTGACGCGCAGCCCGTTCTCCGGCCCGTCCAGCACCGCGATGTCGCGCACTTCCACCCGGAAGTCCGGGAAGGTCGCGAGCAGGTTCACCGGCTCGACCTGATACGGGTCGATGCCCTGCACCCGGCGCAAGGCTCGGATAGGCGGACGTCGCGCTCATCGCTGCGTTCCCCTGCCGTTCATGGTGGCGCCGGGACGCCCGCCGCGGCGCCGAGCCGCGCGGCACCGAACATCGCGAGGTCCGGCGCGGCGTCGGCCAGGAGCGTCCGCGCCACGGCCTCGCCCAGCCCGGCCGAATGCTTGAAGCCGTGCCCGGAGCACGCCGAAACGAGCAGCACCCGGTCGTTCTCCGGCGCACGCGCGATGAGGAAGTCCCCGTCGGGCGTGTTGGTGTAGAGGCACGCGACGCTGCGCAACGCCCGCGGCGACAGGCCGGGCAGCCGGCCCTCAAGATGGTTGCGGAACAGCGCCTCTGTTTCCTGCATCGAGACCTCGCGCGCCAAGTGGTCAGGGTCGGGCGTCGTCGCGGAGGTTTGCTCCATCCCCACCTTCATGCCCGCCTCGCCCGGCGGGATCGGGAAGCCGTAGAAGTTGTCCTCGGGACCGTCGCCGTGTACCCAGATGAACGCGGGGAAGCAGCCCGACGCGAACGCTGCCGGCGCCAAAGGCTCGAACCAATGGAACACCTGGCGCGTGACGGCGAGGTGCGGCGCGAACGCCCCCGTGAGGCCGGCCGACCATGCCCCGGCCGCCAGCACGGCCTCCGCGGCATAATAACGGTCCCCGCTTTCGGTCACGACGCAGACGCCCCCGCCGTCGCGTTCGATGCGGGCCACCCGGGTTCCGGTGCGGACCGTGGCGCCACGCCGCCGCGCCAGGCTGAGCTGGGCCTCGACGCACGCCTCGGGACGGATAAAGCCGCCCCCCGGCTCGAAGTAGCCGATCTCGTCGCCGCGCAGGCGGAACTGCGGGAAGCGCCGCGTCACGCCCGCGGCATCGAGCGCCTCATGCGGGATGGCGAAGCGTTCGGCGATGGCGACCGTGCGGCGGACGAAGTCGCCTTTGCCGTGCACGGCGGCCGTGCCGGACGCGCTGGCGAGGATCAGCACCCCGCACTGCGCCAGCAGCTCGGCGCCGGTCTCCCCCTCCAGCTCCCGCCAGATTTCGTGCGACCGGGCCACGAGCGGCACGTAGGCCTCCCCCTCCCCCACGGCGCAGCGAGTGAGGCGCGTTCCGCCATGGCTGGACCCCCAGGCGTGCGGCGGGTCGTAGCGGTCGAGGCCCAGCACGCGCTGGCCGCGTTGCGCCAGTTGCAACAGGCAGGCGCTGCCCACCGCGCCCAGCCCCACCACGGCCGTGTCGAACTGGTTGCCCCGGGGAAGAAGCGTCACGGCAGCCGAGGCGCGCGCGGCCTCACTCCGCGGCCACCTGCGTCATCAGCGCCGTGACCGCCGCCCGCGGCGGCGGTGGCAGGGCGAGCGGGGCCGTCATGGTCGATGCCGAAGCCCTGCGCCATGGCGTCCCGCACGGTCTCCGGCCCCCAGGCCGGGCGCTTGCGGTGGTCGCCGCCCGTGATCAGCGCGACCTGCACGGGGCCGTCCCCCGCGGCGACCAGGCTGCAACACCTCCGCCGCGAAGTGGACGTGCAGGTTGTTCACCGTGCCCGGCAGCATCGCGGCGACGCCCAGGCTGAAGCCGTCCGCTTCCGTCAGGTTCACCACTTGGTCGCGCGACTGGGTGACGCCGGGTCCGACCCCGGCATCTTGCAGTCGATGAAGGCGACCTTGCACGCCACCATGTCGGACCGCTTGATCAGCCGGGCCCGCGCGTCCTCGGGATTGATGCGTGGGGCCATCGTGGAGTCCTTTCTGCGCCATGAGGCGGCGGGCTTGCCGCCGCACTCGGTTGGACTGGTGTTCTAAGCCTGGGCCGCGCCGCTGTCCACGCCGCGCCGGCCCGGCGCTGGGC
>CAXUJE010000384.1:0-5453 GCA_964251035.1 uncultured Acetobacteraceae bacterium
GGTGGTGGGAGGCTGGGCGGCGCCAGGTTGCGGCGAGGTCGCGGGCTTCGCGGCGGCAGGACTGCCGGTCTGCTCCGCCAGCAGCGCCACCTTGGTGAAGCCGCCCTGCGTGATCGTCGCCATCACCTCCAGCACGCGGCCGTAATTAATGCCTTTGTCGCCCCGCACGAAGATGCGGCGGTCGGTCTTGTTGTCGGAGACCGCCTGCAACCTGCTGACCAGTTCCGGCAGGGTCGCTTCCGCGTCCTGCAGGTAGATCTTGCCCTCTGCGTTCACCGAGACGGTCAGGGGATCGGCGTCCTGGTTCAGCGGCGCAGCGCTGGCCTTGGGCAGGTCCACCGGCACGCCGGAGGTCATCAAGGGCGCGGCGACCATGAACACGATCAGCAGCACCAGCATGACATCGACGAGCGGCGTCACGTTGATCTCGGCGAGCGGCCGGTAGCGGCCCCTGCCCCGCCGGGTGATCAGCCCCGCCATGCTCAGGCCCTTTCCTCGGACTGGCGGGACAGGATGGCGGCGAACTCCGACCCGAAGCCCTCCATGCGGGCGGCGAAGCGCGACAGGTCATTGCTGAGCTTGTTGTAGGCCAGCACCGCCGGGATTGCCGCCACCAGGCCGATCGCGGTGGCGAACAGCGCCTCTGCAATGCCGGGCGCCACCACGGACAGGTTGGTGTTGCGGCTGGTCGCGATGGCCGAGAAGCTGCGCATGATGCCCCAAACGGTGCCGAACAGGCCGATGAACGGCGCGGTGGAGCCGACGGAGGCGAGGAACACCATCCAGCGCTCCATGCGGTCCATCTCGCGCTGGATGGTGACGGCCACCGTCCGGTCCACGCGGTCCCGCACGCTGCCGCGGCTCATGTCGGCGCCGGCGACCCGGGCGCTGCGCCGCCACTCGCCCATCGCGGCGCCGAACACGGCCGCAAGGGGATGAGTGGGCTTGGCGCCCTCCCCTTCATACATGTCGTCCAGGCTGCCGCCGGACCAGAACCGGTCCTCGAACCCGTCCGCCGCCCGGTTGGCCCGGCGCAGCGTCATCACTTTCTCGAACACGATGGCCCAGACCCACACGCTGGCGAGCAGTAGCAGGAGCAGCACGGCCTTGACCACCCAATCCGCCTGCAGGAACAACCCGACGACCGACATGTCGCCGCCCGTCGCCAGCGCCGCATCCACCGCACGATCCAACTCAGACCCCCTCCGTTTTGCCGGCCAGCGCCGCGCGCCAACGGTCCGGAATCCGCGCCGGCCGGCCATCCTCCTGCCGCACGCAGGCGAGCTTAATGCCCAGGGCCGCCACGTCCTGACCGGCGGCCTCGAACCGTTGCTGCACGTTTACGGACGCGCCCCCCATCGCCCATGGGCCTGTGACCACGACGAGTTCCTCGTCGAGTCGTGCCGGGCGCAGATAGACTATTTCCGCGCGCCGCACCACGAAAGATAGCCGATGCCCGGCGACCAGCTCCGCATGCGGCACGCCGGCGTCCCGCAATGCCTCGGTCCGGGCGCGCTCGGCAAAGGCCAGGTAGCGCGCGTGGTAGACGATGCCGCCGGCGTCGGTGTCCTCGTAATAGACCCGTATGTTCAAGCGGTAAGCCGTCACTCCGGAGGCGCCAGGTCAGCGGGGGGGTCGCGCAGCAGGTCGAGCTGCGGCTGGCTCGGGGGCGCCAGGCCTAGATGACGCCATCCGGCCTCCCCCAGCATGCGGCCGCGGCTGGTGCGGAGGATCATGCCTTCCTGGATCAGATAGGGTTCGATCACGTCCTCCAGCGTGTCGCGGGCCTCGGCCAGGGCGGCGGCCAGGGTCTCGACTCCGACCGGACCGCCCGCGTGGTGCTCGGCGATGCGGCGCAGATAGCGGCGGTCCATGGAGTCGAGGCCCAGGCGGTCCACCTCCAGCCGGGTCAGCGCCGCGTCGGCCATCGCGCGGTCCACCGGGTCCTGGCCCGCGACGGTCGCGAAGTCCCGCACCCGGCGCAGCAGGCGCCCGGCGATGCGCGGCGTGCCGCGGGACCGGCGCGCGATCTCCGCCGCGCCCTCGGCCGTCAGGTTGAAGCCGAGCTTCTCCGCGCCCCGCGCCACGATCAGCTCCAACTCGGCATAGGTGTAGAAGATCAGCCGCAGCGGGATGCCGAAGCGGTCGCGCAGCGGCGTCGCCAGCAGCCCGGCGCGCGTCGTGGCGCCCACCAGGGTGAACGGCGACAGGTCGATCCGCACGCTGCGCGCCGCCGGTCCCTCGCCGATGATGAGGTCGAGCTGGAAGTCCTCCATGGCGGGGTATAGCACCTCCTCGATGGCGGGCTGCAGCCGGTGGATCTCATCGATGAACAGCACGTCGCGCGGCTGCAGGTTGGTGAGGATGGCGGCCAGGTCGCCGGCACGCTGGATCACCGGACCGGAGGTCGCGCGGAACCCCACCCCCAGCTCCCGCGCCACGATCTGCGCCAGCGTGGTCTTGCCGAGGCCCGGCGGACCGTGCAGCAGCACGTGGTCCATCGCCTCGCCGCGCCCGCGCGCCGCCTGGATGAAGATGCGCAGGTTCTCGCGGCTCGCCTTCTGCCCGATGAACTCGGCAAGCGTCTGCGGACGGAGGCTGGCCTCCCCGGCGTCGTCCTCCCCGCGGGCGGGGTCGATCGTGCGGTCGTCGCTCATTTAATCGCCAGCTCCCGCAGGCTGTCGCGGATCACCTGGTCCACCCCGGCGCCCTCCCCCAGCCCGGCCATGATCCGCACCACGACGGGATAGGCCTCCGACCGGCGATAGCCGATGTTGACCAGGGCGGACAGCGCGTCCGCCTCCGTGCCGCCCTCGGGCGCGGCCGGGATGGCGAAGCCAGGTCCGGTCGGCATGGTGCCCGCCTTGTCGCGCAGCTCGCTCAGCAGCCGGATCGCGAGCTTGGCGCCGACGCCGGGCGCGCGGGTCAGGCTGGCCCGGTCGCCAGCGGCGATGGCGTTGATGAGGTCGTGCGGCGACAGCACGGACAGGATGTTCAGCGCCACCTTCGCGCCGACGCCCTGGACCGTGAGCAGCAGGCGGAACCAGTCGCGCTCCGCCGGGTCGGCGAAGCCGTAAAGGGTGATGGCGTCGTCCCGCACATGCGTCTCGATCAGCACGCGCGCCACGGCCGGCGCCGGCGGCAGCGCCGAGAGCGTCCGGGTCGAGGCCTGCACCAGGTAGCCCACCCCGTTCACGTCGATGATGCAGCTCCCGGCGTCCAGCGCATCGACCCGGCCGTTGAGCAGCGCGATCACGCCATGACCGTCCCGGCGACGACGCGGAGCCGGGTGGCGCGGTGGTGGGCATGGCAGATCGCGACAGCCAGCGCATCGGCGGCGTCCGCCCGGCGCAGCGTGGCGCCGGGCAGCAGGCGGCGGCCCATCAGCGCCCCCTGCTCCTTGGTGGCCCCGCCCGTGCCGCCGACCGCCTGCTTCACGCCCATTGCGCCGTATTCCGAAACCACGATGCCCACCATCGCCGGCGCCAGCAGCGCCACGCCGCGGGCGTAGCCGAGTTTCAGCGTCGCGGTGCCGTTGCGGTTGACGTAGGTTTCTTCCACCGCAGCCTCGTCCGGACGGTGCTCCCGGAACAGCAGGGTGAGCGCGTCGTGCAGGAATTTCAGGCGGTGCGGCACGCTGTCCGTGTTGTCGGTGGCGATCACGCCGTCGGCGACGTGGCGCAGCCGGTTGCCCTGCACGTCGATCACGCCCCAGCCAGTGAAGCGCAGCCCGGGGTCGATGCCCATCAGGCGGGCCATCAGGCCGAGAACGCCTGCAACACGGCATCCGGGATTTCGAAGTTCGCATAGACGTTCTGCACGTCGTCGTTGTCCTCCAGCGCGTCGATCAGCTTCAAGAGGCTGGCGGCGCGCTCCTCGTCGAGCGTCACCGTCGTGCCGGGCCGCCAATCGAGGCGGGCAGCGGTCGCTGGGCCGAACCGGGCTTCCAGGGCGTCGCGCACCGCCTGCCAGTCGTCGGGGGCACAGGTGACTTCGTGCCCCTCCGGCCCGCTCTCGGCGTTGTCGGCCCCGGCGTCGATGGCGGCCTCCAGCATGGCGTCGGCGGTGGCGGCGTCCGGCGGGTACTGGATGACGCCCAGGCGCGTGAACATGAAGGCGACCGAGTTGGTTTCTCCCAACGCGCCGCCATGCTTGTTGAAGGCGGCGCGCACGTCGGAGGCGGTGCGGTTGCGGTTGTCGGTCAGCGCCTCGACGATCACGGCGACGCCGGCGGGGCCGTAGCCCTCGTAGCGCACGTCCACGTAGTCCTCGCCGCCTGCGGCCCCGGTCGCCTTCTTCACCGCGCGCTCGATGGTGTCGCGCGGCATGTTGGCGCCGCGCGCCTCCGCCATAGCGGTACGCAGCCGCGGGTTGGCGGCGGGGTCGGGCAGGCCGGTGCGGGCGGAGACGGTGATCTCGCGGATCAGCTTGGCGAACTGCCGGGCACGCCGGGCGTCCTGCGCGCCCTTGCGGTGCATGATGTTCTTGAACTGGCTATGGCCGGCCATTGGTAAGGTCTTAGTCCGTGAACGCGAGGCGTGAGCGTAGCAGCCGGGACGCAGGGTTGAAACCGATTCTAGCCGGGCAGCTCAGATCGGTTCTGATATGGACAAAACGACTTCCTCCGTGGCAGCCTAAGGTTGGGGGAAATCGGCGCAGCATAAATGATGTTCAGTCCGTCTGAGATCGCCCAGCTCGCTGCCGGGCGCGCGTTTGGATCGAGACTGGTGACGAACAGCAGCCGCGGCCTCATTGCCGAAGCCATTGTCTCCACCGTACTGTGTCCGGAATGGCGTTGGTGTTCGGAGGATTACTATCGCTGCGACTTCACGCACGCTTCTGGCGCGCAACTTGAGGTAAAGCAATCCGCGGCATGTCAAAGCTGGCCGTCAAAGGCACCAAGCGTTGCCCGTTGGGATGTCGGAGCGCGCAAGGGATACTGGGAAGGTGAGACGTATGTGGCGCGACCCGGTCGGAATGCCGAAATCTACGTGCTTGCTTGGCACCCAGTCGCAGACAGGGAACGAGCAGACCACCGCGATCCCGCGCAATGGCAGTTCTTTGTGGTGCAGGCAGACGCACTGCCGACAGTGAGGACGTTGGGCATGGCCGGCATAGCCGCGTTGGCAACTCCGGTGCGCGTAGGTCAGCTCGCCTCGACAGTATTGAATACTCTATCCAAGTGCGGTCCACGCTGAAACGCCAGCCATCCGCCATTCCGAATGTTTCGGACTGAACTTGGGTCGCCTAATTACCCGGCGTTGCCTGCGACAGCCGCAACCCTCAAGCCGGCGGTGGGGTAGAGAAGCGGCATCGGAGCCCGCCTGACACGTGCCAACCCGGCCGCAGGCATGATAGGGTTCCCTCGGAAGGACGGAGTTGCCTATGGACGATCTTCCGACCGCGCCCGCTCGGCACAGGCTGGATGTGGACGAGTATCATCGCATGGCCGA
>CAXUJE010000385.1:0-5418 GCA_964251035.1 uncultured Acetobacteraceae bacterium
CCAACGCTCGTCAGCCCGCGTCGGTCCTCCAAACCTTCACGAATTTTGCTCTAGCGGTGCCGCGGCCCTCGCGGCGCTCGGTGCCCGCCTTGCGCACGGCGACCTGAACGGTCTTGAATCGCTGATGTCGGCCTGCAAGGGTGCGAGAGCCGTGTTTTCGATCCAGACGCCCGACCTCAAGGCTCTCTCTGCCGACACCGAGCGCGTTCAGGGCCGCAACCTGGTCGAGGCTGCCAAGGCGATGGAGGTTCAGCAATTTCATCCACAGCTCGGTGTCGAGTGCGGGAGAGTATCATCGCAATGCACCGGGGTGGAAGGAGGGACGGTGGAACACCCATTATTGGGAGAGCAAGGCGTACACCCAAGAACTGGTCAGCGAAGCAGGGTTCAAGCATTGGACCTTGATCAAGCCGGGCTTCTTCATGGAGAGCTTTGCCCGCCCTTCTTTCCTTTACGCTAACTGGACGGAGAGTCGTTTCCTGACCGCCATCGCGCCCGACACCAAACTAGCCCTGGTCGCTGTGCAGGATATCGGAACAGCGGTCACGGCGGCGGTGGCCGAACCAGAGAGACTTAATCGCGTTAGTCTCGAGCTAGCGGGCGAGTTGCTGACCATGCGCCAGATCGCCGCTGTGCTGTCGGAAATCTGGGACGAGCCAATTGAAGCGCCGTCCTTCACCCCCGCCGAAGCGCTGGCCCAAGACCTCATGCCCGAGTTCGTAAATTCCCAGGAACGCCTGAACGAGGTCGGCAGCCCGGCAACCCCGGAGCAGGCCCGAAGGCTAGGCCTGCACACCACCGACCTCAAGATTTGGGCAAAGGCTCACAAGCCTGTCAATGCGGCGCTCATACCTGACGCGTCCTAGAGCACGTAAGTAGCTGATGGAGTCGGGATTCCGGAACGGCGGCTGATGTGGTTCAAGATGCTGGCTGGGGTGGAGGCTGGCATGGATGGCAACTCCCTATTCGGACGACCTGCGCGCCCGCGTGGCTAGGGCGGTGCTGGACGGCCGGGCGCAGTTGCGACGCCATCCGTCGCCCCCGAGCAGAAACCTGTGCTGGACCGGGTAGCCGGGCTGACTATGGCCTTGAAAGCAGGTGAGCGGGCTGGGGCTAGCTTTGCCCAGCGAGAGGTGGAGAGCCAGCGGCAGGCGCAGCGGCGCGGAATGCGAATGTAGGGACATGGTAGCAGGCCTGGGGCTTCCGCCACAGCTTGGCCGCCGGTCGGGTGGGCCATTGCATGTAGCAGGGCTGATCCGTTGTGCTGGCAGCTTTGCACGATGATCCAAACGGACAGGGCTTTTAGTCTAAGTGAGCGCGCCTGTTAAGCCGTCCTTGAGCGGTTGCTCACACAGTTGATGGAACGTGCGAACTGGCCGCATCCCACACCCTCATCAGTTCCGAGATACCAGCGTCAAGGACTTTGACCGGGACACCATCCCGGGCCTGTGTGGCGAGGCCAACCAGGAACGTGTCAAATACGGCGGCGAGTGCATCCGCGTCGATGTCAGCCCGCAGCTCGCCTGCGTCCATGGCGCGCTGCACACAGTCCCGAAGCCCGGCGCGGTTGCGCTGCCGTTCCGTCGCGAGAAGCACCTGCAAGTGCCGGTTCTCCGGTGAGCAAGTGGTCGTGGACAGGACAACAAGACAGCCAAGCGGGTGTGCTTGGTCCGTCTGCATCCGTGCCGACGCGCGCAAGGTCTGCTCGACGGCTTTCCTCGGCGGTAATGCAAGGTCAAAAAGAGACGCCGTGACCTGGCCGTGCGCGTCCATGTACCGGGCCAGGACCTCCCGGAACAAGCCTTCCTTGGAACCGAAGGCGGCGTAGAAGCTGGCGCTGGATAGCGCGCCCATGGCGGCCTTGAGCTGCGAAAGGGACGTCGCCTCGTAACCCTGTTCCCAGAACAGCCACATCGCCTGCTGCACCGCCTCGTCCTTGTTGAAGCCGCGAGGGCGGCCTGTCCTTGCCATGCACTGTCTCCGGTCAGTCTGCACCAAATTATGAAATGGTCGGTCCAGAAATCGTTGACAAGCTCGGTCTGCCGACCCACTTCTAGATCGAACGATCTGGAATATTCAACCGTGAAAGCACAGGAGGTGAGCCGGACGGCGCATACCACCAGCGTCGGCATGACCACCCGGCTGCCGGTTGGCGGTCTTCTCGCCCTGGCCATGACGGGGTTCGCCGCGATCATGACCGAGACGGTGCCCGCCGGGCTGCTGCCGCAAATCAGCAACGGGCTTGGCGTGTCCGACTCCTCGGCCGGGCAGCTCGTAACCGCCTACGCGGCAGGATCCCTGCTCGCGGCCATCCCGCTGGTCGCGGCGACGCTGGGCTGGCAACGGCGGCGGGTGCTGCTGCTGGCGGTGCTGGGCCTCCTGGCCTTCAACACGGTGACGACGGTTTCCTCGTCCTACACGCTGACCTTGGCCGCCCGCTTCCTCGCCGGCATCTCGGCCGGCCTCGCCTGGGGCATCATCGCCGGTTATGCCCGGCGCATGGTGCCGGGGCCGCTGCAGGGCCGGGCACTCGCCTTGGCGATGATCGGCACGCCGCTCGCTTTGTCGCTGGGCGTGCCTGCGGGGACAATGCTCGGCGGCCTGATCGGCTGGCGGCTCACCTTCGCCGCCATGTCGCTATTTGCGCTAGGGCTGATTGGTTGGATCCTGTGGAGCGTACCGGACTTCCCGGGCCAAGCACCTGACCAAAGGCCCGGCATCCGCACCGTGTTCCTCACCCCGGGCATCCGCCCCGTGCTGTTCGTCATCGCCGCCTGGATGCTCGCCCACAACATTCTTTATACCTACATCGCACCCTTCGTGGCGCGGGCCGGTCTTGGCGGCCGGGTCGATCTCGTGCTGCTCGTGTTTGGCGTGGCCGCCCTGCTCGGCATCTGGGTCACGGGCGTGCTGGTCGATCGGTTTCTGCGTGGATCGGTGCTGGTGAGCCTGGCGGTCTTCGCACTCGTCGCCGTGGCGTTGATCGCCGGTGGCCGGCTGCCTGCCATCGCCTATCCTGCGGTCGCGGTGTGGGGCCTGACGTTCGGCGGCGCCGCCACGCTGCTCGGAACGGCCGGAGCGGACGCCGCCGGGGACGGCGTGGATATCGCGCAGGCCATGAACACGACGGCGTGGAACGTCGCCATCGCGGGCGGCAGCGCCGTCGGCGGCGTCCTGCTCGCCCGCTTTGGCCCGGGCTCCTTCCCGTGGGCGATGCTCGCAGCACTTGCCCTCGCCCTGGCAGCCGTGTGGCGCGCGCGTGATCACGGCTTTCGACCAGGACCCCGCCAGCCGGGCCGCCCTGCGGAAGCGACCGGCCCCGAGGATGCATCTCAGCCGGCAAAGGAAACGACATGAGCAACCCAGCATCGCCTGCCCGCACCGAGGAGTTTCCGGTCCCCCCGAGCTTCACTGCTGCCTATCGCGAGATCGACGGCGTGAAGCTGCATTACGTGACTGGTGGGCAAGGGCCGTTGGCTCTGCTGATGCACGGCTTCGCGCAGACCTGGTTCGAATGGAGCCAGCTCATGCCGCTGCTGGCCAGGACGCACACCGTCGTGGTGCCTGACCTGCCCGGCCTCGGCCTTTCGGCGCCGCCCGCGTCCTATGCCGGGCAGGACGTGGCGGAGACCCTATACGGCCTCGTTCGCAGCTTCAGCCCGGACTCGCCGTTCGACCTGGTCGCGCACGACATCGGCATCTGGAACACCTATCCCATGGCCGTCCGGCACCAAGCCGACATAAGGCGGATCGTGTTCATGGAAGCGCCGATCCCCGACGAGGGCCTGTACGACTACCCGGCCTTCACACCGGAGGGCGAGTCGCTCGTCTGGCATTTCAGCTTCTTCGCGGCGGGCGGCCACCTGGCGGAGACACTGATCACCGGCAAGGAACGGTATTTCCTGGAGCACTTCATCAAAGTCCACGCGGCAAATACGGGCGCGTTCACGCCGGACCTGCTGGACCTCTACGCCCGCTCTTTTGCCAAGCCGGACAGCCTGCACGCGTCGTTCGAGTACTATCGGGCGTTGAACGAAACCGCGCGCCGCAATGGCCCACTGGCTGAAACGAAGCTCGGCATGCCGATCCTGGCCATCGGCGGCGGTGGCCATGGCGGCTTTGGCATGGCGCAGGCCGACCAGGTCCGGCGCTATGCCTCCCAGGTCGAGGGCCTGTCCTTGCCGGGCTGTGGCCACTGGCTGCCGGAAGAAGGTACTGAGGCCCTGAACAAAGCCGTGCTGGACTTCCTTGGCCGGGTCTGAGCGTGGGGCTGGGATCGCAACCTTTCCCAGGAGATCGAAATGGATATTGGCTTTATCGGCGTCGGCAGCATGGGCGCTGCGATGATCCCGAACCTGGTCAAGGCCGGGCACCAGGTGAGCGCGTGGAATCGCAATGAGGCGGCCATCGGCGCAATCGCAGGCCTCACCGCGCTGTCCTCCCCGGCTGCCGCCTTCGCCAACGAAGCCGTGTTGACCATGCTGTCCGACGACGCAGCGGTCCGTAGCGTCATCATCGACTCCGGCGCGCTCGCCTCGCCGCGGAACGGCTGCGTGCACGTCATGATGGCTACGATCTCGCCCGGCTTGGTTGAGGAGTTGAAGGCACTGCACCACGAGGCTGGCATCGCCTACGTGGCGGCCCCGGTCCTCGGCGTGCCGGCCGTAGCGGCAGAGGGGCAACTGAACATCCTGGCGGCCGGCGACCCGGCGTCGATCGCGGCCATGCAGCCGCTGTTCGATGCGCTGGGCCGCAAGACATGGCACCTCGGCGATGATCCCGTCCACGCCAACATCGCCAAGATCGCCGGCAACATGATGATCACGCTCGCCATCGAGGCCATGGGCGAGGCGACGGCGCTGACCGGGTACTACGGCTTGGCCGCGGGCGACTTCCTGGACGTGATGACCAACACGGTGTTCGCGAGCCCCAGCTACAAGCGTTACGGCGGCTACATCGCCAGCAACACCTACGAGCCCGGTTTCAAGCTGACGCTTGGCCTAAAGGACGTGAACCTGGCGCTAGATGCGGCGAGGGCGAAGGGCGCCACGCTGCCAGCCGCAGAGATCGTGCGCGGCACCATGGTCGAAGCCGTCGATCAGGGGCTAGGCGCTAAAGACTGGTCGGTGCTGGCGAAGGTCACGCGCCGCCGGGCCGGACTGGGCGAAGGGACGGCATGACAGAAGGCTTGCGCGCCCGGTCCTCGACGACATGGAAACCTGGTGGCTGCCATGCCTCGAACGGGAACACGGCGAAGCGGAAGCCGACCTCTTCCATGTTGGGCCTCATCAGCGCCTTGCGCAGGCGCGGGTGCCCGGCCAGCATGATAGACACCACACCGTCGCTGTCCGCCACCACTTCGCGCCAGGGCTGTTCGACGCTGTGGGATGGCGAGCATTTCGAGTGGTTCCTTGATGC
>CAXUJE010000386.1:0-5418 GCA_964251035.1 uncultured Acetobacteraceae bacterium
CCCCGGAGTACCCGTGGCCGACGCCCTACACCTCCGCCTTGTTCCTGTCCTTCGACGTGGACGCAGAGGCCGCCTGGACCAGCAAGGACGCGCTGCACGCCGAGCGCCTGATCACCATGAGCTACGGCGGCTACGAGGCGCGGGTCGGCACGCCGAAGCTGCTTGAGCTGCTGGACCAGCTCGGCCTCAAGGCCACGTTCTTCGTCACCGGCTGGTCGGTGGACGCGCACCCCGGCATGGCGGAGGCGATCCTGCGCGCCGGGCACGAGATCGGGCACCACGGCTACCACCACCTGCTGCCCGACCCCGGTGATCCCTGGATCGAGGAGGAGCTGGAGCGCGGCTTCGAGGCGCTGCGCCGCCGTCTGGGCGTGGTTCCCACCGGCTACCGCGCCCCGTACGGCGAGTTCACCGAGGCGCTGCGGATCGCACTCGTGCGTCACGGCATCACCTACACCTCCTCCTTCCGGGACGACGTGCGCCCGTACCGCCACCGACTGGCCGACGGCTCGCCGGGCACAATCGAGCTGCCGGTGACGGCCAGCTACGACGACTGGATGCACGGCTTGTCCGCGCGCTTCAGCCCGCGCCCGATCTTCCCGAAGGAGCACGTGCTCTCGATCTGGAAGGACGAGCTGGACGAGATCCGCGACTGGGGGGCCATGGTGACGACCGTGCTGCACCCGCAGTGCAGCGGGCGGCCGATGCGGCTGCGCCTGCTGCGGGAGTTCCTGCGCTACGCCCAGTCCTGCCCGGACGTTTGGATCGCGACCGGCGAGCAGGTCGCCGCCAACTTCCTCCGGCATGAGGCGGCGGCTTGATCGGTCGGCGCACCCTGCTGCGGGCCGCCGCCGCGGCGCCCGGCCTGGCGCTGCCGGGCGTGGCGCGCGCCGCGTCGCAGACCACGCTGCGCTTCGTGCCGGTCATCGACCTGACCTTCCTCGACCCGGTTTACACGACGGCGCAGGTGTCCCGGAATCACGGGTTCATGGTGTATGACACGTTGTATGGCACCAACGCGGCGCTGGAGGCGTCGCCGCAGATGCTGTCCGGCCACGTCGTCTCCAATGAAGGGCGGCAATGGGACCTCACGCTGCGCGACGGCCTTCTGTGGCACGACGGGTCGCGCGTGCTGGCCCGGGATTGCACGGCGAGCATACGCCGCTGGGCGCGTCGCGACGCGTTCGGCGCCGCGCTGATGGCTGCGACCGACGAGCTGTCGGCGCCGGATGACCGCACGGTCCGGTTCCGGCTCAGCCGCCCGTTCCCGCTGCTGCCGGCCGCGTTGGGCAAGCCAGCCGTGCCGGCGCCGTTCATGATGCCGGAGCGCCTCGCCAGCCAGGACCCGTTCAAGCCGCTGACGAAAGTTGTCGGCAGCGGCCCGTTCCGCTTCATGGCCGACGAGCGGAGCCCTGGCGCGCACAACGCCTACGCCCGCTTCGACGGCTACGTGCCCCGCCCGGACGGCACGCCGGATTGGACCGCCGGGCCGAAGGTGGCGCATTACGACCGCGTGGTGTGGACCACGATGCCGGACGCCGCCACCGGGGTCGCCGCCCTGCAAACCGGCGAGCAGGACTGGCAGGAGACGGTTCCGCACGACCTGTTGCCCGTGCTGAAGCGCACGCCGGGCCTGGCGGTCCGCGTGCTCGATCCACGCGGCTACGCCTGCATGATGCGCGTGAACCACCTGCAGCCGCCCTTCGATAACCCGGCAATCCGCCGGGCGCTGCTGGGCGCGGTGGACCAGGCCGCTTTCATGACTGCCGTGGCCGGCAGCGACCCGGCGTATCAGGTGTCGCCGCTCGGCTTCTTCGCGCCGGGCACCCCGATGGCCAGCGACGCCGGCCTCGACGTGTTCCGCGGCCCGCGCGACATGGCCCGGGTGCGCGCGGCGGTGAAGGCGGCGGGCTACAACGGAGAAAGAGTGGTGCTGCTCGTCCCGGCCAACTCCCTGGCGCAGAAGCCGCTCGGCGACGTGGCGGCCGACATGCTGGCGCAGGCCGGCATGGACGTGGAGTACGCCGGGCTGGACTTCGGCACCGTGCTGCAGCGCCAGCAGAAGAAGAACCCGGTGACGGCGGGCGGTTGGAGCGCCGGGGTCGCCAACTGGCAGGGCATCGACTGGTTGAACCCGGCCGCGGACGTCAGCCTGCGCGGCGACGGCAGCGCCACCGGCTGGTATCGCAGCGAGCGGATGGAGGCGCTGCGGACCCAATGGCTCGCCACGACGGACCTCCCCGAGCAGCAGCGCCTGTGCCGCGACATCCAATTGCTGGCATTGGAGGAGGTTCCCTACATCCCAATCGGCGAGTACAGGCAGCCGACCGCCCACCGCACCGCCGTGACCGGCATCCTGGATGGGACGGCGGTGTTCTGGAACGTGCGCCCGGCATGACGGCCACCGCGATCTTCGGCAGCCACGTCCTGACCCGGCGCGACGAGGCGCAGCATGTCCTGCGCGACCATTGGGTGCTGCTGGAAGGCCGCCGCATCGCCGCCGTGACCGCCAGCCGGCCCCGCGCCGACACGGTGCTCGACAAGCCCGGGCGGTTCGTCCTGCCGGGCCTGCTGAACCTGCACAACCACTGCTTCAGCGAGGCCGTGGCCCGCACCCACACCGAGGACGGCCATGGCCGCCGGAACAACCAGAGCATCGTCTACACCGTCCTGCTGCCGCTGACCCGGCGCGGCGCCGATCTCCTGTCGCCCTCGGAGCGGCTAGACGCGGCCCGGCTCGGCATCCTGCAACTGCTCAAGGGCGGGGCGACCACGGTCATGGAGCCGTTCCGCAACGCCATCCCCGAAATGTTCGACGCCGCGGCGGAAATGGGCATCCGGTTCTACGGGGCGCCGTACCTGTTCTCGACGGCGGACGCGCAGGCCGGGGAGGACGGGACGGTGCGCTATGCCGGCGACGACGGGGAAGCCGACCTCGCGGCGTGGGACGCCCTGCACGAGCGATGGCATGGGCGCGCGGACGGGCGCATCCGCCTGGCGATGGGTCCGCACGCGACCGACACCTGCAGCCCCGACCTGCTGCGGGCCTGCGCGTCCCGCGCCCGGGCGCTCGACGTGCCGGTCACCACCCACCTGGCGCAAAGCCAGTCGGAGGTCGCGACGATTGCCGCGCGCCACGGCGGGCGCACGCCTGCGGAGTACCTGGACTGGCTGGGCCTGCTCGCCCCCGACCTGCTGGCCGCGCATTGCATCGCCAGCACCGACGCGGACCTCCGCTTGATGGCGGCGCGCGGCGCGACCGTGCTGAACTGCCCGCGAGTGTTCGCGCGCAGCGGAGTCACGGCCGCGTTCGGCCGCTTCGCCGGGCACGGCGTCCGCACGCTTGTCGGCACCGACGGCTACAACATGGACTTGCTGGGCGAGCTGAACGCGGCGTCGATGATTTCCAAGATCGCGGCCGGCGCGCCCGGCGTGGCGACCGCGCCGGAGCTGATCGACGCCGTGACTGCAACCGCGGCGGCGGCGATCAGGCGGCCCGACCTCGGCGTCATCGAGCCGGGGGGCGCCGCAGACCTGACCGTCGTAGACATGTCCCACCCGCATCTACAGCCGATGGCCGATCCCCGGCGCGGGCTGATCGCGCTCGCCAACCGGGCCAACATCGAGCACGTCATCGTGGACGGGCGCGTGCTGGTCGCCGATGGCCGTTACGCCGGCGGCGACGAAGCGGCGATCACCGCGGCGGGGACGGCTGCGATCAACCAGATTTGGGCGCTGCCCGAAGCGCAGGCCGCGTTCAGCGGCTGACGAGGAGTGAGCATCGGCATGGAGGCAGGTCCTTTCCTGATGGGCTGCGGCGCCGGGTTCTCCGGCGACCGGACGGACGCGCCCGTGTCGGTCGTGGACGCCATCGCCCGCTCCGGACGGCCCGGCGCGGTCATGTTCGAGACGTTGGCCGAGCGCACCCTGGCCCTGGGCCACATCGCCCGCCGGGCCGACCCCGGCGCGGGCTACGAGCCGCTGCTGGCCGAGCTGGTCGGCCCGGTGCTGCCGGCCTGCCTGCGCTCTGGCATCCCCATCGTGGGCAACTTCGGCGCCGCCAACCCGCCCGCCGCGGCGCGGCTGCTGCAACGCCTCGCGGTGGACGCCGGGCTGCCGCCGCCGCGCATCGCGGTCGTGCACGGGGATGACGTACGCGACCTGGACCTCCACGGGATGGAGGCCGTGGATGGCGATGCCGCGCCGTCCGGGGTCGCGGCAGAACTGGTCGCGGCCAACGTCTATCTGGGCGCGCGGCCCATCGCCGACGCGCTGCGGGCCGGGGCGGAGATCGTGGTGACGGGCCGGGTGGCAGACCCCGCGTTGGCGCTCGGCCCGCTTGTGGCGCATTTCGGTTGGGATTGGGGCGATTGGGACCGGCTGGCGGCGGGCACGCTGGTCGGGCACCTGCTGGAATGCGGGTCGCAGGTGACGGGCGGCTACTTCGCCGACCCGGGATTCAAGGACGTGCCGCGGCCGGAGGCCATCGGCTTCCCCATTGCGGAGGTGGCAATGGACGGGTCGGCGGTCATCACCAAGGCGGCCGGCACCGGCGGCTGCGTTTCCGTGCGGACGGTGACGGAGCAGGTGCTGTACGAGGTGCACGACCCCGCGTCCTACCTGACGCCGGACGTAACCCTGGACGTGACTGCCGTACGCCTGCGGCAGGACGGCCCGGACCGCGTGGCGGTGTCCGGCGCCCGCGGCCGCCCGGCGCCCCCGAGCCTGAAAGCCACCGTGTCGTTCACCGGCGATTGGATCGGGGAAGCGGAGATTTCCTATGCCGGGCCGAACGCCCTGGCCCGCGCCCGGCTGGCGGCGGAGGTGATCGGCAAGCGGCTGGACCTCCGCGGCCTCCCGCTGCGCCGCCGTCTGGACCTGATCGGCGCGCTGAGCGTGTTCGACGACGACGGCGGCACCCTGGCCGCCGCGGCGCCGGACCTGCCGGAGGTCCGGGTGCGCTTGGCGGTGTCCGGCGCCGACCGGCGCCCGGTGGAGGGAGCGGTGCAGGAGGTGCTGGCCCTGCTGTGCTGCGGCCCGGCCGGCGGCGGGGGCATGCGCTCCCAGGTGCGGAACCGCATCCGCACCGCCTCTTGCCTGGTGCCGCGCAACCGGGTCAGCGCGGGGTGGAGCTTCCTATGACAATGGTGCCGCTGCACGAGGTCGCCCACGCCCGCGCCGGCGACAAGGGCAACCGGCTGAACGTGTCCGTGGCGGCCTACCACCCGGACCTGTGGCCGGTCCTGCTGGCGCAGGTCACGGCGGAGCGCGTGCATGCCCTGTTCCGCCACCGCGGCGCCACGGCCGTCGCGCGCTACGAGCTGCCGAACCTATACGCGCTCAACTTCGTGGTGGACGAGGTGCTAGAGGGGGGCGTGAACGCCAGCCTCAACCTCGACATCCACGGCAAGACCAACT
>CAXUJE010000387.1:0-472 GCA_964251035.1 uncultured Acetobacteraceae bacterium
CCGCCGGACAGCCTGGCACTGGCCGAGGCGATCGAGCGCATGGTGCCGCCGGGCTTGCCGCCCAAGTTCTGCGTCGCCATCGACGGCGGCGGCGTGCTGGCCGGGGCACCCGCGGCGGACATCGTGATCAATGCCCGGACTTGCACGGCGGACACGCTGCCGTTCGTGCAGCGGCGCATGGATGACGCGGTTGGGATGGCGCGCGGCGCGGTGCTGCCGGCCTGCGCGCCCGGGCCGGTCATCGGCTTCCATCCTTATGCGGGCGGATCACATGGCGCTTTCGGCCTCGGCGTGCCGTTCGGACAGACGGATGCCGGCGGGTTGCGGGGGCTTGCCGACATCGCCGACCGCTTCGGCGGCGGTGCGGTCCGCGTCAGCCCGTGGCGCGCCGTGCTGCTGGGCCGCGTTGCAGCGGGCGACCTGCCGGGCTTGCGGGCGGCGGCAGTGGAGTGGGTGCTTGACCCCGCCGCCC
>CAXUJE010000387.1:482-3072 GCA_964251035.1 uncultured Acetobacteraceae bacterium
GGGATCACCGCCTGCGTCGGCAGCCCCGGCTGCGGCCGGGCCAGCGTGCCCGCCCGCGTGGACGCAGCCCGGCTCGCGGCGCGCGGGGCAGGGGGGCCGTTGCATATCTCCGGCTGCGCCAAGGGCTGCGCCTATGGCGGCGGCCCCGTCCTGGTCGGCGAGGCCGGGCGCTACAGCCGAGTGCAGGACTGGCGCGCGGGCACGGCGCCGCCGCCCCAGGGTCTTTCGCTATACGCGGCAGCCTCGGCATGACCGGGCGGCCCTACATCCGCGACGGCGCCGCGATCTACGCGCAGTCCTTCGCCACCATCCGCGCAGAAGCTGACCTGTCCCGCTTCACGCCCGAAGAGGCCCGGGTCGCCGTGCGGGTGGTCCACGCCTGCGGCATCGTCGGCATCACGGAGGACCTGGAGTTCAGCCCGGACTTCGCCGCCGCCGCCCGGGCGGCGCTGCTGGCCGGGCGCCCCGTCTTGTGCGACAGCAAGATGGTCGCGCACGGCATCACCCGCGCCCGCCTGCCGGCCGGCAACGCCGTGCTCTGCACCCTGGACGCGCCGGAAACGCCGGGCATCGCCGCCCGCATCGGCAACACCCGCTCCGCCGCGGCGCTGGAGCTGTGGCGCCCGCATCTGGACGGCGCGCTGGTCGCCATCGGCAACGCGCCGACCGCGCTGTTCCACTTGTTAGACCTGCTGGACGCCGGCGCGCCCTACCCGGCGGCGATCATCGGCATGCCGGTCGGCTTCGTCGGCGCGGCCGAGTCGAAGCAGGCGCTGGCCGAGGACGGGCGGGTGCCGTTCGCCACCGTGCACGGCCGGCGCGGCGGCAGCGCCATGGCGGTCGCCGCCGTCAACGCCGTGGCCAGCGAGCGGGAATGACGGGCACGCTGCACGTGGTCGGCATGGGGCCGGGCGATCCGGAGCTGCTGACGCTGCGGGCCGCGCGCCTCCTCGCGACTGCCGCCGTCGTCGCGTTCTTCGCCAAGCGCGGACGGCCCGGCCATGCCCGCACGGTCGCGGGCGCCCATCTCAACCCCACCGCCGAGGAATTGCGCTTCGAGTACCCCTACACCACCGAGATCGACGTGGACGACCCGCGCTACGAACCCGGCATCCGCGCCTTTTATGAGGCCGCCGCCGCCATCGTCGCATCGAGGCTCGATGCCGGGCAGGACGTGGCGCTGCTGTGCGAGGGCGATCCGTTCTTCTACGGCTCGGCCATGTACGTGTTCGACCGGCTGCATGCGGCCTACCCGACCGCGGTCACGCCGGGCATCACCAGCATGAGCGGCTGCTGGGCGCAGGCGCGGCTGCCGATGACCCATGGCAACGACGTGCTCACGGTGCTGCCCGGCACGCTCGACGCCGAGACGCTGGCCGCGCGGCTCGCCGGCAGCGACGCCGCTGTCATCATGAAGGTCGGCCGCAACCTGCCCAAGATCCGCGCGGCGCTGCAATCCGCCGGCCTCGCCGACCGCGCGCTGTATGCCGAGCGCGGCACCATGCCGGACGGCCGCACCATGCCGTTCGCGCATTTGGACACGGACCGGGCGCCGTACTTCTCCCTTGTCCTCGTGCCCGGGCGGCAACGGGCGCGATGAGCGGGCGGCTCGCCATCGTCGGCCTCGGCCCCGGCGCCGCTTCCATGCAGACGCCGCAGGCGACGGCGGCCTTGGCGGCGGCGACCGACCTTGTGGGCTACGCGACCTATCTCGGCCGCCTGCCGCTGCGGCCCGGCCAGGTGCGCCATGCCAGCGACAACCGGGTTGAGATGGACCGCGCCCGCCACGCGCTGTCGCTCGCCGCCGCTGGGCGGGAGGTGGCGGTCGTGTCGTCCGGCGATCCCGGCGTGTTCGCGATGGCGAGCGCAGTGTTCGAGGCGGTGGAAGGGGGCGAGCCGGCGTGGCGCGCCCTTGATATCACCGTGGTGCCCGGAGTCTCCGCCATGCTGGCCGCCGCCGCCCGGCTGGGTGCGCCGCTCGGCCATGACTTCTGCGTGCTGTCGCTGTCGGACAACCTCAAGCCGTTCGAGGTCGTGCTGGCCCGGCTCACCACCGCCGCCGCCGCCGGGTTCGTCATTGCGCTGTACAATGCCGCGTCCCGTGCCCGGCCTTGGCAGCTCGGCGCGGCGCTCGACGCGCTGCGGCCCATCCTGCCCGGCGCGACGCCTGTGGCGCTCGCCACCGCCATCAGCCGGGCGGACGAGCGGGTCGAGGTTTCGACGCTGTCCGACATTGACCCGGCGCGGGCCGATATGCGTACCCTGGTGCTGATCGGCTCCGCCGCCACGCGCCGGATCGGGCGTGACGGGGCGGCGCCTTGGCTCTACACACCCCGTTCCCATGGGGCAGCGACATGATCCAGCCAGGCCAGCGCACCCGCGGCATCCGGCACCGTCTCTCCGGATGGTGCCACAGGCCGCATGACCACGACCACCGGGATGCCCAGCGCCCGCGCCGCCGCCAGCTTGGGCGCGACAGCAGTGCCGCCGGAGTTCTTGGTGACGATCACCTCGATGCCTTCCTGTTCCAGCAAGCGACGTTCCGCGTCCTCCCGGAACGGCCCGCGCGCCGCGACGCAGCGGGCCGTTC
>CAXUJE010000387.1:3082-4110 GCA_964251035.1 uncultured Acetobacteraceae bacterium
ACTGGGAAGGGCGCGGCGGCAGCACGCCCGCCGCGCCACCCGCGTCAGGCCGCGCGCGGTGCGGCGTCGCGCCCGCCCGGGTGGCCCGGCGCCGCGCACGGGGCCAAGGTGGCGCTGGACCTCTGCACCCGCCCGCGCCCCCCCGCGGCCCCCCGGCGGCAGCAGGGCCGGGTCCGGCGGCTCGACGCTGCGGATCAGGTAGCGGTGCCAAGATGCCAGGCGGAAGGGCGCCAGTTCCTGCTGCCCCACCGTCAGGAACACCCGCTGCGGCACCGCGCCCAATGCCTGCACGGCGGCGGGCATGCCGGCGACCTCGGTCCAGCGGTCGCCGGGTCCTGCGGCCCATGGCGGACGCGACACGACGACCATCGGGACTCCGGCAGTGTGGGCCGCAGCCTGGGCGTTCCGGCTGATCTGGGCGGCGAACGGGTGGGTCGCGTCGATCAGCGCCGCCACGTCATGCGTCCGCAGGTAGGCGGCCAGCCCGTCCGCGCCGCCGAACCCGCCGCGCCGGGCCGGCACGGCCGGCAGCACCCGCGCCCGGGTCCGCCCGGCGCGCGACAGCCCCGGCCGCACCCAAGGGTGATCAGCCAGCGCCGCGGCGATGGCCGAGGCCTCCGTCGTGCCGCCGAGGATGAGCACATTCATGAGTGACACAACCACGAACCCGCCCTGGCTGGCCATCCTCGGCGTGAACGAGGACGGCGTGCTGTCCCCCGAGGCGCGCAGGCTGATCGGAGATGCGGCGTTGGTGGTGGGCGGCGCGCGGCACTTGGCGTTGGCGGAGGCGCTGATCGCCGGTGAGCGCATGGCCTGGTCCAGCCCGCTCGCGGCCTCCTTCGACGCCATCATGGCCCGGCGTCCGCAGCCGGTCGCGGTGCTCGCGTCCGGGGACCCGTTCTGCTACGGCGTCGGCAGCACGCTGGCCGCCATGGTCCCGGCCGCCGAGCGGCTGTGCATGCCCGCGCCATCCGCCCTGGCGCTGGCCTGCGCCCGGCTCGGCTGGGGGGGGCCCGGGGGCGGCGCCC
>CAXUJE010000387.1:4120-5387 GCA_964251035.1 uncultured Acetobacteraceae bacterium
GCGACTTGCCCCAGGCTGACGGTGGACGAAGGGCGCCCGGCGCGGCGGGGCGGCGCAGGACTGCGCCGCCATCTCCTTCTGCGGCAGGCCGCTGGCGCCGCTGGCGCCACTCCTGCAGCCCGGCGCCCGCATCCTGGCGCTCTCGGCCGATGGAGGCACGCCGGGGCTGGTTGCGACCCTGCTGCAGGCGCGCGGCTTCGGCCCCTCGGTGCTGCACGTGCTGGAGGCGCTGTCCGGCCCGCAGGAGCGCATCCGCAGCACCACGGCGGCCTGGTTCCGCCTAGCCGACATCCACCCGCTCAACCTGCTGGCCATCGAGGTTGCGGCGGTGCCGGGCGCGCAGTGCATCCCGCTCACAAGCGGCCTGCCGGACGCGCTGTTCGAGCATGACGGGCAGATCACCAAGCGCGAAATCCGCGCAATGACGCTGTCCGCCCTGGCGCCGCGCCGGGGCGAGCGGCTGTGGGACATCGGCGCGGGGTCCGGCGCCATCGCCATCGAATGGCTGCTGCGTCACCCGTCGAACCAGGCCGTCGCGGTCGAGCGCCATGGGGAGCGCGCCGCCCGCGCCGCGCGCAATGCCGTGTCGCTTGGCGTGCCGCACCTGCACGTCGCGGGCGCTCCGGCGCCCGGTGCGCTGGCCGGCCTGCCGCCGCCCGACGCCGTGTTCATCGGCGGCGGCGCGCACGAGCCGGGGGTGATCGACGCCGCCTGGGCCGCCCTGGCGCCTTATGGCCGGCTGGTCGCCAACGCCGTCACCATCGAGTCGGAGGCGGCGCTGATCGCCGCCCGCGCCCGGTTCGGCGGCACGCTGTCGCGCTTGTCGGTGGAACGGCTGGACCGCATCGGCGGCCTGCATGGCTACCGCCCGGCCATCACCGTGACGCAATGGTCGGCGGAGAAAGCGTGATCGTCGCCGGGCTGGGTTTTCGAAGTGAGTGCGCCGCGGACGACATCGTGGGTCTGGTGCGGGCGGCGCAGGCCCGGGCGGGGTGCATTGTTGGGTTGCTTGCCGCCCCGCAGTGGAAACAGGGGGCGCCCGGCTTGCACGACGCTGCCGCCCGGCTCGGCCTGCCTATCGCGTTCATCGACGTCGCGGCGCTGGTCGCCGTGCAGCTGCGCTGCCCCACCCGGTCCGCCGTCGCCGAGCGCGAAACCGGCGTCGCTTCGGTGGCGGAGGGCGCGGCATTGGCGGCTTCCGGCGGGCGCCTGCTGCTGGCGCGCATCGCCGGCGGCGGCGCGACCTGCGCGCTGGCGGGGCCATGAC
>CAXUJE010000388.1:0-5383 GCA_964251035.1 uncultured Acetobacteraceae bacterium
ACCGTGATCCCCTGCGCCCAGGCGCCGCCAGGCAGCGCGGCCAGCACGGCAAGGCGGGCCAACGGGATGATCCGGACGAAGCAAGTGGGCGTCATCGGCCATCCCTGGTATTACTATTGAGATTTGTAAGCTGCACCGCAACATCGGTCAAGAATACACCCCTGGGAGCAACGAGGATGGTGCTGATACGCAGGAGCGCCGGGCGGTTATTCCGGCCTCTCGGCGCTTATGGCTGCTTGACCGCGTTGATGGTGGGCGCGGCGCCGCGCCCTGGCCCCGCCTTGGCTCAACCGCAACCTGCGGCGCGGGCGGCCGAGCCAGGCCCGGATGCCGGCGCCCCACCGCCTGCCGTCCCGCCACCCGTCATTCTGGGGCCGGTCGAGGGCTTCCGCCAGGCCCGCTTCGGCATGAGCGAGGCCGAAGTGCGCCAAGCCGTCCGACGGGACTTCCCGGCGGCGGGGCGGCTTTCGCGCACCGTGCATCCGCGTGAGAAGACCACGGTGCTTGCCACGACAGTCGAGGACCTGCTGCCTGACGCCGGGCCGGCGCGGCTGTTCTACATCCTGGGCTACGCCTCCAAGCGGTTGGTGCAGGTCAACGTCATCTGGTCCAGCGATGGCCGGAGCGCCGAGCGGGACGAGGCCATCGTCGCCGCGGCGAACGCGCTCCGCGACCACTTCCAGGCACAGCACCCGGCGCCCCCCGAGCAGGTTTTCGCCAACCAGCAGGTGGGCGAGGACGCCCTTCTGGTGTTCCGCGCCGCGCAGCCAGACGGCCGCATGGTGCTGCTGCTGCTCAGCGGCGTCGCGGCGGGGCGGGCTGACCGGCCGCCGACGGCACCGCCGTTGACGCTGCAGCTTTCCTATATCCGCGACCACAGGTCGCCCGACATCTTCCGCATCGAGCCTGGGCGCTTCTGAACCTGGCTCACGCCGGGGCACAGCGCCTCATGCGTGCTCACCGGCCTCCGCGACCATCTCGCGCAGGCGGTCCGCGTCCAGCAGGGCAATCGCCCCGCGCCGACGCTCGATCAGCCCGCTGCGTGCCAGGGCGTTCAGCTCGCGGGTGATCGCCTCGCGGTGGCTGCTGACCCGGGCGGCAAGCTCGGCGTGGGTGGGCGGCGGCGACACGACGGGATGGCCGCCATTGATCGGCCTGCGGGCCAGCCGCAGCAGCTCGGCATACAGGCGTTGGCGAACACCGAGGTAGGAGTGCTCGTTGGCACGGTTGGTCAGCATCCGGATCTGGCCGACGAGCGTATGGAGCAGTTGGTCGCAGACATCGGGATGCTCGTGCACCACCTGCCGGAACACGCTGGCCGGCATGCGCGCGACCAGCGTGTCGGTGATGGCGAGGATGCCGGCCGAACGCGGCCTTTGGTCGATGGCCGCCAGCTCGCCGAAGTGCTCGCCGTCGCGGATGTCGCGCAGGATCACCTCGCGGCCGGCGGCGGCGATGCTGACGCGCACGTGGCCCTGCAGCACGAAGAACAGGTCCGTGCCGCCCGACTCGTAGTCGAGCACCCACTCCTTCGCGGCCGCCCGGCGCCAAGTGCACCGGGCGTCAAGGCGGCGGACCTCATCTTGGTTAAGCGAGCGGAATAGCGGGATCTGCGCCAACGTCTCAGCCGTCTTGGACATGGCCTCATCATGGGCGGAGTGGCCGCGGATCGAAAGGGTACGGTGCCGGCCCGTGACTTCGCCTCCGCTTGTCAACCCGGAAAGGCCGTGGCGTGCGCAGCGTCCCAGGACAGAATGACCGGCTGGCCCGGCGCCATGGGGGCGGCATCGGCCGGGCGCAGCGCATGGCAGTCCCGGCCATCGGCCAAGCCGATGACCAAGCGTCGCGCGCTGCCCAGGTAGATGCTGTCCAGCAAGGTGCCAGGAAGCCCGGCCGCCCCCTCCGACACGGCATGGAGCCGGATGCGTTCCGGACGCACCGCGACCGTTACCGAAGCACCTGGCACCGGAGCGCCCGGCGCGGCGGCCCCAGGCAGCGTGGCGCCGAGCAGGGTGCCGGACACATCGACGCGGCACGGCCCCCCGCCAGGCTCGGCCCCGACCACGGTGCCGGGGAAGAAGTTCGTCTCCCCAATGAAGCCCGCGACGAAGCGCGTGGCCGGCCGCTCGTACAGGTCGAGCGGCGTGCCGACCTGCTCGACCCTGCCGGCGTTGAACACCGCGATGCGGTCGCTCAGCGTCAGCGCCTCGTCCTGGTCGTGCGTGACGTACAGGACGGACATGCGCAGCTCCCGGTGCATGCGCTTGATCTCCAACTGCAGCTGCCCGCGCAGCTGCTTGTCGAGCGCCCCGAGCGGTTCGTCCATCAGCAGCAGCGCCGGGCGGTACACCATCGCGCGGGCCAGGGCGACGCGCTGCTGCTGGCCGCCGGAAAGCTGCCGCGGCAAGCGGTCGCCCAGCCCGGACAGGCCCACCAGGTCGAGCGCCTCCTGCACCCGCCAGGCGGCCTCGGCCCGGTCCACGCGGCGCATCTCCAGAGGGAAGGCGACGTTGCGCCGCACGGTCATGTGCGGGAACAGGGCGTAGTGCTGGAACACCATGCCGATGTCGCGCCGATAAGGCGGCAGCCGGTCCACGGGCGCGCCGTTCAGCAGGATCGACCCGGCATCCGGCCGCTGCAGCCCGGCCACCAGCATCAGCGTCGTCGTCTTGCCCGACCCGGACGGCCCCAGGAACGTCAGGAACCCGTGCCGCCGCAGCAGGAGGTCCACGCCTGCGACCGCTTCCTGCCCGGCGTAGCTCTTCCGGACGCCGCGCAGCTCCAGCACCGCCGGGCCATCGGTCATGCGCCGGGTTCGCGCCGCCGCCGCAGCAGCGCGTCCAGCAGCAAGGCCAGCAGCGCCAGGAGGAAACAGAGGGACGCCATGGCCGCGACCGTCGGGTCGAAGTCGCCGCGCAGGTTGGACCACATCTGCACCGGCACCGGCCGCACCCGCGCCGTGCTGACGAACAGCGACACGATCAGCTCGTCGAACGACACCACGGCGGCGAACAGCAGGGCCGACAGCACGCCCGGCAGCAGCAGCGGCAGCGTGACCCGGCGGAACGCGGCCCAGGGCGGCGCCCCCAGCGTCGCCGCCGCGTCCTCCAGCCGCGGGTCCAGCCCCTCCATCGCAGCACTTACGGTCGCGACGACGTAAGGCAGCGTCAGCACGGTGTGGCCGATAGCGAGGCCCGCCAGTGTCCCATTGAGGCCTAAACCGCGAAACACCCCGAACAGCCCGGCCGCCACCAGGATGCCGGGCACGACGATAGGCGCCAGCAGCAGGCCCCGGATGACCCCGGCTCCTGGAATGCTGCCCCGGGCCAGCGCATAGGCCGCGGCGGTGCCCATTGCCGTCGCCAGCGTGGCAGACACCGCGAGGACTTGCAGGCTGACGGCAATGGCGTCCAGCCAGGCCGGATCGCCCGCCAGGTTCTTGTACCAGCGCCAGGACAGGCCCGGCGGCGGGAATTGCAGGAACGGCGCCGCGCTGAACGACACGGTCACGATCACCACCAAGGGCGCCAGCAGCAGCGCCGCCGCCAGCAGGCAGACTGCGCCACGCAGCACGCGCCAGGGCGCGGCGCCATCGCGGACGTTCACCGCGCCACCGCTCCCAGCCCAACCGTCCGGTGCAGCGCCCAAAGCAGCAGCGCCGTGGAGGCCAGCAGCACCAGGGACAGCGCGCCGGCCGCGCCCCAGTCGCCGTGCCCGATCTGGTCCTGGATGAGCTGCGAGACCATCAGCTCGCGCGGGCCGCCCAGCAGGGCGGGCAGCACGTAGTAGCCCAGCGCGCTGATGAACACGAGCGTGGCACCCGCCAGCAGCCCCGGCAGCGTGAGCGGCAGGTACACGCGCCAAAACGCGCGGACCGGGTGGGCGCCCATGGTCAGCGCCGCCGGCATCAGCGATGGCTCGATCCGCGCCATGGCCGCGTGCAGCGGGAAGACGGCAAACGGCAGCAGGGTCTGCACCGCGCCCAGCATCAGGCCCGTCAGGTTGTACAGCAGCGGCAACGGCTGGTCCGTGATCCCCAAGGCAAGCAGCGCCGCGTTCAGCGGCCCGCGCCGCTGCAGCAGGATGACTGTGGCGAAGGCGCGCACCAGCAAGCTGGTCCAGAACGGCACCAGCACCATGGCGGTCAGCCAGCGCCGCAGCCGGGGGCCGCCATGCGCCATCGCGTGCGCCACGGGGAAGCCGAGCAGCAGGCAAGCCGGGGTCAGCACTGCCGCGATCAGCACCGTGTTCCCCACCACCCGCAGATACACGGGCCGTTCCCAAAGCAGCACGAAGTTCTGGAAACCCAGCCGAGGCTCGGTGAACGCCCGCAGCAGCAGCCAGCCCACAGGCCAGACGAAGGCGGCCAGAAGGAGCAGCAGCGCGGGCGCCAGCAGCCAGGCGTGCCGGTCCATCCGCATGCAGGGGGCGCCGGCTAGGACAGCTTCCAGGCGGCCCAGCGTTCCATCAGCGCCTTCTGGTTGTCGCGCCAGTAGGCGGCGTTGATGACGAACCCCTTCTCGACGTTGGCGGGCGCCGTGGACAGCCAGGGTTCGACGGCCTTGTCGATGGACTCGAAAGCCGCCGGGTTGGTGGGGGCGTAGGCGATGAGGTTCGCAAGCTTCGCCTGGTTCTCCGCCAGCGTCATCGTGTCGATCAGCCGCATCGCCGGTGCCCGGTTGCGGCTGCCGCGCGGGACGGCCAGGTAATCGACGGATTGGATGTTCTGCTCCCATGACACCGCGATGGGTGCGCCCTTCTTGGCGGCGTCGAAGGCGCGGCCGTTGAGGATCATGCCGAGGCTCACCTCGCCGTCGACGAACAACTGCTGCGATTGCGAGTTGGTGGACCAGAAGATCGTGTCCTTGCGGATGGTGTCGAGCTTGCGGAACGCGCGGTCCACGTCGAGCGGATACAGCTTGCCCGGCGGCACTCCGTCGGCCAGCAGCGCGATCTCAAGTGTCGAGGTCGCCTCGTCGCCCAGCGTGCGCTTGCCGGGGAAGCGCTGCAGGTCGAACAGGTCGGCCCAGTTGCGCGGCTGCTTGCCGGCGGGGAAGGCCGCGGTGCTGTAGCCGAGGTTGTAGGACCAGACGATGCAGCCGACCCCGTTCTCGTGCACGAAGCGCGGGTCGATGCGGCCCGTGTCCACGGCCGCTTTGTCAATCGGCTCGAACAGGCCGTCGGCGCTGCCGGCATACAGGAAATCGATGGTGACGTCGGCCACGTCCCAGTCCGGCGTCCCGCCCCCGACCATGGCGCGGAACTTGGCGATGTCCATTGGGCCGTCCTGCACCACGCGGGCGCCCGTCGCGGCGGCGAAGGGGTCGCAGTAGCAGGCCCGCTCGGCATCCTGGTAGGCGCCGCCCCAGCTTGCGAACACGAC
>CAXUJE010000389.1:0-5374 GCA_964251035.1 uncultured Acetobacteraceae bacterium
GCCGACTGACCCTTCGCGGCGCGGCTATCCCTGCCCTTCCAGGCAAAAGCTGCCGTCCATGACCGTGACGCAGCGTCCGCCGACGGTCACGGCGTCGATGGCGCCCCCCGTCTTGCGGGCCTGCGCGTGCAGGAGGCTGGGCCTGCCCATGTCCACGCCCTGCGCGACGGCGAGCTTGACCGTGGCGTCCGGCCGCGGGTCAAGCTGGGCGAGGAGGGCCACGAGCGCGCAATTGGCGCTGCCCGTCGCCGGGTCCTCGACCACCATCGGCACCCGGCACACCATGCGCGCGCTGAGGTCGCATGTCTCTTCCGATGCGTCGCCCGGTTCGGTGTCGGCTGTGTAAAGGTGCAGCCCGGTGACGCCCGCGAGCCTGAACGCCTCGGCCAATGCGGCCGGATCGGGACGCACGCGGCGGAGCGCATCGCGGCTGCTCAGCTCCGCGATCAGGAACGGCAGGCCGACCGACGCCACCACGGGCGCGTGCCGATCCGTCGCGACCTCGCCTACGTGCAGCGAGACCGCGGCCGCCACGAGCGCCGGGTCAATGGCTGTGCCGCGATGGAACGGCTCCGGCGCGGTCAGTTCGGCTCCGACCGCTTCGCCCATCTCGCGCAGGACCCTGACCGGGACCAGGCCCGCCTTTTCCTCGAAGACTACGTCGTCGCGTACCGCCCGGCCGAACGCCTGGCCTTGCTGGGCCAGCACGAAGGCGGTGCCGACGTTGGGATGCCCGGCGAAGGGCAGCTCGCGGTCGGGCGTGAAGATGCGCACCGCCGCGGTGTGGGCCGGGTCCTGGGGCGGCAGGACGAAGGTGGTCTCGACGTAGTTGAACTCGCGCGCCACGGCCTGCATCTGCGCCGTGGACAGGCCCTCGGCGTCGAGCACGACCGCGAGCGGGTTGCCGCTGAACGGGACGGCGGTGAACACGTCAACGGTGGCGTAGCGGCGGCGCATGGCACTCTCCAAAGGGGTTCAGTGTTCCAGGACCGGCAGCAGCGAGAGCGCCAGCACCCAATTGAACGCGCGGACGCGGCCCGGATGGGACAGAAAGGGCCGCAGAACCGTGCCGCAGCCGGCCCAGACGCAGATGCTGGGAAGGTTGACCAAGCCGAGCAGCACGGCCAGCACCGCGATGTTCCGCCCGAAGCCGTCGCGCGGCGCATAGGTCGTCACCGCGCCCACCACCATGATCCAGGCTTTCGGGTTGACCCATTGGAACAGGGCGGCCTGCCAGAACGTCACCGGCTGCCCGCCCGCCGGGCGTCCCGTCATCGGCCCGGCCCGGGCGATGGTCCAGGCCAGCCAAAGCAGGTAGGCGGCCCCGGCGTAGCGCAGCACGCCGTAGATCAGCGGCACGGCCGCGAACACCTGTCCCAAGCCGAGGCCAACCAGGACGAGCATGGCGACGCAGCCCAGGCTGATGCCGGCGATGTGGGGCACCGTGCGGCGGAACCCGTAGTTCACGCCGGACGCCAGCAGCATCGCGTTGTTCGGCCCGGGCGTGATGGAACCGACGAAAGCGAAGCCGACGAACGCCAGCATCAGCCCGGCGCTCACGGCCGCCGCCCTTTCCCGGGTTGCGTTACCGTGACGGCGACAGTAGCGTTATCATGTATTCCCATGAAAATAGATAACAGCAATGCCCGCGTCACGCAACACCTGCGCCGCCTGGCGGATGGGCAGCCCCCCGGCTCGCGCCTGCCTTCCGTCCGCGCGCTGATGGCGGAACTGCGCGTCAGCCCCGTCACCGTGCAGCAGGCGCTGGACGGCCTGGCGCGGGAGGGCGTGCTGGACACACGGCCGGGGCAAGGCACCTTCGTCGCAGACAGCCCCGGCGGCAGCGATGCTCCGTCCGACTTCGGCTGGCAAAGCCTGGCGCTCGGGCCGGCCCGGGCCACGGCGGGCGGGTTGGGCAGCCTTTGCCTGATACCGTCCGACCAAGCCCGCGCGCTGAATGTCGGCTACCTGCCGGAGGAGCTGCAGCCGACCGCGTTGCTGGCCGCGGCCTCCGCCCGCGCGCTGCGGCGGCCCGGCGTGTGGGGGCGCATGCCGGCCGAGGGCTTGCCGGCGCTGCGCGCCTGGTTCGCCGCCGCGGTCCCGGGCGCCCACCCGCACGAGGTGACGATCTGCCCTGGCACCCAGGCCGCCAACGCCGCCGCTTTCCGCGCCTTGGCCGCCCCCGGCGACCCGGTGCTGGTCGAAAGCCCGACCTATGTCGGCGCCCTGGCGGCGGCGCAGGCGGCGGGCTTGCGGGTCGTGCCCGTCCCCACCGATGGTGACGGCGTCCGGCCGGACCTGCTTGCCGAGGCGTTCGGCCGCACCGGCGCCCGCGTGTTCTATTGCCAGCCGAGCCACGCGAACCCGACCGGCGCGGTGCTGTCCGCAGACCGCCGGTCCCGCGTGCTCGCGGCAGTGGCGGAGGCAGGCGCGTTCCTGATCGAGGACGATTGGGCGCGGGACTTCACCCTGGACGGCGACCCGCCCCCGCCGCTCGCCCCGGAGGACCGGGACGGCCACGTGATCTACGTGCGGTCGTTGACCAAGTGCGCGGCGCCGGGCCTGCGCGTCGGCGCGGTCTGCGCCCGCGGCGCGGCGCTGGAACGGCTGCGCGCAGCCCGGCTGGTAGACGACTTCTTCGTGCCGGGCATCCTGCAGGAAACCGCCTTGCAGCTCGTCTCGGCGCCAAGCTGGCCGCGCCACCTGCGCGCCCTTCGCACGGCGCTGCGCACCCGCCGGGACGCCATGGCCGCCGCCTTGCGCCGCCACCTCGGGCCGGGTTGCCTGCCGATCCTTCCCGCCGGCGGGCTGCATCTTTGGTGCGCGCTGCCGGACGGCGTGTCCGACATGGAGGTGGAGCGGCAGGCGGCAGCGCGCGGCATCCTTGTCAGCGCCGGCCGCCACTGGTTTCCAGCCGAACCCGCCGGCTCCTTCCTGCGCCTCAGCTTCGCCGCCGCCCAGCCCGGTTGGGTTGAGGACTGCGTCGCCGAGTTGGCCGGCGTGATCCGTTCGGCCGTGCCGAGGCGGCAGGATTGGAACGGATGACTGCCGGAACCCAGGCCCCAGCAGACCGGTGCCTCACTGCCGCGCGATCACCGCCACGGGGCCGCCGCCGTCGGGTCCTTGGTGCTCGGCGCCGCCCGAGACGAACAGCTCGGTGTCGCCGAACACGCCCGCCAGCACGCCGCCGACGAGGGCGCGGGCGTGCCGGGTCGCGTTGATGTCGCTGTCGTCCAGCATGGTGTGGCGGCGGCCGCGGATCAGGCCGCTCCGGGATGGCTCGGCCTTCGCCAGAACCGCGGCAACGCGGGCGCAGTCCGCAGGCCCAAGCTGCCCGGCGGCTCCGATGCCTACGGAGGCGAGGGCCGACGCTGCGGCGCCCACGTCCAGCGCGTCGGCCATGACCGCGTGCCCGATCAGGAGGTCGCCCTGCCACGCGGCGCTGTTGCCCAGAACCATGACCTGGTTCTCCATCAGCTCGATGCCGGACGACGTGCTGGCGCGGCCGGACCAGAGCGAGAAGTCGCGGCAGATCGCCGCGTCGGACGTGAGCGCCGCCGGCGACACCTCCCTCAGCGCCAGCGCGACGCCAAGTGCGGAGGCGCCCCGGGACAGGCCCATGGACTCGTAGGTGTCCCCGGTCGCCACGGCCCGGCCGCGCGCCTCCGCCTCGCCGATGCGCGCGCGGGTCAGCAGCGGGCACTTGACCTGCACGTAATGCACGTCCGCGGGCGCAGCGATGGAGGCGTCTTGCATGGCCCGGCGCACCGCGTCGGCGGTCGCCTCCACCTGCGCCAGCCGCCCGATCTCCTCCGGCAGGAACGGGCGCGTCATCGCGGTGCCCACGGCCAGCCTCCGGCCAGCGACCGGGTCGCCCGGCGGCGTGGGCCGGGCCTCGAACACCAGCCAATGCGGCGCGAGACCCCCCTCCGTGCCGCCCGACATGACGAAGGCGACGGCGGCGGACACCTCTGCCGGGGACCGGCCCGAGGCCTGGGCGATGGCGTCTTTCAAGGCCCGCGTCGCGAAGCCCCGCGTGAAGTCGTTGACGCAGCCGTTGCCCTCGGTCTTGCCGAGCACGGCGACGATGCGCGCCGGGTCGATGGCGCCGGACTTGATGGCGGCGAGCAGGGCGGACGCGTCGTCGGGCGCTGCGGCGGGCAGGCGGTGCACGGCGGCTTGCATGGCGGCTCCTCCTTGGGGTGACGGCGCCTGCTGGACGGGCCGCCGATCCCCGGGGCATAGTCCACCGATGGGACCCATGCCAGGCGCCGTGACCGACCCGTTGCTCGCCCCCGCCGCCTCGCTCGGAATCGCGGTCGCGCCGGAGTGGGAGGAGGCGGTGCTGTTCCACCTGCGCCTGCTGCTCCGCCTCGGCGCGGAGGTCGCGGAGGGGCTTCCCGACGCGCTCGACCCCTTGCCGCTCGACCGCCCGCCGGAGCCGCCTTGACCGCCGCCGCCATCGCGGGCGCGGTCCGGGAAGGGCGCGCCGACGCTGCCGCCATTATCGAGCGCGCCCTCGCCCGCATCGCCGAACGGGACACGGCCTTGGGCGCCTTCACCGCCGTGCTGGCCGACCGGGCGCGGGCGCGGGCGGCGTGGGTGGACCAGGACGGGCGGCGCCTGCCGCTCGCGGGCGTGCCGTTCGCGGTCAAGAACCTGTTCGACGTGGCCGGGCTGGCCACGCTGGCCGGCTCGCGCATCAACCGCGGCCTGCCGCCCGCAAGCGCGGACGCGACGGCGGTGCGGCGCCTGGAGGCGGCCGGGGCCGTGCTGGTCGGCGCGCTCAACATGGGCGAGTACGCCTACGACTTCACCGGCGAGAACGTCCACTATGGCCCGAGCCGCAACCCGCACGACACAACCCGCATGGCGGGCGGCAGCAGCGGCGGCTCCGGGGCGGCGGTTGCGGGCGGGCTGGTGCCGTTGGCGCTCGGCTCGGACACCAACGGCAGCGTGCGGGTGCCCGCCGCTTTCTGCGGCCTGTTCGGGCTGCGGCCGACTTACGGGCGGCTGTCGCGGGCGGGCGCGTTCCCGTTCGTGGCCTCGCTCGACACGGTCGGCCCGCTCGCGCGCACGGCGGCGGACACGGCGCTGGCCTACGAGGCGATGCAGGGTCCCGACGCCCTCGACCCGGCCTGCGCCGGGCGGGGCTTCGAGCCGGCGCGGGCGGGGGATGGCATTGATAGTGAAAGCATTGGGGGGCTGCGCATCGGCGTGCTCGGCGGCTACTTCCGGGAAAACGCCGGGCCGGAGGCCTGGGCGGCGCTGGAGCGGGCGGCAGCGGCGCTGCCGGGTGCCGTCATGGCCGAGTGGCCCGGCGCGGCGCGGGCGCGCCCCGCGGCCGACGTCGTGACCCCCCGCGCGGGCGCGG
>CAXUJE010000390.1:0-5330 GCA_964251035.1 uncultured Acetobacteraceae bacterium
CCCGGCACCAGCACCGGCAGGCCCACCGTGCGCCCGCCGGACAGCACGGGCGGCAGGCGGGGCAGCAGCGGACCCAGCGCCGCCTCGTCCGCGTTCTCGATTCCGATGATGCGGATGGCCCGGGCGGCCAGGTCCTCGACCAAGGTGAGGAACCCGGCCTCGGCGCCGGCCAGGCCCTCCAGATCCAGCACGACCGGGCGACCGTCGAAGAACCGGGGGGAACGGGCGATCTGCGCATCGAGCTGCGCCATCCATTCCGTGAGCGGTTGGTCCGGCATGAGCACGACGGCCATGAACGAACGGCCGCGGAGGCGCAGGAACGGGCGGGGGCGCGCAGTGTTACTCACGGTTAACGGGCGTACTGGCACAAGCCAGGCCCGTCAACACGATTAGTTGCGATTAACGACTCTTTTGCTTCCGGCGTGCTGCCTGGAGGCCGCCATTGGCCGTGTCGGGACGCCAGGCTCGCTTCATACCCCAGCCTCCGCTACAGAACCGGCAGCAGCGGAGCGATTCCATGGCCCGACCCATCCCCGTCATCGACCACGTCGTCATCAACGCCCGCGACCGGCTGGAGGAGGCCGCCGCGACCTTTCACCGCCTTGGCTTCTCGCTGACGCCGCGCGGGCATCATACGCTCGGCTCCATCAACAACCTGGCGATCCTCGGCACCGACTACCTTGAGCTGCTGGGCGTGCTGTCCGGCGAGGGCGGGCGGACGGACGTGCTGGACTGGCCGGCGGGCCTGAACGGCCTGGTGTTCAAGACGTTCGACAGCGATGGGACCTTCGCGGCGCTGGGAGGCGCCGGGGTGCCGGTGCTGCCGCCCCAGGCGTTCTCCCGCCCTGTCGAGATGCCGGGCGGCACGCGCGACGCGGCGTTCCGCACCGTGCGGCTGGAGCGGGACGCCGTGCCCGCCGGCCGGGTGTTCTTCTGCCACCACCTGACGCCCGAGCTGGTGTGGCATGATCCCTGGCGCCGGCACCCGAACGGCGCATTGGGCATCCTGCGTGCCGTCGTCTGCGCTGCCGAGCCGGCGATGCTCGGCGGCCTGTTCGCCCGCATGTTCGGGGACGAGCACGTGCGGCAGACCGCCGACGGGTGCCGCCTGTCCGCCGGGCTGGCCAGCATCGACGTGGTGACCCCGGCCGCGCTCGATGCCGAGTTCGGCACCGACGTGCCCGAGGCCACGGGCCGCGATCAGTTCATGGCGGCGCTCACCCTGCGCACGCTGTCGCTGGAGTGGGCCTCCCGCGCCCTGCGGGACGGCGGCGTCGCGGCGACGCAGGACAGAAGCGGCATCACGGTCGCGGCGGCGGCGGCCTGCGGCGTGGCGCTGGTGTTCCAGGAGTGAGGGCAAGGCGCGCGGCCGTGGGCAGGCCGCGCCTGCCTTGCGCCGGCACACGGGAGATTGCTGGTCGTCGGGGACAGGCACAGTTGCCCCTATCGTATGAATTCTAATGTGCATGACGGCGCAGGGATCAGGTGGCAGAAAAAGCCGGATTGCCTCGGAGACACCTCCGGGCCGGAAGCAGATAGAACCAATGACATCACGACTCCCACCAGTTCTTCACGTCCTTGGTGCCCCATGCGGGTGATCGGCCTTGCCGGCTGGAGCGGCGCGGGCAAGACGACCTTGCTGCGCCGGTTGATTCCGATGCTGGTCGGGGAGGGGCTGCGCGTTTCGACTGTGAAGCACGCGCATCACGGCTTCGACGTGGATCAGCCCGGTAAAGACTCGTGGGAACACCGGCAGGCCGGTGCCCAGGAGGTGTTGGTGGCGTCCGCCCACCGCTGGGCGCTGATGCACGAGCTGCGCGGCGACGCCGAGCCTGACCTTGCCGACCTGCTGGCGCGCCTCAGCCCCGTCGACCTCGTGCTGGTGGAGGGCTTCAAGCGGGGCGGGCAGCCCAAGCTTGAGGTGTTCCGGGCCGCGAACGGCAAGCCCATGATCTATCCCGACGACCCCTCCGTGGTCGCGGTGGCGTCGGACGAGCCGGTGGCGGACCTGGTCCTGCCGTGGATGCAGTTGGACGACATCCCCGCCATCGCGGAGGCCGTGCAGGCGCTGGCGGTCCCGGTCGGCTGATGGCGCAGCTCTCGGACGACTGCTTCGCGTTCGAGGCCGCGCCGCTGACGTTGGACGCCGCCCGGGCGATGATCGAGGCCCAGGTGGGGCCGGTGGATGGGACGGAGCAGGTCGGGCTGCTGGAGGCGGACGGGCGCGTGCTGGCCGTGGACGTGACGGCGCCCGTGGACCTGCCGCCGTTCGACAACTCGGCCGTGGATGGCTACGCCGTTCGGCTGGCGGGGTTGGAGGCCGGGGGCCGCCTGCCGGTGCTGGGCCGGCTTGCGGCGGGCGCGCTGGCGGAGCCTTTGGTCCCTGGTTCGGCGCGGCGCATCTTTACCGGCGCCGTCCTGCCGTCCGGCGCCGACACGGTGTTCATGCAGGAGGACGTGCGACTCGACGCCGGGCACGTCCAGGTGCCGCCGGGGCTGCGGCCCGGCGCCAACACCCGGCCGCGCGGGGAGGATGTCGCCCGCGGCGGCGCCGCTCTCCGCGCCGGGCTGCGGCTGCGTCCGCAGGACCTGGCGTTGGCGGCGGCGCTGGGCGTCACCACGCTTCCGGTGCGCCGGCCGGTGCGGGTGGCGCTGTTCTCGACGGGGAACGAGCTGGTCGAGCCGGGGGCGCCCGTCGGCGCGGCGCAGCGCTGCGACAGCAACCGCGTGCTGCTGGCGGCGATGGCGCGCCGGGCCGGGGCGCAGGTGACGGATTTCGGCATCCTGCCCGACCGGCTGGATGCGATCAGCGGCGCGCTTCGGCAGGCGGCGGGCGGGCACGACCTGGTCCTCACCTCCGGCGGCGTGTCGGCCGGGGAGGAGGACCACGTCCGCGCGGCGGTCGAGGCGATGGGACGCCTGGTGCTCTGGCGCTTAGGGGTGAAGCCGGGGCGCCCGGTGGCGATGGGGATCTTGGGCGGCGTGCCGTTCATGGGGCTGCCGGGCAATCCGGCCGCGGCCTTCGTCACCTTTGCCCAATTGGCGCGCCCGCTGCTGGCGAAGCTGGCGGGCAGCCGCTTCCAACCGCCGTCCCTGTTGCCGGTGCCGGCCGCCTTCGCCTACCGGAAGAAGGCCGGGCGGCGCGAGTACGTCGGCGCCCGCCTGCTGCCCGGGCCGGATGGGGTGCTCTCGGCGCACAAGCACAGGGTCGATGGCGCTGGCATTCTGACCTCGTTGACCGAAACCGACGGCTTGGTCGAACTGGCGGACGGCGTCACCCAGGTTTCGCCGGGAGATGTTGTGGCATTTCTGCCCTACGGGTTGCTTTTCTGACACGATCCCGTTGCATTTCTAAGCCATGAGGTCTATGTGCAGTGCAGCAGACTGCGACTGCTTGAGCCTTCCTCCTCCGGTGTCCTCGTGCGCAGAGAGCCGACGCCCAACACGGAAGCGCCCTTCGCTCCTGAAACCTCGACCGAGACCAGCGGCAGTCCCGCCGCATCGCGTGCCACGCAGGGCATTCTCCCATGCGCCGCTTGCATCCTCACCGGGAGCGCGGCCCGACGACCCGGCGCCAGGAGGCGCCCTTTTTCCATGACGACATTTGCCGACCTTAAGCTCTCTGAACCCTTGCTGCGTGCCCTCGCGACCGAGGGCTACACCACGCCGACGCCGATCCAGGCCGGCGCCATCCCGCACCTGCTGGAGGGCCGCGACCTGCTGGGCCTGGCGCAGACCGGCACCGGCAAGACCGCCGCCTTCGCCCTGCCGATCCTGCAGCGGCTGGACGCCCGCCGGGTGCCCGCGCCGCCGAAGGGCTGCCGCGTCCTTGTGCTCGCCCCCACCCGTGAGTTGGCCTCGCAGATCGACGAGAGCTTCGCGACCTACGCCCGGCACATGCGGCTGAGCCACGCCGTGGTGTTCGGCGGCGTGGGCCAGGGCCGCCAGGTGGACGCGATGCGCCGCGGCGTTGACGTTCTGGTCGCCGCCCCTGGCCGCCTGCTGGATTTGATGGGCCAGGGCCACATCGAGTTGTCCAAGGTCGAGGTTTTGGTCCTTGACGAGGCCGACCGCATGCTGGACATGGGCTTCGTGCGCGACATCCGCCGCATCGTCGCGACCTTGCCACAGGCCCGGCAGACCCTGCTGTTCTCCGCCACCATGCCGCCGAGCATCGCGGAGCTGGCCGGCAGCATGCTGCGCAGCCCGGTCCGGGTGGAGGTGGCGCCGCCGTCCACGACGGTGGAGCGCGTCCGCCAGACGATGATGTTCGTGGACGAGGCCGACAAGAAGGCCGCGATCGAGAAGCTGGTGAAGTCTCCCAAGGTCGCCCGCGCCATCGTGTTCACCCTGATGAAGCACGAAGCCAACAAGGTGGCCGAGCACCTGACCAAGGCCGGCGTCATCGCGGAGGCGATCCACGGCAACAAGTCCCAGGGTGCCCGGGAGCGTGCGATGGCCGGCTTCCGGTCCGGCGCGGTGAAGGTGCTGGTCGCGACCGACATCGCGGCGCGCGGCATCGACGTGGACGACGTGTCCCACGTCTTCAACTACGACCTGCCGAACGTGCCGGAGAGCTACGTGCACCGCATCGGTCGCACGGCGCGCGCCGGGCGGGAGGGCCATGCGATCTCCTTGTGCAGCGCCGAGCAGCGGGCGTGGCTGCGGGACATCGAGAAGGAGATCGGCGGGGCGGTCCCGGTGTTCCGGGAGCACGAGTACCATTCCGACGCCGCGCAGAACTCGACCATGCGGGCGCCGGTGCTGGGCGGCGGCGGCCGCGGGCAGGGGCAGCGCGGCGGCGGGTCGCGCGGGGCGCAGAACAGCAACCGCCGGCCGAGCGGGCGGCGGGCGGCGTAAGGGCGCCGTGGGCTGTGCCGGGCGTCGATCCCTTTGAGCAGGGTGTTCGGCGTCCGGCTTGGGGCCAGTTCACAGGGTCGGACCAAGCATCCCGTTAGGCATTTCGTGCAATCTATATGAATACAAGGCCGGCGATGCTGTCTCAAAGGTCAAATGAAACATTCAGTGTTCACACTGCTGACTGGCTGATATTGCTAGGCAGCAGATTTCCGTTGCGAACTGGTATTGTGGACCCTGTCCATACAGTCCGCTCAGTCCGTGTCCGCCGAGTAATTCGGTCTGATGCGGGCGCGAAAAGTGGTCCGTCGGCAGGGGCGGCGAACTCGCCATCAGTGTCCGAAGGCTAGACGGACATCCGGAACGACGTTCCCAGCCGCTCTATGGCTTTTCACGCCAGTGTTGCGGGAAGCTGCACTAGAGCGTGTCCGTTTCTGACGGAATCGGGATTCCGTTTGGGCGCGTGATGTGAT
>CAXUJE010000391.1:0-5321 GCA_964251035.1 uncultured Acetobacteraceae bacterium
GGAACACCCATTTCTCCCACATGTCCTGCATGACCGTCTCGCTGACCCGCCCGCCGAACCCGGCCAGCGCCGCGCCCAGGGCCTCCACCCGCGGCGTCACGCTTCCGTCGCGCTCCCCGAGCGAGAGCGCCTGCAGCTCGCCGAGGTGGCGGATGGTGCCGTCCGGCTCCAGCGTCGCGGCGATCTGGCACTGGCCGCCCAGCACCGCGCCGGCGCCGAACCGGGCGTCCAGCGCGTCCAAATGCCGCATGCCGTTCAGCAGCGGCAGCACGGCGGTGCCCGGCCCCACCGCCGGGGCGAAGGAGGCGATGGCGTCGTCGAGGTCGTAGGCCTTGCAGCTCAGCACCACGGCGTCATACGGGCCGTCCAGGGTGCCGCTTGGGGCGCCGGCCTGCACGGTCTGCACCGGGCGGGCGATGTCGCCCCGCGGGCTGCGGACCACCAGGCCGTCCGCCGCGATCTGCGCCGCCCGGCGCGGCCGGACCAGGAAGGTCACGTCCTCCCCCGCCTCCGCCATCCGGCCGCCGAAGTAGCCGCCGATCGCGCCGGCCCCGACCATGAGTATGCGCATCATCCCTCCTGAACCCGGCGCCGCCGCGGATCGCGATGGCCGGCGTGCCGCCATGGTGCGGCAATCCCGGTGGCGCCGCCAGGAACGGGACGGCCGGGTCGTGCGCCGGTTCGGATTTCGACCGGTCCTTCCCGGACCTTCGTTGTCCCTGCATCATCAAGCTTCAATCGACGCCGATGGCGGCACCGATCAGGAGCGGGACCACATGCCTAGGACCGGGCCAAGTGGCACAGAAGGCTACCCCGACGAGGCTGATGCCCTTGTGCGGCAGTTGGAGACCGCTGCTACGATGACCTGCTCATGGCGCTTCCGTTGGCGAGCCAGGCGTAGCTTTGCTGTCCATCGTCTATGGAAGCCTGAACTGAGGCATTGCGTCCCGCAGAACCCGCCAGCCCGGAGCCGCCCGATGTCCGACGCCACCCAGCATGCACTCGCCGAAATCTGGCACGCCCTCGGCGGCGGGCCGGAGTGGCCCGGCCGCCTGACCGTGACCGGCGACGGCGGCCTGCCATCCGCGTTCGCCGTGAGCGACCTGGCCGCGGCCTCGGCCGGTGCCGCCTGCCTGGCCGTGGCGGAGCTGGTCCACGCGCGCCGGGGCGGGCTGCCGCGGGCAACCGTGGACCGGCGGCTGGCGTCGTTCTGGTTCGGCCACTCCATCCGCCCGCAAGGCTGGGCGCTGCCGCCGGCGTGGGACGCGGTCGCCGGCGACTACCGGGCCGCGGACGGCTGGATCAAGCTGCACACCAACGCGCCGCACCACCGGGCGGCGGCCCTCAGCGTGCTGGGCGCACCGGCGGAGCGGGAGCGGGTCGCGCAGGCCGTGAGCCGGTGGCCGGCAAACGCGCTGGAGCGCGCGGTCGTGGATGCGGGCGGCTGCGCGGCGGAGATGCGCAGCATGGCGGCCTGGGCGGCCCACCCCCAAGGCCAGGCGGGCGCCGCCGAGCCGCTGCTGCTCATCGACCCCGGAGACCCTGGCCCGGCGCCAAGCTGGACCGTGCCGGCCGACGCGCCGCTGGGAGGCGTGCGCGTGCTGGACATGACCCGCGTGCTGGCCGGCCCGGTCGCGACGCGCTTCCTGGCCGGGTTCGGCGCCGAGGTGCTGCGCATCGATCCGCCCGGCTGGGACGAACCCGCCCTTGCGCCGGACGTGACGCTCGGCAAGCGATGCGCGCGGCTCGACCTCCGCCAACCGGCCGGCCGGGCGACTTGGGAGGGCCTGCTGGCCGGGGCGGACGTGCTGGTGCACGGCTACCGGCCCGGCGCGCTCGCCGGGCTGGGGCTGGACAGGGTGCTGCGGCGCGGCCTGCGCCCCGGGCTGATCGACGTGTCGCTGGACGCGTACGGCTGGTCCGGCCCGTGGCAGGGGCGCCGCGGCTTCGACAGCCTGGTGCAGATGAGCTGCGGCATCGCCGCGGCGGGCATGGACCGCCTGGGCCGCTACCGCCCGACGCCCTTGCCGGGGCAGGCGCTGGACCCCGCGACCGGCTATCTCATGGCCGCCGCCGCGGTGCGCGGCTTGACGGGCCGGCTGTCCACGGTGGCGGGCTGCGCGGTTCGGGCGTCGTTGGCCGGCACCGCCGCGCTGCTGACCGGCTTGCCGGCAGGCGCCCCCGGCCCGCTCGCGCCGGAAACGCCCGGCGACCGCGCGGATGCCGCCGAGGACACGGCGTGGGGGCCGGCGCTGCGGGTCCGGCCGCCCTGCGGAGTCGAGGGCGCGCCGATGCGCTGGCGCCGGCCCGCGGCACCCTTGGGGTCAGCGGCGGCATCCTGGGCGGCGTGACGGCCCTTCCCGCTGATGTGAGCGCCGGGGCGGGCGCCCGGTCGGAACCGCCCGTCCCGGAAGGCCGTTGGCCCGGCGCGCAGGACAAGCGCCCACGACAAGGAGACGACATGGCCGATGGAGAACTCAAGATGCTGGTCGCGCAGGGCCTCCAGGCCCTGAAAGCCGGCGGCGAGGTGGCGAAGAAGGCCACCGGCGAAATCCAGGACGACGCCAGCCACCCCGAGCTGCAAGCCGCCCTGCAGGCGGGCAACAAGACGTCCGAGCAGTGGGCGCAGCGCATCGCCCAAGCGTTGGAGGAGACCGGCGGCGCGGAGGACACCGGCAACCCGGTGCTCGGCGCGCATTACGAGGTCAGCAAGAAGATCCGGCAGAAGGCGCCGGACGCCACCACCCGCGACCTCGGCATCATCGCGGCCGGGCAGCTTGCCTTGCATTATTGGATCGCCGCGTTCGGCACGCTCGGCAACTACGCGGCGAAGCTGGGCATGAGCCAGACCGAGCAGACCATGCGGGCGTCGCTTGAGGAGGCCAAGCAGGCGGACCAGCAATACACCGCCCTGGCGGAGAAGATGCTGGGCGCGGGCTAGGCGCCGCGCGTCCCGTCCACCATGCCCCTGGGCGCCAGTTGGCGTCCAGGGCGCTTGCGGCATACGGCAGACAAACAGCCCGCCAGGGTGCATGGTAAAGCCAACGGACGCCAAACAGGACCGCCGCCCGATGAAGAAGCCGTCCAAGAAAAAGCGCATTCCGCCGCGCCGCAAGCCGCTGAAGAAGCGCCGGGTGGATGCGTTGGAACTTGCATTGCCGAGCCTAGCCGGTTTCGACCGCTTGGAGGCCCGCAACCGCGCGATGCTGGAGGGGATGCCGCCGGAGGTGCGGGAGGAGTGGGACCGGCTGATGGAGGGTCCGGAGGACGCCGAGCTTGACCCTGCTGGCCAAGCCCGCCTCGACGACATCCTGGACCAGTACGAAACACCCGTGTCCGAGGAGGTGATCGCCCGGCACGTCGCGGACATCGTGCGGGAACGGGAAGCCAGGAGAACTGCCTCCGAGGCATGACGGGCCGGAATTCAGCTATCGCGGGCCGCCGGAGCGCTCATGGCCGGTCCAGCCGGACGGCGATCAGGCCCAGCCCCAGGAGCCTGCTATCGACAGCGCCGTTTTCCGCCTGAGGCCGAGCCAGGTCTTGGGCGGCGAACACGACCTCGACCGGGTCGCGGGCCTGATCGGGGAGCGGCAGCAGCACCTGATACTCGGCCGGCGCCGCCGACAAGGTCCAGGTCGCAGCGAGGCGGCCGTTGGCGATCACGGCCACGCGCTGCGCCTGTGCTGACGGATGCGGGCTGGCGAGCGCCCAAGCTGTCAGCCTGAGCGCCCCTTCGCCGCCTTGCGGCAGGAACCGCAGCATTGCGCGCGGCCCGCCCCAGCGTCCCCAAGCCTCGGGCGCATACCAGCCGGTTCCGAGCAGGTCGTTACCCGCCTCGTTAAGGCGCAGCGACAACAAGCCCCCGGTCGGCACGAGGCGGACCGGCTCATAGCGCGACAGGTCCTCATACCAACGCCGGGTCCGCAGGTCCAAGCCGCAGAATCCGTCCACCCCATGCGCCTGCGCATAGGCGCTCATGCGGCCCAGATAGCTCGGGCTGCTCGGGTCGGCGGCGTTCCAGTCCGGGGGATTGAAGCTTGATATCCCGTTGACCGTGGGCAGGTTGGCGACCTCGGCGATGAGCATGGCATTGGCGTTGGCGCTCAAGGTTTGAAGGGTCTTGCTGGCCTCGGGATCGTCGGACCGTGCCGACAGCACAGTGAAGGCGCGGCAGCGCGCCGGCGCCGGCAGGACCGCCTCCAAACGCCGCAACTCGCCCAGGCGGTCGAGGCGCGCCACGTCCGGGCCGCTGCTCAGCTGCTCGGCGGCCAGCAGCGTCGCCAGGACGGCGGCAGCGACGGGTTTTCTGCCGCTCAGGTCCTGGAGCCAAAGCAACACGACGCACAGTACCGGGCCGGCCGCCAGCATGATCCAGGCGCGAGCCACGACACGGATCGCCTTGCCGCCTGGAACCGTTTGATAGACCAGCCACCAGCCTGACACGCCGCCCACGCTGAGGGTGAGGGCGTACACGACGCCGATGGCGACAAGCACTGGGGCGACAAGCACCGGCCCCATGGCCCGGCGTCGCCGCCAGGACCAGGCGGCAGCCAGGAAGCAGGCCACGTGGACCGGAGGCCAGCCGACGGTCCGCTCGGCCGATGCCGTGGCGTCGGCCGGAGCGAAGAAGCGGTCGGACCAGCCGAACAACAGGTTCCCCGGCCCGACCCGGAGCGTGTCGCCGAGGCTGGGCAGATAAGGGCGGAGCGCCGCGAAGCTGTGCATCCCGCTCTCGCTCGCCTTGGGGAGGTACAAGCTCAGGAAAGGCGCAACCGCGGCCGCGAAAACCAGGGTAATGGCGGACACGGCCAGCCACTCGCGCCGCAGCACGGACGACATGCGCCGCCGCGCCTCGGGACGCATCGCCAGGACGGCCAGCAGGAGCACCCCGGCGTAGAAGCCCAGCAGCCACGCCATGTAGAAGGCGGTCATCAGCCAGGCCGACGCCAGAAGGGCAAACGCCGCCCCCCAGCCGAACGCGGCCCGCGCGGTCCCTGCCTCCAACGCCCGCATGGCGCGCACGGCCAGCAGCGCGGCCCCCGGCGCCAGCGCCACGCTGAGGATCTGGGCATGGGCGGACTGCTGGTAGGTGCTGATGCTCAAGGTGAACAGGGCCGCGCCGAGCATGGCCCAGGGGAAGGCCAGGCGCAGCACGCGGCTCGCGAAGCGGTAGGCGGTCGCGAATCCCAAGACCCGCAGCAGCACGTTGACCGCTTCCGCCGAGGCGAACGGGTCCAGGCCAAGGACACGCAAGCCGGCATAGCCCAGGCCATACAGGAGATACCCATCGTTGTAGGTCAGCGTGCCGCGATACGGGTAGA
>CAXUJE010000392.1:0-5303 GCA_964251035.1 uncultured Acetobacteraceae bacterium
GATCATGATCGCCCGGTCAATGGTCAAGGGCGAGTTCCGGATCGAGCAGACGATGATCCGCGCCGCCGGGAACAACCCGCTGAAGTTCTCCGCCGACGACGGCGACGCGCTGGCGGGGCTGCTCGGGATCGGGCGCCAGGGCGGCATGGGTCCGGAGCAGGCGATCTCCGAGGCGTTGCGCGACATGCGCCTGCACGAGCTGGCGGTGACGGCCGCGATGCAGCGCGCGGTGCGCGACGTGCTGGCCGAGCTGGAGCCGGAGCGGGTGGCGCAACAGCGGCGCCGGGGCGTGCTCGACGGCCTGACCGGCCGGCGCAAGGCATCCGCCTGGGATGCCTACGCGGCGCGTCACGCGCAGACGATGCGCGCCCTCGCCGACGACTTCGACAGCGTCTTCGGCAAGTCGTTCGCGCGTGCCTACGAGGCCGCCCTGGCCTCGCTGTCCGCCGACGACACGGAGGACCGGCCGTGAGGCCGCCCCATGCGACGCCGCGGCCGCCTGTGCCCGGCCGTCCCACGACCGCGAGGAGACCGACGTGACCTGGCACAACCGCATCGTTTGGCAGGAGGGCATGTTCCTGCGCGCGCAGCACTTCCAGCAGCAGGACCGCTGGGCCGCGCAGCAGCTCCGCAGCAGCATCGCCGGGCTGCGTCCTTTCCCCTATGGGTTCACCGACTTGGCGGTGTCGCGCGACCTGCTCGGCACCGGGCGGTTCGCGCTGACCTCGGCGTCGGGCCTGTTCGATGACGGCACCCCGTTCTCGACGCCGGACGGGGGGCCGCTGCCCCCGCCGCTGCTGGTTCCCGAGACGGCGCGCAACGTGCTCGTCTACCTCGCCGTGCCGTTCCAGCAGCCGGGTGCTGCGGAGGTGTCGGGCGGCGGGCACGACGGGCGCTACGAGCCGGAAGGCTTCGAGGCCTTCGACACGCATTCCGGCGCCACGGAAACGGCGCAGCTCCAGATCGGCAAGCTGCGGCTCCGCTTCCTGCTGGAGACCGACGACCGCGAGGGCTATGCCTGCCTGCCGGTCGCGCGCGTGGCCGAGGTCGCCTCGGACCAGCGTGTCATCCTCGACAATGGCTGGGTCCCGCCCGTGCTGAGCTGCGGGGTTGCGGCGCCGCTCGCCGCCATGCTGGTCGAGCTGTCCGGCCTGCTCAACCAGCGCGGCGAGGCGATTGCCGCCCGGCTGACCGCCGTCGGCACCAAGAGCAACACCGAGGTCGCTGACTTCCTGCTGCTGCAAGCCGTCAACGGCTGGCAGACCCTGTTCGCGCACCTGGCCAGCGCCGGCAACATCCACCCGGAGGCGCTGTACTGCCTCCTGCTGCAGGTTGCGGGCGAGCTTGCGACCTTCACCGATCCCCGGCGGCGCCCCAGCCGGTTCGAGGCCTACCGCCACAACGACCTGCAGCGGTGCATGACGCCCGTCATGGCCAACATCCGCCGTTCGCTGTCGGCCGTGCTGGAGCAGACGGCGATCCAGATCCCCTTGCAGGAGCGCCGGCATGGGGTGCGCGTCGGCGCGATCCAGGACCGCACGCTGCTGACCGGCACCAGCGTCGTGCTGGTGGCCCGCGCGGACGTGCCCGGCGAGACGCTGCGCCGCCTGTTCCCGAGCACGTCCAAGATCGGCGCGGTCGAGCACATCCGCGAGCTGGTGAACGTGGCGATCCCCGGCATCGAGCTGCGCGCGCTTCCGGTGGCGCCGCGCCAGATGCCGTTCATCCCCGGCGCGCAGTACTTCGAGCTCGACCGCAGCTCGCCGCATTGGCAGCAGATGCAGAACTCGGGCGGCTTCGCCATCCACGTCTCCGGCGACTTCCCGAACCTCGACCTGGAACTCTGGGCGATCCGCGCGTGAGGGGGCCGAAATGAGCGACAATCCGTTTGCCGAGCCGGACGACGACAGCCGGACGGTCATCGTGCCGCGCTCCGCTTTGCGCGCCGCGGCCCTCGCGCGGCCTGCTGCCGAGCCGCCGGGCCTTGAAGGCTTCGGCAGCCTGCCGCCGGTCGGCGGGTCGCCGGTCGTCGCCGCGGCCGCCCCGCTGCTGTCGCTGCTTTCGGGGTTGCGCAACGTGTCCACGGTGCCCGACGCGGCGAGCCTGCGCGAGCGGGCGGTGGCGGAGGTCAGGCGCTACGAGCAGAGCCTGCGCGACGCCAAGCTGCCCATCGAGCAGGTCCGCACCAGCCACTACACCCTTTGCGCCAGCCTCGACGACGTCGTGCAGAACACGCCCTGGGGCAGCCGCGGGTCATGGGCGGACGGGTCGCTGGTCTCGACCTTCCACCAGGAGGTGCGCAGCGGGGACCGCTTCTTCGACCTGCTGACCCGGCTGTGCCAAACGCCGGGAAAGTTCCTGCCGGTGATCGAGCTGATGTACCTCTGCATGTCGCTCGGGATGCAGGGGCGCTACCGCCTGTCGCCGCGCGGCGTCGCCGAGCTGGACCGCGTGCGGGAGGAAACCTACCTGGTCATCCTGCGCCAGCGGGGCGCCGCCGAGCCGGCGCTGTCGGTGCATTGGCAGGGCCTGTCGGCGCCCTACCGCCCGCTCAGGGCCGAGCTGCCGGTCTGGCTCACGGCGCTCGCGGCCCTAGGGCTGCTTTGCCTTGGCTATGCGCTGGTGTCGTTCGGGCTGAATGCGGCGTCGGACCGGACGTTCGCGGCGGGCCTCGCGTTGCCGCCGCCGGAGATGCCGGCCATCGCCCGTGACGCTCCTCCGGTGGCGGTGGCGCCGCCGCCCTCGCCCCAGCCCGAGAATGCGCGCGACAAGGCGGCGGCGTTCCTGCAGCCGGAAGTGGAGGCCGGGCTGGTGAGCGTGGTCGGCACCCAGTCGGTGCCGGTCGTGCGTATCCAAAGCGCCGGGATGTTCGCGTCGGGCAGCGCCGCCGTCGAGGCCAAGTTCCTGCCGATCCTGGCCCGCGTCGCGTCGGCGCTGCAGGCGCGGCCCGGGCCGGTCAAGCCAGGACTTATCAAAATCATCGGCTACACCGACAACCAGCCGATCCACACGGTCGCCTTCCCTTCGAACTACCAGCTCTCGCTCGGGCGGGCGCGGGCCGCCGCCGCGGCGCTCGGCGCCACGATCGACCCCGGCCGCATCGGCGCGGAGGGGCGGGCGGACGCCGATCCCATCGACACCAACGCGACCCCGGACGGACGTCAGCACAACCGCCGCATCGAGATCGTCGCCGGCCAGGAGGGCCAGCCCCCATGAACCAGCTCCCGAACGTGCTGATGATGCTGGCCGGCCGGTGGGGCCGCAGCCTGGCCGGCTGGGCCATCGCGAGCACCCTCATCTGGTACTTGTTCCCGCTGGTGCCGGCCTTTCAGCCGCCGCCGCTGCGCATCGCCGCCATCGCCGCGGTCCTGGCAGTCTGCCTCCTTGTCAACGGCGGCATCGCCTGGCGCGACCGGCGGCGCCGCAAGGCGCTGGCGGCCGCGATGTCGGGCGAGGAAGGGCAGGATGCCCGCGACGCCGAGGCCGAGGCGACGGAGGAGGTGGCGAAGCTGCGCGAGCGGATGAAGCAGGCCCTCGCGCACCTGCGGCGCAAGGGGCGGGGCCGGCGCATCTACGAGCAGCCCTGGTTCGTGATGATCGGGCCGCCGGGCTCGGGCAAGACGACCGCCCTGCTGAACTCCGGGCTGCACCTGCCGCTGGCGCAGGACGGCAGGGAGCCGTCGCTCGGCGGCGTCGGCGGCACCCGGCTGTGCGACTGGTGGTTCGCCGACGAGGCGGTGCTGATCGACACCGCCGGGCGCTACACGACGCAGGATTCGGACGCGGCGCTGGACCGGGCTGGCTGGCTGGGCTTCCTCGACCTGCTGCGCCGGACCCGGCCGCGGCAGCCGATCAACGGCGTGATCGTCGTCTTGTCCCTGCTTGACCTCGCGGCCGCCGAGCCGGCCGAGCGCGCCGCGCACGCGCGGTCGGTCCGTCTCCGCATCAACGAGATCACCGAGCGGCTGCGGCTGCGCGTGCCGGTCTACGTCGTGCTGAGCAAGGCGGACCAGATGCGCGGCTTCGACGCCTATTTCGACGACCTCGACCCGGTGGGCCGCGCGCAGGTCTGGGGCATGACGTTTCCGCAGGGCGGCACCGTGGAAGCGTTCGCGCCTGAGTTCCGCCTGCTGCTCGGGCGTCTTGAGGAGCGCCGCATCGAGCGGCTGCAAGCCGAGCGCGCCAGCGAGCGCCGGGCGGCCATCGACGGCTTCCCGCTGCAGGTCGCAAGCCTGGAGCAGCCGTTGGCCGAGTTCCTCCATCTCGCCTTCAAGGGCGGCAAGCTTGACCCGGCGCCGTTCCTGCGGGGCGTCTACATGACGTCGGCGACCCAGCAGGGGACGCCCATCGACCGCCTGACCGGGCTGCTGGCCCGGTCCTTCGGGGTCGATCAGATGCGCGTGCCCAGCCTGCGCCCGGTGAGCGGGCGCAGCTACTTCGTGACCCGGCTGGTGCGCGAGGTCATCCTGGGCGAGGCGCTGCTGGTGTCCCAGCAGCCCGCGCGCATGCGCCGGCGGCGCGTGCTGCGCGCGGCCGGCTTTTCGGCAGTCGGCCTGGCGACGGTTGCCGGCGGGGCGCTGCTCTGGCGCGCCCATGCCGCCAACCTCCTCGCGGTGGAGCAGGCGGGCGAGAGCCTCGCGGCCTATCGGCAACTGCTCTCGGGCCTGCCGCTTGATCCCGTGGCCGACGACGACCTCGCGCATGTCTCGCCGCTGCTGGATGCGGCGGCGGGCCTGCCCAATGACGGCAAGGCCTCGGGCGGTAAGGCTTGGGGCGACGACGCCTGGGACGCGCGGGTGCTCGGGCTGTCGCAGCGGGCCAAGCTCGCGCAAGGCAGCCGGCTGGCCTACCGCCGCGCGCTGGAGCGGGTCTTCCTGCCGCGCCTGGTCTGGCGGCTGGAGCAGCAGATGCGCGGCCGCTTCGACAATCCCGATGTCCTTTATGCGGCGACGAGGGTCTACCTGATGCTCGGCGGCGCCGGGCCGCTTGCGCCGGAACTCGTCCGGGCCTGGATGGCGGCGGACTGGGACGCGCGGCTGCCGGGGGCGCTCAACGCGGCACTGCGCGGGCACCTGCTCGCCCACCTGAACGCCCTGCTCGCGGAGCCGCTGCCGCCGGTGACGCTGGATGGCGCCCTGGTCGAGGCCGCGCGGGCGACGTTCAGCCGGGTGTCGCTGGCCGAGCGGGTCTACAGCCGCATCCGCACCAACCCTGGTGCCCGCGCGATCCCCGACTGGACGCCCGCGTCGGCCTTGGGGGCGGCGGGGGGGGGGGGGTTGGCCCCCCCCCCCGGGCGCCCCCGG
>CAXUJE010000393.1:0-5294 GCA_964251035.1 uncultured Acetobacteraceae bacterium
CCCGCGGCCCCGGGGGGGGCGGGGGGCCGTCGGGCGGCGGCCTTGCCGGCGGCGGGGGCGGCGCCGGGCTGACGGGAAGCTGATGGCCGCCGACGGCGCCCTGCCGGGCCTCCCACGCGACCCGGACGAGGCTTGGGCCGCCAGCAGCGACCGCGTCGCGCTGATGGCCTTCGTGAACGAGGCGACCACGGAAGCGGTGCTGCGCGACAGCCTGTCCGACGCGATGCCGGAAGCGATCGAGATCGAGCGGGGCGGCATCCGCGCCGCCATCACGGCCATGCAGAAGCAGGCGACGCCGCGCAACCTCATCGTCGATATCAGCGGCATGGACGAGCCGCTGAGCGCGTTGCGCGCGCTGAGCCAGGTGGTCGAGCCGGACGTCAAGGTGCTGGTGATCGGCGAGTTCACCAACATGGATTTCTACCGGGAGATCACGCGCGGCATGGGCGCGCGCGAGTACCTGGCCAAGCCGCTGACGCGCGACATGGTGGTGCGGCTGTTCATCCCCGTCCTCGTCGGCCAGCCGACCGCGGCGCAGGAGGCGAACGGCGGGCGGGTGATCACCATCACGGGCGCGCGCGGCGGGGTGGGCGCCACGACGATCGCCGTGAACCTGGCCTGGCACTTCGGCGTCCTGCGCAACCGCCACACCGTGCTGCTGGACCCTGACCTGCACACGGGCAGCGCCGCCCTGTTCGCGGACGCGGCGCCCGGCCCCGGCCTGCGCGCCGCGTTGGAGATGCCGGACCGCATCGACGACCTGTTCGTCGAGCGTGCGTCCATGGAGCTGAAGGGCCGCATGCACGTGCTGGCCGGCCAGGAGGCGCTGAACGACCGGCCGGCCTGCGCGCCCGACGCCGCCCCGCGCCTGCTGGCAGCGCTGCGCCGCCGCTACAACTTCATCGTCGCCGACGTGCCGTTCCAGCCGGTGCCGCTGTACCGCGACCTGCTGGACCTCGCGACGCAGCGGGTGATCGTGTTCGAGCCGACGCTTGCCGGGGTGCGCGACACGCTGCGGCTGCGCGCGCTGTACGGCAACGTCGCCCAGTCCGAGCGGACGGTGCTGCTGCTGAACCGCGACGGCATGCCCGGCGGCCTGACCCGCGCGCAGGTGGAGGAGGCGCTGGAAGGCAGCCCGGATCTGGTGATCCCCGACCTGCCCAAGCGCCTGGCCGCCGCCGCCAACATGGGCGACCCCGCCACGCGCCAGCGCAGCTTCTTCCGCTTGCGGGTGAACGACCTGGCGCGCCTGGTGGCCTTCAACCGCCTGATCGACAGCGACGCGGCCGCTGCGGCCTCGGCCAAGCGCACCGCAGACCGCAAGCACTTCTGGCAGTTCTGGAAAAAAGCATGAGCGTGCTTCCGGTCTTTGGCCAACGCGTGGCCGCGCCGCCCGTGGCGCCGCCGCCGCCGCCCGCACGGGCCGAGGAGGAAGCGAAGGCGCCGGCGCGGGCCGAGCAGGGCCAGACCCACGCCGCCGCCATGGCCGAGGTGCGCACGCTGTGCCTGTCGCGCATGGACCCCATGGCCGTCGCCTCCACCCCGCCGGACCGGCTGGCGCTGGAGGTGGAGCGGCTGATCGCCGACATCGCCACCGAGCGGCGCATCCAGCTGAACGGGCGCGAGCAGCGCAGCCTGGCGGGCGACCTCGTCCACGACATGCTGGGCCTGGGTCCGCTGGAAACGCTGCTGCAGGACGAGCTGATCGCCGACATCATGGTGAACGGCCCGCACCGCATCTTCATCGAGCGGCGCGGCAAGGTGGAGCTGTCGCCCATACGGTTCCGCGACACCGCGCACCTGTCCAACATCTGCCAGCGCATCGCCGCCGGCGTCGGCCGGCGGATCGACGAAAGCAGCCCCATGGTCGATGCCCGGCTGAAGGACGGCAGCCGCGTCAACATCGTCTTCCCGCCGCTGGCGCTGGACGGACCTTACATGTCCATCCGCAAGTTCACCAAGAAGCCCATCGACTTCGCCAAGCTGATCGAGTTCGGCGCCATGACGGCGCCGGTGGCGCGCGTGCTGGAGATCGCCGGGCGATGCCGGCTCAACATCATCATCTCCGGCGGCACCGGGTCGGGCAAGACCACCCTGCTGAACGCGTTGTCGCGCATGATCGACCCGGGCGAGCGGATCGTGACAGTGGAGGACGCGGCCGAACTGCAACTGCAGCAGCCGCACGTCGTGCGCCTGGAAACCCGCCCGCCCAGCCTGGAAGGCCGCGGCGAGATCACCCAGCGCGACCTGATGCGCAACGCGCTGCGCATGCGCCCTGACCGCGTCATCATCGGCGAGGTGCGGGCGAGCGAGGCTTTCGACATGCTGCAGGCGATGAACACCGGCCATGACGGCAGCATGTCCACCATCCACTCCAACACCACGCGCGACGCGCTGACCCGCATCGAGAACATGGTGCAGATGGGGTCCATGGGCCTGCCGTCGCGCGCCATCCGCACGCAGATCGCCGGCGCCGTGCACATGATCATCCAGGCGGAGCGCCAACGCGACGGCGGGCGCCGCGTCACCCAGGTCAGCGAGGTGTGCGGGATGGAGGGCGAGGTCATCATCATGAACGACATCTTCCAGCTCGAGATCACCGGCACCGGACCGGACGGACGGCTGCGCGGCACTTACAAGGTCAGCCGGGCGCGTCCGGGTTTCATGTCGAAGTTGCAGTATTTCGGTTTGGAGCGGGCCTGGGCGGCGGCGATGGAAGAGGCGGAACGGTGACCGCCTCGCCCGCCCTGCTGGTCACGCTGATCGCCATGGTCCTTATGCTGATGGGCCTGGCCAGCGTGGGGCTGCTGCGGCTGCAAGCGAGGCAGGAAGTGGCGCGCTCGCGCTTCGCCCGCGTGCTGAGTCCTTACCAGCGGCAGCGCACCGGCCTGGAGGCAGGCTCCACGTCCGGCGTCGGCTTGGCGGAGGCGGCGGAAGGCATAGGCCCCATGCTGGCCGGCGTGTTCGGCTTCGACCCGGCGCTCGGCGAGCACTACGTGCTGCGCCCGTGGGTGGCGCTGGCCGCGACGTTCCTGATCGCCGGCGGGGCCACGAAGCTCGGCACTGGGGTGGCGGGACCCCTGGCCTGGATCGGGCTGCCGCTGGGATGGGTCATGCTGAGCCGCGGCTTCTTCAACTGGTGCCGCCGCCGCCGTGCGGAAGCGCTGTTCGAGCAGTTCCCCGACGCGCTGGCGATGATCGTCCGCGCGGTGCGGGTCGGCATCCCGGTGACGGACTCGATCACGGCCGTGGGCCGTGAGCTTGACGCGCCCACCGGCCCCGAGTTCGCCCGCCTGTCCGACGAGCTGGGCATCGGCATGTCGCTGGACGACGCGCTGCGCGGGATGGCCGAGCGCAACAAGTTGCAGGAGTACCGTTTCTTCGCCACCGCGCTGTCGCTGCAAAGCCAGACCGGCGGGGGCTTGAGCGAGACGCTGGAGAACCTGGCCGACGTGATCCGCAAGCGCGTAGGGGTGAAGCAGAAGGGCCACGCGCTGTCGGCCGAGGCGAAGATGAGCTCGATCGTGCTGGGCGCGCTGCCGCCGTTCGCCGCCGTCGGCCTGTATGTCATGAACAGCGCCTACATCGTCATGCTGTTCGTCGAGCCGCTCGGGCAGAAGATCCTGGCCGGCGCGGTCCTGATGCTGGGCCTTGGCATCATGTCGATGAAGACGCTCATTCGGAAGAGCCTGTCATGACCACCCTCGCCCTGGTGTGCGCGCTCGTTGCGGTCCTGCTGTGGGGCGGGACCGAGGCCGTGCTGGTCCAGTTGCGCCGCCAGGAGCGCCTCAAGCTGCGCCTGCTGGCCATCCGCCGTCCCAACGATGCGTCGCTCAAGGCTGCGTCGCAACAGATGGGCGGCCTGCTTGGGATCATCGGCGCGATCGGCTCCGGCGTGGCGCGGAGCGGCCTGCTGTCGCAGAAGACGATGGCCGAGCTGACGCTGACGCTGGGCGCGTCCGGCCTGCGCGGACCCAGCGCGCTCGGGGTCTTCGTCGGCGCCAAGCTGCTGCTGCTGGTGTCCTTGCCGCTGCTGGCGTTCCTGGTGCTGGAGCGGTTCCACCTGTCGCCGCTGGTGCGCAACGTCAGCATCGCGGGCGCGGCCCTGGCCGGGCTGCTCGGCCCGGACTGGTGGGTGCGGCGCCGGCACCGGCAGCATCTCGACGCCATCCAGGCGGGCCTGCCCGACGCGCTGGACCTGATGGTGATCTGCGCGGAGGCTGGGCTGGGCTTCGAGCCGGCCATCAACCGCGTCGCCACCGAGATCCGCCAGTCGCACCCCGCGATCAGCGACGAGTTCGGCAAGACCGCGAGCGAGCTGCGCGTCGTGTCCGACAGCCGGGTGGCGCTGGTCAACATGGGCACCCGCACCGGGCTGGAGAGCATCAAGCGCATGACCTCCATGCTGGTGCAGACCATGCGCTACGGCACGCCGCTGGGCGACGCGCTGCGCGTGCTGTCGGCGGAGATGCGGCACGAGATGCTGATGCGGTTCGAGACGCGGGCGGCGCGGCTGCCGGTGCTGATGACCATCCCGATGATCCTGTTCATCCTGCCCTGCATTTTCCTGATCGTGGGCGGCCCGGCGGTGATCCAAGTCATGAAATCGATGCACTGACGCCATGGCGACACGCAACGGACCACATCTGCGCAGCCTGTCGGGGAGCCTGCTCCTCCTGTTGGCGGCCTGCTCCACGCCGCAGCCGAAGGCGGTGGAGGTCGCGCCGGAGGCGCCGCTGGCCAAATGGTCGCCCAGCCTGCACCTGGCCGACGCCGCGGCATCGGCCGGGGCGCCCGCGATCGCGTTGCAGGTCAGCGACCAGCTACTGGCCAAGAACCCGCGCAACGGCGACGCGTGGACCCGCCGGGGCGACGCGCTGAGTGCGCTGGGCCGCAGCAGCGAGGCCGCCGCCAGCTACGCCAGCGCCATCGAGATCAAGCCCCGGGACACCAAGGCGCTGGTCGGCCTCGGCCGCGTTCGCCTGCTGCAGGACCCGGCCGGCGCGGAGGCCGCGTTCTCGCAGGCTGTGACCCTGGACCCGCGCGACGCCGCGGCGGCAAGTAACCTGGGCGTGGCGCGCGACCTGCAGGGCCACCACGCCGCCGCCCAGGAGGCCTACCGCATGGCGCTGGGCATCACCCCGTCCTCGGTCGCCGTGCAGGTCAACCTCGGCCTGTCGATGGCGCTGTCCGGCGACGCGCCTGGGGCGGTGCGGCTGCTGCAGCCGCTCGCCACCGCGCCCGGCGCCGCGCCGCGGGTGCGGCACGACCTCGCGCTGGCCCTGGCGCTGGAC
>CAXUJE010000394.1:0-5293 GCA_964251035.1 uncultured Acetobacteraceae bacterium
GCGGCTCGGACACGCCGTTCGACCCGCGCATCCACGCGCTGCGCCGGCACCGCGGGCAGATCGACGCGGCGGCGGCCTTGCGCGCGCTGATCGCCGAGAGCGAAATCCGGCGATCGCACCTCACGGGCGACGACCGGGTGCAGGACCCCTACTGCATCCGCTGCCAGCCGCAGGTGATGGGGGCGGCGCTCGACCTGCTGCGCTTTGCCGCGGTGACGCTCGGCACGGAGGCCAACGGCGTCACCGACAACCCGCTGGTCTTCCCGGACACGCAGGAGGCGCTGTCCGGCGGCAACTTCCATGCGGAGCCGGTCGCCTTTGCCGCCGACATCGTCGCGCTCGCCTTGTGCGAGATCGGCTCCATCGCCGAGCGGCGGCTCGCCATGCTGATCGACCCGGCGCTGTCCGGCCTGCCCGCCTTCCTCACGCCGCGCCCGGGCCTCAACTCCGGCTTCATGATCGCGCACGTCACTGCCGCAGCCCTGGTGTCGGAGAACAAGCAGCGCGCGACGCCGGCCAGCGTGGACAGCATCCCGACCTCGGCCAACCAGGAGGACCACGTGTCCATGGCGGCGCACGCGGCGCGGCGGCTGCTGCCGATGGCGGCGAACGCGGCGTCTGTGCTGGGGATCGAGCTGCTGGCCGCCGTCCAAGGCTGCGACTTCCACGCGCCGCTCCGCTCCAGCCCGGTCTTGGAAGCGGTGCGGGCCGTGCTGCGGCGGGAGGTGCCGGGCCTGGCGGACGACCGTTACTTCGCGCCGGATATCGAGGCCGCGGCCAGGCTGGTCGCCTCCGGCGCCATCGCCGCCCCGGCTCACGGCATGCTGCCCGAATTGGAACCGCCATGACCCGCCCCGAGACTTCGCGCTTCGACAACGCCCGTACCGTCCGCGCCGCCCGCGGCAGCGCCCTCACCGCCCGGTCCTGGCTGACCGAGGCGCCACTCCGCATGTTGATGAACAACCTCGATCCCGACGTGGCGGAGCGCCCGGGCGAGCTGGTGGTCTATGGCGGCATCGGCCGGGCGGCGCGGAACTGGGACTGCTTCGACCAGATCGCGGCAAGCCTGCGCCGGCTGTCGGACGAGGAAACGCTGCTGGTGCAGTCCGGCAAGCCTGTCGGCGTGTTCCGCACCCATGCGGACGCGCCGCGCGTGCTGATCGCCAACTCGAACCTCGTGCCGCGCTGGGCGACGTGGGAGCATTTCAACGAGTTGGACCGCCTGGGCCTGATGATGTACGGGCAGATGACGGCCGGCTCCTGGATCTACATCGGCAGCCAAGGGATCATCCAGGGCACCTACGAGACGTTCGTCGAAGTGGGCCGGCAGCATTACGGCGGAAGCCTCGCCGGGCGCTGGATCCTGACGGCCGGGCTGGGCGGCATGGGCGGCGCGCAGCCGCTGGCGGCGACCATGGCCGGCGCGTCCTGCCTGGCCGTCGAGTGCCAGCCGAGCCGGATCGAGATGCGGCTGCGGACCGGCTACCTCGACGCGGAGGCGCGCGACCTGGACGAGGCGCTGGCGCGGATGGAGGCGGCGAAGCGGGCCGGCCGCCCGGTCTCGGTGGGCCTCCTGGGCAACGCGGCCGAGGTGTTCCCGGAGCTGGTGCGGCGCGGCGTGCGGCCGGACGTGGTGACGGACCAGACCTCCGCGCACGACCCGCTCAACGGCTACCTGCCGCGCGGCTGGACCCTGCCGGAGTGGGAAGCCCGGCGCGAGCGCGACCCGGCAGGGGTCGCCGACGCCGCCCGCGCCTCCATGGCCGAGCACGTCCGGGCGATGCTGGCCTTCCACCGCATGGGCGTGCCGACGCTCGATTACGGCAACAACATCCGGCAGATGGCCAAGGAGGCCGGGGTCGCCGATGCCTTCGACGTGCCGGGCTTCGTGCCGGCGTATATCCGCCCGCTGTTCTGCCGTGGCGTCGGGCCATTCCGCTGGGCGGCGCTGTCCGGCGACCCGGAGGACATCTACCGGACCGACGCCAGGGTGAAGGAACTGCTGCCGGACGCGGCGGCCCTGCACAACTGGCTCGACATGGCGCGGAGCCGCATCCAGTTCCAAGGCCTGCCGGCCCGCATCTGCTGGGTGGGCCTGGGCGACCGGCACCGGCTGGGGCTGGCGTTCAACGACATGGTGGCGAGCGGCGAGCTTCGGGCGCCGGTCGTGATCGGGCGCGACCACCTCGACAGCGGCTCCGTCGCGTCGCCCAACCGGGAAACGGAGGCGATGCGGGACGGCTCGGACGCGGTGTCCGATTGGCCGCTCCTGAACGCGCTGCTGAACACGGCGTCCGGCGCGACCTGGGTGTCGCTGCACCACGGCGGCGGGGTGGGCATGGGGTTCTCCCAGCATGCCGGCATGGTGATCGTGGCCGACGGGACGGAGGCCGCCGCCCGCCGCATCGCCCGCGTGCTGTGGAACGACCCCGCCAGCGGCGTGATGCGGCACGCGGACGCTGGATACGAGGCGGCATTGGATTGCGCGCGCGAGCGGGGATTGGACTTGCCGGGCATCTTGGGATGAGAACTGCCTGATGGCAGCCGCCATCCGCTGCGGCCTACGCCAGCTCCGGTTGGCTGTGCTTCGCCAGTCCGAGGGCGCAACCTGTCTGGACCCCACCCATCGCCTGACCCAAGAGCGCCGCCACATCCCGCGCCGGCACCGGCCGGCTGAACAGGAAGCCCTGGACCTCGTCACATCCTTCCGCCCGAAGCTGATCCAGTTGGGCGGGCGTCTCGACGCCTTCCGCCGTGGTGATGATGCCCAGGTTGCTGCCCAGTCCGGTCACTGCACGCACGATGGCTTTGCAATCCATGCTGGTCTCGACGTCCCTGATGAAGCACCGGTCGATCTTGATCTTGTCGAACGGGAAGCTGCGCAAGTAGCCGAGCGACGAGTAGCCCGTCCCGAAGTCGTCCATCGCGATCCGCACGCCCTCCGCCCTCAGCTTGTGCAGAGTGGCCAGCGTTGCATCGGCGTCGGCGAGGAACGCTGTTTCGGTGATCTCCAGTTCCAGCCGCTCTGGCGACAGCGCCGAGGCCGCGAGCGCGTCGAGCACCGTCGCGACCAGGCCGGGACTCTTGAACTGCGCCGCCGAGACGTTGACCGCGATCTTCACGTCCGCGGGCCACCCGGCCGCGGCCGCGCAGGCCTGGTGCAGCACCCACTCCCCGATCGCCCCGATCAAGCCGATCTCCTCCGCGAACGGGATGAAATCGTCCGGCCGGACCAGGCCCCGCTCCGGGTGGCGCCAGCGCACCAGAGCCTCCAGCGCGACGACGTGGCCAGACGACAAGTCAACCAAGGGCTGGTAGTCCAGCTCGAACTCCTGCGCCTTCACGGCCCGGCGCAGTTCGAATTCGAGCACGCGCCGGGCTTGCATCTTCGTGTCCATCCCTGGCTCGAACATGCGGAACAAGCCGCGTCCATCCGCCTTGGCGCGATACAGCGCGATGTCGGCCATTTTCAGGAGGTCATTAGGACCGGTCGTGTCGACAGGCGCCAGCGCGATGCCGACGCTGGCCCCGATGACGACGTTGTGGCCATTCAGGTCGTATGGCTCCGAGAGCGTCCCGACGATCCGCTGGGCGAGAGCGCCGGCGTCCTCAACCTGGACGAGCGGGGCCTGGATGATGGCGAACTCGTCACCCCCAAGCCGGGCCACGGTGTCGCAACTGCGCACGCAGCCACCCAACCGGCCAGCGACGGCGCGCAGCAAAGCGTCGCCGACCGGATGGCCGAAGGTGTCGTTCACCTGCTTGAAGCGGTCGAGGTCGAGGCCCAGCACCGCCAGCATGGTCCTATGGCGCCGGATGCGGGACAAGGCACGGTCCATGCGCTCAGCAAGGAGCGCGCGGTTGGGCAGCCCGGTCAGCGGGTCGTGCAGGGCGAGATGGTGCGCCTCCTCACGGGAACTCGCCAGGTCGGTCGTGATGCCATGGGCAATCCTCACCGCGGCCGCCGTAATCAGCACCAGGAGCATGATGCCGATGAGAGAGGACGCCGCGATCATTTGTTTCGCATGCCTCCCTGTCGGCACCGCGCCGTCCCGCACATGCTCCACCTCGGCGTGCAGCACGTCCCGCACGCTGTCCATCAGCTCCTCCAGCGCCGAGAAGGATCGCCTGAAACGCTCGAAGTTGGCGGACCCGGCAACCGGATCGGTCAGTGCCAGTTCCACCGCGCCCTGCCCGGCAGGGACAAAGGTCGTGACAAGGCTGGCGAGCGCGGCGTAGCTGTCATGCAGCTCCGGGGACAGCGGAAGCGTCAGGTTCTCGGCGATAGAGGTACGCAGGACGTCGAGGTGGTGCTCCAACTCGGCGCGGATGGCCTCGCCGCCTTCCTTGTTCGTCCCGACCGCGTTTTGCAACGCTCGCAGCACGTCGGTACGAACGTCATCCATGAAGGTATCGGCGTTCGTATGGTTCCACAGGGCCTGCTCCAGCACGACGACGCGCTTGCGGGCATCCAGTTGGCGCTGGATGCCAAGCAGCCCGAAGCCGGCCAACCCCGCGGCGATCAGGATGCTGAGCGCGCCCAGCATGATCAATACGCTGCGGATGGAGAAGACGGCCTGTCTCACCTGTTGCGTTCCTTTCCAGACCGGACATCCCATTTGCAGACCAACCGGACCTTGATGACCGGCAAGCTATCGCAACCAGGTTAAGATCGCGTTTAGAGCGGAAAGGGTCGGTCAGGGATTATGGGCGACAGCAGGGGCAGGCGCGGGCGCCCGCAGCCCATATGCGGCCGGCAGCGCCGCCGCGCAAAGCGCCGCCATGACCCAGAACGCGGACGCGCCGAGGTGGCCATATAGCGGGCCGCTGGCAAACGTCAGCGCCGTGGACGCCGCCCCCACCGCGACGGTGCCGTAGAAGGCCTGCGCCGTCGCGGAAAGCTGCACCGGCACGACGCGGGCGATCATCCGCACGCAGGTGAGGTGCAGGAGGGCGAAGGTGAAGCCGTGCAGCGGCTCGACCAGCGCCATCGCCGGGAGCGCCGCGGTCTGCGCCACCGTCGCCCAGCGCACCACGCCGGACCCCGCGCACAGCATCGCAGCGCCGCCCGGACCCAGCCGGTCGAGCAGGGGACCGCCCAGCACGAAGAACACCAGCACCTCCGCCGCGACCGATTCACCCCAGAGGATGCCCGCGGCGCCCGGCCCGATGCCCGCCGAGCGCCAGCGGATCACCTCGAACCCGTCATGCAGCGCGTGGCTGCCGCCGACCAGGGCGGCGACCAGCATGAGGCGGGCGAACATCGGCAGCCGCAGCAGGTCGCGCACCTGGC
>CAXUJE010000395.1:0-5288 GCA_964251035.1 uncultured Acetobacteraceae bacterium
AACCTGCGGCTCTACGGCCGGCTCGGCTACCGGGTGGACCGCGAGGAGGTGCATCCGCAGCTCGGCGTGGCGGTGTACATGAGCAAGCGTCTCCTGACGGACGGTTCCGGCCCGCTCTCCGGTCACACAGGCTCCGTGCAGCACCCCAAGGCGCTTGGCTGATGCGAGACTTGCGCACCGCCAAGCCGCAGCGCGCCTTGGGTGCCGCCCTTATGGCGGCGGCAATGCTGACTTTCCCGTGCGGCGACGCCATCGCCAAGCACCTCAGCGCCCAGCACGCGCCGCTGTTCCTGGCCTGGGCGCGCTATACGGCCGGCGCGGCGTTCGTCGTCCCGGCCCTCCTCCTTGCCGGTCGCGGCACCGGCATCGGCGTGGCGCGCGGACACGTCCCGATCCAGGCGTTGCGGGCCGCCTTCGCCGTCGGCGCCGTCAGCCTCTACTATCTGGCCATCGCCCGCATCCCGCTCGCCGACGCCCTGGGTGCCTACTTCGTCGCGCCCGTCCTGGCGGCGCTGCTCTCGGCCGTCGTCCTCGGGGAGGCACTGGGCCCGCGGCGCCTGCTCGCGGTGGGGAGCGGGTTCGCAGGCGCGCTCCTGGTCGCCCGGCCGGGCGTCACGATGGGCGCGGGCATGGCCTGCGCCCTTGGCGCCGGTGGCTGCTTCGCCTGCTACATGGTGGCGACGCGGGCGCGGGCGCAGTCCGGCTCGCCTTTGGCCACCCTTGCCTTCCAGTACGTGGCCGGCGGGCTGCTGCTGCTCGTGCCGGCCCTGCTCGACTGGAGCGTTCCAACCGCGGCGACATGGCTGCTCATCCTGCTCATGGGCCTCGTGTCCGCGATAAGCCACTTGCTGGTGATCGCGGCCTTCCGCCTCGCGGAAGCGTCGTTGCTTGCCCCGCTGGTGTACCTCGAACTGCTCGGCGGCACGCTCCTCGGCCTGCTCGTGTTCGGCCAGCTTCCAGCGCCCATGACATGGCTCGGCATCGCGCTGATCGTGGCGGGCGGCCTGGTCCTGATCGAGCGCAGGCCGCGGCCGGGCGTAGGTGGACGCCGAGGGTGCGCGAAGTAGAATGCGCGCGTGACCACCGCATCCTTCGTCACCGCCGAAGACCTCGCCCGTGACCTCCGCGCCTTCGGCGTGCCGCGAGGCGGCGTGCTGATGGTGCACTCCTCCCTCAGCAGCCTCGGCCGGGTCCTCGGCGGCGCGCCCGCCGTCGTGCGCGCCCTCCTCGTCGCGCTTGGCCCGGACGGGACCCTCGTCATGCCCGCCTTCTCGCCGGAGGTGTCCGACCCCGCCCGCTGGCCGGATTGGAGCCTCTCGGGGGAGGAGCTTGAGCGCGCCCGCGCGCACGTGCCCGCCTTTGACCCGGACACCACGCCGACGACCATGGGCACGATCCCCGAGGCGTTCCGCCGCTGGCCCGGCACCGTCCGCGGCCCGCACCCGCAGGTGTCGGTCTGCGCCCTCGGCCCGCGGGCGGAGGAGATCGTCGCGCCCCACGCGCTTGACTGGGGGCAGGGCGCGGGCTCGCCGTTCGAGCGCCTGACGGCGATGGACGCCTCCCTCCTCCTGCTCGGCGTCGGCTTCAACCGCGCGACGCTGCTGCACTACGCGGAGAGTCTGGTGCCGCACCGGCGCACCAAGACCCGCCACATCCCATCCGGGGAGGGCGCGGCGCGGCGCTGGATCGAAGCGCCCTGCGTCGGCGACGACCTCAACACGCACTTCCCGGCGATCGGCGCCGCCTACCTCGCGGCGGGGCGGGCGCGGACGGGGAAGATCGCGGCGGCCGACGCGGTGCTCGCCTCGGCTGCGGACCTGGTCGCCTTCGCGTCGAACCACCTGGCCAGGGTGCTGCCGCGCTCGGCGGCGTTGGAACATCAGCCATGATGCCGGGCACGACCGACGCCACCCTGTCCGACCTGGCAGCGGCCAAGGCCTACTTCGACCGTTTCGTGCAGGCGTTCGGCACCTTTGACGCCGCCAAGGTCGCCGACCTTTTCGCGACACCCGGCGTCGCGCTGCGCAGTGATGGCGTGCTCGTCGCGCTGACCACGCGCGACGACATCGTGCGCTACTACAAAGCCGCGCTGGACAAGTACCACCGCGACGGCTGCCGGTCCTGCCGCTGGTCGCAGCTCTCGGTGGTCCCTATGGGCCGCCGCAGCCTGTTGGCCGCCGTGACCTGGGACCTCCTGGGGGAGGACGAGACGGTCCTGGTCCAATGGCGGCAATCTTACAACCTGAGCTGCTTCGACAACGACGAGCCAAAGGCTTTCGCCTCCACCTCGCACGCTGCGTGAGCGGCCCAGCATTCACAAGCCCCCGAGGGAGACGATGCCCGTTGCCGACCTTCCAACCGGCTTTACCTGGTACACGATGGTGCCTGAACTCCTGGTGTCCGACCTGGATGCGAGCTTGCGCTTCTGGCGTGGCCTGTGTGGCTTCGCCGTGGCCTACGACCGCCCGGAGGACCGCTTCGCCTACCTCGACCGTGCCGGCCGGCAGGTCATGCTGGAGGAGGTCATGGCGCCTGGGCGGCGCTGGGTCACGGCGCCCCTGGAACGGCCGTTCGGGCGCGGGATCAACCTCCAGATCACCGTGGACGACGTGGCGCCAATCCTGGCCAGCCTGGACGCCGCGGGCTGGCCGTTGTTCCTAGAGCCGGAGGAGGTCTGGTATCGGGCCGGGACCGGCGAAACCGGCGTGCGGCAGTTCCTGGTTAAGGATCCGGACGGCTACCTCGTCCGCTTCTCCCAAGGTCTCGGCCTACGTCCGGCCGTGAAGCCCGGCTTTCCGTAAAGGCGATCACCGGACCGACGTGGTGCAGCAAACGGCATAGGCAGAACCTTGCTGCGTGGCTGCCGCAATCTCTGGTGACACCCAGGCCGCCCAAGTCCTAGCCTGGCTGGCATGGAGCCCGTCGTGCCGCAATCCCTTGCCGACCAGTTCCGCCTTCAGGCGCGAAACAACGCATGGTCCAACGCGCGGCTCAGCCGCGCCTGCGCCAAGCTCAGTCCAGAAGCGTTCGCGGCGGCCCGGGTCAGCTTCTTTCCGTCACTGCGCCAGACGTTGCAGCACATCCTCTTCGTTGACCGCCGCTACCTCGCCGACCTGACCGGCCCCGGCCGCGCCACCATCAGCCGGGCTGAACTGCCCGATACGGCGGCGGCACTCGGCGCGGCCCAGCTCGGAACCGACCGGCGGCTGATCGCCTTCTGCGACGGCCTGGACGCGCCGGAACTCGCGCGCGTCGTCACGATCGACCGGGGTGACGGCATCGACTACCGGGAGACGGTGCCCGCCATCCTCAGCCACCTGTTCGTCCACCAAGTCCACCACCGCGGCCAGGCGCACGCCATGCTGGCGGGCACGTCCGTGCCGCCGCCGCAGCTCGACGAGTTCTTCCTCGCACAGGATGCGCCAGCGCGGGACGAGGAACTGCGGCAGCTTGGGATTTCGGTTCCACACGAGAGGGTGGGCTGAGTGGCCGGTACGGGGCTGATCGTCACCGTCACCGGCGCACCCGGCCCCGAGGTGGGCATCGTTCTTGGGAACTGCCTGGATCAGCATAACCGCGACCAGGCCGGCTACTGGGACCAGAGGCCGCTTGCCGTGCTGGTCCGCGACCCGGACACTGGCACCGTCCTTGGCGGGCTGACCGGGCGCACCTCGCTCGGCTTGGCCTTCATCGATTTGGTGTACTTGCCCGCCTCACTCCGCAGGCGCGGCTACGGCGCCCGCATCCTGCAAGAAGCCGAAGCTGAAGCGCGCCGCCGCGGCTGCCGTGCCGGCGTGCTCTACACCATCACCTTCCAGGCGCCCGGATTCTACGCCCGCCATGGCTGGGAGGAGTTTGGCCGCGTCGAGTGCGATCCGCCCGGCACCGCCCGGGTGTTCTTCCGCAAGACCTTCACTCGGGCCGACGGCCCGGACGACTTATGACCCGCTGCCTTCCTACCGTTGTTCGGTCGGGTAGGGGCAGTCCGGCGACATCGCCAATGACGTTCGCTCCCTTGTGGATCAGCCCGCACTCAAAGACAACGGCTGGGGCAGCCTGTGTAGTTTTGGGTGTTGCCGCTCCACTTCTGGGCTTGGCAACCGGCTGCCGCAGGACCCGCTCATGCCCGGGCCCGCAACAGGGCGTGGCGGAGCAGCACCAGGCGGTCGTTGCCCCAGAACAGCCGCCCGTCAAAGGCGAAGGTCGGCACGCCGAAGGCGCCCCGCCCGGCCGCTTGCCGCGTGACCCGCTCCCGTTCGGCTTGCGTGACTGGTCGTCAAGCGCATCGGCGAACGTGCCGCGGTCGAGCCCGACCTCGCCAGCACGTTCGAGGCACACGGCCCGGTCCACGGCGGGCAGGTCGTCGGCGAACACGGCGCGGAACAGCGCCCGGGCATAGGTCTCCGCCGCGCCGAACCGGCGCGCGGCGGTGCAGGCCAGCGAGAACAGGTCGGGGTCGAGCGCGAGGCGGCCGCGCGGCTCGCGGTAGGGCACTCCGTAGAATTCCGCCCAAGCCTCGGCGTCCCTTGTCCGATAGCCCCAGTCATACTGGCCGGTGCCGCCGGCAGGAGCGATGGGGCTGCGCCCGCCGTGGGCTGCCGCGATCAGCCTCGCGCTGTCCAGGGCGAGCCAGTCGAACTGTGCGCCGGTCTCGGCCCCGAGCGCGGCAAGCTGGGTCGAGGCCAGATAGGAATACCGGCTGCCGATGCCGAAGTAGAAGTCCACGACCATGGCCCAAGCTCCTGTTGCCGGCGGGTATCGGCTTTGCACGCCGCGAGAGCGTTGACCGCCGCTGTGTTCTTGGCAACACACATCGCGGCGTCACGCCCCACCGCTCACGCGGGGCGAACGCAAGAACCGCAAGCGGAGGCCGAACGGCATTGGTGATCTGGCTCAACGGCACCGTGGGAGCAGGCAAGAGCGCGGTCGGCCAGGCGCTTGCTGCCATCCTGCCCGGCGCTGGCTACGTGGATGGGGACGATCACGCCGGGCCGTCCCATCTCCCGCCCGCGGTCGGCTGGCGCATGACATTGGACGCGCTGCTGCGTCTGGTCGCTCGCCCCCACCCGACGCGGGTCCTCGTCGTCGCCTACCCGCTTCGTGGGCCGGACTATGCCCGCCTGCGCGCGGCCTGCGGCCGAGCACGCCGCTTCGTGGTTGTGGTGACCCTGGCGCCGCCGCTCGCGACGATGCTGCGGGGCCGCGGCGGGCAAAAGCTGGACGCCGGCGAACGTGCCCGGGTGCGGGAGATGCGTTCCGAAGGCTACCACCGCCGGCGCTTCGCCGCG
>CAXUJE010000396.1:0-5287 GCA_964251035.1 uncultured Acetobacteraceae bacterium
CCCGCCCGGAACAGGAATCCCAAACCGGACGCTTCCGTCAGGTGCTGTCCACTAGACCAGATGGTGCATGCTGCCGTTGCTGATGCTGGCGACGCAGTTCTTCTGAAGCTGCTGGCCAAGGTGGAACAGATCGGACAGTATCTCGACGTGCTGCCAGCCGGCGGGGCGGCGGAACGGCAGCGGCGGGGCCACGGCCCGGCCGAGGTCGGACGAAACACGGCGCGCGACCAAGCGCCAGCCCGCTCCATGGGGCACCTTCTCGATGTCCAGCGCCAGACCGGTGACGCGCAGGTAGGCGAGAGCATCGGTACGTCTACCAAACGGATGTGCCATGGCCGGGTGCTGCAACGGATTTGTGGCCTGCCTACCTTTTCGCATGGGGCCGTCGCGCACCTGCCACGACAGTGGGCAGCTATCGTCACGTGCTTCGTTATATGGTTATTATATCGTAATAGTTGGGTGCGTCCCCTGGCTCTCGCAGCGCAAAGCCGTTTGGGTGAGTTCGGATGTTCAGAGCAGCATTGTTGATCGGCACCGTCGCGGTAGGCGTCGCCCATGCCGAAACCCAGCGCTTCCATGACACCATGGGACGCCCGCAAAGACGGGCGGAGAGCCAGGGCAATGCCACTCGCTACTACGACAAGGACGGCCGTCCTGCCGGCCGGTCCGAGGTCGGCCCAAACGGGGTCGTGCGGCACTACGACCGGGACGGACGCCCGCAAGGTGAGACGAGGTGATGAGCCTTGCGGGCCAGCCCGATCGAAATCGGCGTTGACCCGCCGAGAATGTCGAGTCGGCCGCGTCGCCGCTATGCACCATCGCCGCCTGGTCCGGGCAAGTCCTTCGGAGCAACGCGACACACGCCGTCACCTGGTTGCGCAACATGCGAACTGGCTTGCCATCCTTGGCCAGGCCGAACGCCTGCATCCGCCCGATGATGCGCCAGGCGTCGATCAGGTTGCGCAGCTCCGTCTGCCCGGCGGGCTTCGGCAGACGCGTCGTGGCGTGCAAGAAGCCGCCGACACCGGGCTACTTATACGTGGGCAGCACGCGGTCGCTCACGCACAGGCCACCGCCGGCCTGAGCGGTGGAACTGGTGCTGGGGCCGGAGTGAGGCGCTGGTCCACCAGGACATCCAGTCGACGATGCTATCCTGGCTTCGAACACGGGTGCGGGCACGGTGCGGACGTAGAAGGTGTCCCTTTCCGCCCTTTCCCCTAACCCATTGAAAAGCTGGTGCCGACGCTCAGGATTGAACTGAGGACCTGCTGATTACGAATCAGCTGCTCTACCACTGAGCTACGTCGGCCGCATGGGCCGGGGTATAGCCGGGCGGGCCGGGCGCCGCAACTGGCGTGCGCCGCGTGGGGTGCCGACCGGCGTCCGTATGTGTTATGCAACAATCCCACAACGCGCCGCCGCCCATGATCCCGGCCATGCCTCTGGCCATGATCCTGGACCGCGCGGCGCAGCTTCACGTATTGGTCCGAGATGTCCGACACAGCACCCCATGCCCTCCTCGGCCCAGACGCCACGATGCGGGAATGCCCGGAATGCGGGCTGTTCCAGGCGGTTCCGGCCATGCGCCCCGGCCAGATCGCCGAATGCACGCGCTGCGGCGCCCTGCTGCGGCGGCGGCGGCGCGACGCGCTCGGCACGACGCTCGCGTTCAGCATCACCGGGCTGGTGCTGTTCGTCCTGGCCGCGACCAGCCCGCTGCTCGGGCTGCGCCTGGCCGGCCAGCAGCGGGACACGACCCTGATCGCCCTACCCGGCGCGTTTGAAAGCCAGGGCCTCTGGCAACTGGCCGCCGTGGTCTTGGCCTTCACGCTGCTGGCGCCACTGCTGAAGCTGGGGTTGACCGCCGGCGTGCTGATCGGCCTGCAGACCAGCACCGCGCCGTCCACCCTCGCCGCCATGGAGCGCTGGCGCAAGCGCCTCACCCCCTGGGCGATGATCGAGGTGTTCCTGCTCGGCGCCTTCGTCGCTTACACCCGCCTGGCGGCGCTGGCCGAGGTGCAGGTGGGCATGGCGCTCTACGTCCTCGGGGCGCTAATGCTCACGATCGTGGCGACGGACGCCTGGCTCGACGAGCATGCGCTGTGGGAGGCGATCGGGCGGCGGCGACGCACCCCGGCGCCGATGGGCAACGGCCCGCTGATCGGCTGCGACAGTTGCGGCCGGGTGGGCCGGGGCCGGCCGGGCGACCCCTGCCGGCGCTGCAACGCGCCGCTGCGCGTCCGCAAGCCCGACAGCATCGCGCGGAGCTGGGCGCTGCTGATCGCGGCCGCTGTGTTCTACGTCCCGGCCAACCTTTACCCCATCCTGACCCTCATCCGGTTCGGCCGCGGGCAGCCCAGCACCATCCTCGGCGGGGTGCAGGAGCTGGTCGAGTACCGCATGTGGCCGCTCGCCCTGCTGGTGTTCGGCGCCAGCGTGCTGGTGCCGGTGCTGAAGCTGCTGAGCCTCTCGGTGCTGCTGGTCTCGACCCAGCTTCACGCGGCCGGGCGGCTGCGGGACCGCACGCGGCTGTACCGCATCGTGGACGCGATCGGGCGCTGGTCGATGATCGACGTGTTCATGCTCTCGGTGCTCGTGGCGCTGGTGCGGATGGGGCTGCTGGCCTCCGTCACCCCAGGCGTGGGCGCGGTGTGCTTCGCCGCCGTGGTGATCCTGACGATGCTGGCGGCGTTCAGCTTCGACCCGCGGCTGATGTGGGACGCGGCTGGCCAAACCGGATGCGATGCGGCAGAGGCTGAGGCATGAGTGACCCGACCCCTCCCAAGGAGCCGGCCGCGGCGGTCCGGCGCAGCCGCATCTCGCTGATCTGGCTGATCCCGCTGGTTGCCGCCGTGATCGCCGCCTTCCTCGGCTGGCGCACCGTGTCGCAGCAGGGCAGCATGGTGACGCTGACCTTCCGCAGCGCGGACGGCCTGACTGCCGGGCAGACCCGCGTGCGACACAAGGCAGTCGATCTGGGCGAGGTCGAGACGATCCGCCTGTCGGACGACATGTCCCACGTCATCGTCACGGTCCGCATGCGCCGGGAAGCGGAACCGTACCTGACCGACAACGCGCGGTTCTGGGTGGTGCGGCCACGCATCAGCTCGGGCAGCCTGGCGGGGATCGAGACCCTGGTCTCCGGCAGCTACATCGAGATGGACCCGGGCGGGCGCGAGGGGGAGCGGACGACGGAGTTCACCGGGCTGGAGCAGCCGCCCGGCGTCCGCACCGGGGAGCCGGGCCGCACCTTCACCGTCAAGGCCCAGCGCCTCGGCTCCCTGGGGCCGGGGGCGCCGGTGTTCTACCGCGACATCACCGTGGGCGAGGTGCTGAACTACGACATCGGCGACGGCACCGGGCCGGTGGCGGTGCGGCTGTTCATCCGCGCGCCCTATGACGGCTTCGTGCGCCGCGGCACGCATTTCTGGAACGCCTCCGGCCTGTCGTTCCAAATCGGCAGCGAGGGCGTGCACGTCGAGGTCGCGAGCCTGCAGGCCGTGCTGTCCGGGGGCGTCGCATTCGATTCGCCGAGCCGCAGCAAGGCCGACGCCGCGGAAGCGGAGCCTGGCACCGAGTTCCCGCTGTTCAACAACTACGCCGAGGCGCAAGCCTCCGGCTACAGCACCAAGCTGTCCTTTGTCACCTACTTCGAAAGCTCGGTGCGCGGCCTCGCCCGCGGTGCCCCGGTCGAGTTCTTCGGCATCCAGGTCGGCACCGTGAGCAGCGTCGCGCTGGAGCTGAACCCGGCGACCGGCGACGCGCGGGTGCGGGTGCGGCTCGAGGTGCAGCCCGAGCGCATCATGAGCGAGGACGAGGTCAAGACCGACGACACCATGGCATCGACGCGCCGCCTGGTGCAGCACGGCATGCGGGCGCAGTTGCAGACCGCGAGCTACCTGACGGGACAGCGGGTGCTGGCGCTCGACTTCGTGGCGAACGCCCGGCCCGCGGACGTGGTGATGGAGGGCGACGACATCGTGCTGCCGAGCGCGGGCGGCGGCCTCGACAACATCCTCGTCGCCGCCAGCGACATCGCGGGCAAGCTGGACCGGCTGCCGCTCAACCAGATCGGGCAGAACCTCAACGGCGCCCTGCGCTCCGCGTCCGGCGCGATGGCCAGCGTGCAGGATCTGGTCAAGAGGGCCGATGCCGGGCTGACCCCCACGCTGAAGCGCCTGCCGGAGATCACCACGGCCTTGCAAGACGCGGTCGCGAAGGCCGGGCGAACCGTTGGGTCCATCGAGGCGAGCTACGGCAACAACTCGCAATTCCAACGGGAGCTGGAGCGGGCCATGACCCAGGTGGGCGACACCGCGCGGTCGATCCGGCTGCTGGCGGACTTCCTCGACCGGCATCCGGAGGCCCTGGTGCGCGGGCGCGCCGGGCTGTCCGCCGACCGATGACGCTGTCCCGCCGCGGCCTCCTCGGCCTCACGCTGGCCGGCGCCGCCCAGGCCTGCGCCTCGCCGGACCCTGCGTATTTCACCCTGGCCGCCGTGCCGGGCACCATCCGGCGCGGCGGCCCGGCGCAGGTCGAGTTGCGCCGCCCAGGCCTCGCCGGCTACCTCGACCGTCCGGAGATCGTGCGCAGCAACAGCCCCTACTCGCTCCGCGTGACCAGCATGGAGCGCTGGGGGGAGCCGCTGGGCGACCTGTTCGCGCGCATCCTGGCCGAGGACCTGAACGCTCGCCTGCCGGGCAGCAGCGTGTTCACCTCGGCCGGGTCGATCACGGCGGAGGCGGATGCGACGGTCGAGATGGACATCCAGCGCTTCGACGCCGATCCGTCGGGCCAGGTGGTGCTGCTGGCGCAGGTGGCGGTGTCGCGCTCGCGTGCGCATTCCTCGGCGGCGACGCGCATCCTGCGCTTCACCGTTCAGCCGGCCGGCCCCGGCACGGCGAACCTGGTCGCCGCCATGAGCACGGCGCTTGGACAGCTCGCCGACGCGCTCGCGGCGATGCTGCAGGACCCGAGGCGGGGTTGAACCGCGTTTACTTCGAGTGGGACTGACCCGGTCCGGTGGACACACTGAGGCGTTCGCCAGAGGTGTTGTTGATGCCGAGGACCCATCCCCCGTATCCGCCTGGGTTCTGCCGCCAGGGGGCTGGGTCAGCCCGTGCCGGGCGGCCGCCTGAGGGCCTGGCCCGCGGGTCCGGGCCGACGGCGCGGCGGACCGGCCCCTGGGCCGCCCAAGCCGGCAAGCAGGAGGGCCGCTGTTGCCCGGCCCTTGGTGCGGGCACGAGGGGGAAGCACGGGCCTCATGCGCGCGGGGGGCCTCGCGGGC
>CAXUJE010000397.1:0-5246 GCA_964251035.1 uncultured Acetobacteraceae bacterium
TCCCCCACCCTCTCCACCATGGCCACCCTCGGCGAGGACCCGGAGATGCTGATGCGGCTGCTGCGCTTCACCTGCCCGTTCGACGCGACGGGCCATCCGACCATCACCCTGCCGTGCGGCTTCACAGAGGCCGGGATGCCCGTCGCCTTCCAGCTCGTCAGCCGCCCGCTGGAGGAGGACCTGCTGGTGCGCGCGGGCGCCGCCTTCCAGTCGGCGACCGACTGGCACCGCGCGCATCCCCCGCTTTGACCAAGCCCCCACTTTGACCAAGCCCAAGGAGATCGGCCATGAAGTTCCCAATGGGCCTTATCCGAAGCACGGCGGCCGTGATCCTTGCGGCGTTGCCGGCGTCGGCTGCGCTGGCTGCGGACCCCATCAAGATCGGCCTGATCGAGGACATCTCGGGCGACCTGGCGCCCTACGGCATCCCCAAGCTGCACGGCTCGCTGCTGGCGGTGGAGGAGATCAACAAGGCCGGCGGCATCATGGGCCGGCCCATCGAGATGACCCACCTCGCCCCCCCCCCCCACACCCCGCGCTACCCGCACGGCGCGCGCCGCTCCGTTCCGCGGGACCCCGGCGACGGGCGCCGCGCCGGCGCGCCCGCCGCCGCGCGCGCGGCGGTCCGGCCGATCGTCGACAAGGACGACGCCTTCTACTTCTACACCAACCAATACGAGGGCGGCGTCTGCGACGCCAACGAGATCAGCACGGGCGCGGTGCCGGAGCAGCAGTTCTCGACGCTGATCCCCTACATGGTGGAAACGTTCGGCAAACGGGTCTACGTGATCGCGGCGGACTACAATTTCGGCCAGCTCTCCGCCGAATGGAACCGCAGCATCCTGAAGGACCTGGGCGGCACCGTCGTCGGCGAGGAGTTCATCCCGCTCGGCGTCAGCCAGTTCGCGCAGACCATCCAGAACATCCAGAAGGCCAAGCCGGACTGGCTGCTGACGATCAACGTCGGCTCCGCGCAGGACAGCTTCTTCGAGCAGGCGGCGGCGGCCAAGCTCAACCTGCCGATGGGCTCGTCGATCAAGATCATGCTGGGCTTCGAGCACAAGCGGTTCAAGCCGCCCGCGCTCAGCAACATGCACGCGACTGCCAACTGGTTCGAGGAGCTCGACACCCCGGAAGCCGTGGCCTTCAAGGCCCGCTGGCACGCCAAGTTCCCCGACGAGCCCTACATCAACGACATGGGCTACAACGCCTACACGACGATCTACATGTACAAGATGCTGGTCGAGCGCGCGCACTCCACCAAGCTGGAGGACGCCCGCAAGGTGATCGCCCAGGGCGACGCCTGCGTCGATGCGCCCGAGGGCAAGATCTGCATCGACCCCAAGAGCCAGCACGTCAGCCACCGCATGCGCCTGCTGTCGGTGGACGCGAAGCACGAGGTGCACGTGGTCAAGGACTACGGCACGATCGAGCCGTACTGGCTGGCGAAGGTCGGCTGCGACCTGACGGCGGACAACCCGCAGGAGCAGTACAGCCCGACCAACCTGCCGCCCGCGAAGTAGCCGCCGCAGGATGCTCGCCGAGCTGTTCTCCTACTTCTACCAGTTCGCCGACGTGTTCGCCTTCCTGATCCTGTCGTCCGCGGGGCTTGCCATCATCTTCGGCATGATGGGCGTCATCAACATGGCGCATGGCGAGTTCATCATGTGCGGCGCCTACGTGACGGTGGGCATGGTCAACCTGGGCCTGCCGCTGCCGCTGGCGCAGTTGACCGGCGCGCTGGTCGCGGGCGCCGTGGGCGTGCTGGTCGAGGTCGCCATCATCCGGCGCTTCTACCAGCGCCCGGCCGACACGCTGCTGGCCACCTGGGGCCTCAGCCTGCTGGTCACGCAGGGCACGCTGCTGCTGGTTGGCTCGACCGTGCAGGGGATCGGCACGCCGCCGGGCAGCTTCGCCGTGGGCGACTACACCTTCTCGACCTACCGCATGGTCCTGTTCGGCGCCTCGGTCGGCGTGCTGGCGTTGATCTACCTGGTGTTCATGCGCACGCGGTTCGGCACCCTGGCCCGCGCCACCATGCAGCACGCGCCCATGGCGCAGGCGCTGGGCGTGCGGGTGAACTGGGTCTACGCGCTGAGCTTCGGGCTGGGCACCGCGCTGGCCGGGCTGTGCGGCGGCCTGTATGCGCCGACGATGACGATGCTGCCGACCATGGGCGCCACCTTCGTCGTCGAAAGCTTCGTCACCGTCGTGATCGGCGGCGCCAACGTATTGCTCGGCACGGCGCCGGCCGGCGTGTTCCTGGCCATCGTCCGCACCGGCCTGAACGCCTGGAACGGCCAGATCGTCGGCCAGATCGGCATGCTGGTCGCCGTCATCCTGGTGATCCGCGTCCTGCCGGAGGGGATCACCGGCTGGGTCGCCCGGCATACCCGCTGAGCACACGCGCGGACTTTGGGAGGGAGCCAGCATGTTGAAGATGCTGAACGGGCCGCAGACCATGGGCAATGGGCCGTGGTTCTGGTCGGCGTTCATCGCGGCGCTCGGGGTCCTGCTGGTTTATCCGCTGTTTGCCAGTTCCTATGATGTGGGCAACTTCGCCTACTTCTTCATCTGGCTGTTCATGGCTTTGGGACTCTGCCTGATGTGGGGCTATGGCGGCGTCATGTCGTTCGGCCAGACGTTCTTCTTCGGCGTGTCCGGCTACGCCTACGGGGTCATCGCCATCGATCTCGGCGGCCGGGACGGCACCACCTTCGTGGCGCTCCTGCTGGCGGTGGCGCTGGCCGCCGCCGCCGCCGCCGTGCTTGGGTACTTCATGATCTGGGGCCGGGTGGGCGGCGTGTTCTTCGGCATCGTCACCCTGGCCACGACGCTGGTGCTGGCCTTCTTCCTGGGTCAGACCGCCGGGCCGCAATGGCATATCGGCCGCGCCCGCCTGAACGGCTTCAACGGCATGAAAGGCATGAAGCCGCTCAACATCCCATGGGGGAACCAAGTCCTCGTGTTCGACGGCGTTTCCCTGTATTTCCTGCTGATCGGCCTGCTGCTCGCGGCCTACCTCGGCCTGCGCGTCCTGGTGAACTCGCGGTTCGGCAACGTCGTGGTGGCCATACGCGAGGACGAGCAGCGCGCCGAGCTGCTCGGCTACGACGTGCGCAAGTACCGCCTGGCCATCTTCTGCATCGGCAGCGCGCTCGCGGGCCTGAGCGGGGCGCTCTACACCGCCTGGGGCCAGTTCATCACCCCGGCCAGCGTCGGCCTGCCCGCAGCCGCCATGCCGATCGTCTGGGTGTCGTTCTCCGGGCGGCGGGAGATCACCGCGACGCTGGTGGGCACGCTGGTCTTCCTGTTCGGCTACCAGGCGCTCACGATCTACAGCCAGCAGGCCGCGCTGGTGCTGACCGGCCTGCTGCTGCTGCTCACGGTGATGTTCGTCCCGGACGGCTTCGTGGTCGGCCTGACCCGCCTGGCCGGGCGCCTCGCCGGCTACCGCCGCCCGCCGCCGGCGCTGCTGAGGCCTGCGGGGGAGTAGGCGGATGGGAGCGATGCTGGAAACGTTCGGCGCCTCGAAGACGTTCGGCGGGCTGGCGGCCGTGTCGGACGTGTCGCTGGCCGTGGCGGCGGGCGACATCCATTGCCTGATCGGCCCCAACGGCGCCGGCAAGAGCACGCTGTTCCGCCTGATCGTCGGCACCTACTCGCCGACGGCGGGCCGCATCGAGTTCGGCGGCGCCGACGTGACCCGAGAGCGCCCGTACCAGCGGGTGCAGCGCGGCATGAGCATCAAGATGCAGACGCCGAGCGTGTTCAAGGAGCTGCCGGTGCGGCAGAACATCCACGTGGCGCTGCAGCACCACGTCGCGCGCAGCCAGCTCGGGTCGGAAGAGGACAGGCTGCTGCGCCTGCTGGACCTCGACGGCGACGCGGGCAAGCCCGCCGGCGAGCTGTCGCACGGCCAGCAGCAATGGCTGGAGATCGGCATGGCGCTGGCCCTGAAACCCCGGCTGCTGCTGCTGGACGAGCCGACCGCCGGCATGTCGCCCGAAGAGACCTACCGCACGGGGGAGCTGATCCTGCGGCTCAATGCCGACGGCATGACGATGCTGGTCGTCGAGCACGACATGGCGTTCGTGCGGCAGATCGCCAAGTCGGTGACGGTGCTGCACCTCGGCAGCGTGTTCGCCCGCGGCTCCGTCGCCGACATCGTCGCCGACCCGCAGGTGGCGGACATCTACCTCGGAACGACGCATGGGCACTGACCCGGTGCTGGAGGTCGCCGGCCTGTGGGCGCGCTACGGCGCGACGCCGATCCTGCAGGGCGTGGACCTTCGCGTCGGCCGGGGCGAGATCGTCAGCCTGATCGGCCGCAACGGCGTCGGCAAGACCACCACCATGCGCTGCCTGATCGGCCTGCTGCGCGCCGCCGCCGGCTCCATCCGGCTGCTCGGCCAGGACGTGACCCGGCTCTCGGCGGACGAGCGCGCGCGCTTAGGGATCGGCTACATCCCGCAAGGCCGCTACGTGTTCCCGCGCATGACGGTGCAGGAGAACCTGGATGTCGGCCGGCTCATCGGCGGCGCGTCCGGCCGGAAGCTGCCGGACCTCGTCTACCACTCCTTCCCGCGCTTGAAGGAGCGCCGCCAGCAGCTTGCCGGCACCCTGTCGGGCGGGGAGCAGCAGCAGCTGGCGATTGGCCGGGCCTTGATCGGCAACCCGGCGCTGATGCTGCTCGACGAGCCTTCGGAGGGGATTCAGCCCTCCATCGTGCAGATGATCTGCGCGGCGCTGCAGTCGTTCTGCCGAGAGCTTGGCACGACCATCCTGTTCGTGGAGCAGAACCTCGACACGATCCTGGCGGTCAGCGGGCGCTGCTACGTCATGGACAAGGGGCGCATCGTTGCCAGCATCGGTCCGGGCGATGTCACGGCCGGCGAGGTGCGCCGCCACTTGATGCTGTGACTTCGCACGAGGACCATGGGCCTGCATCCCGGCAATCCATTGAGGGCTGCATGCGCACCTCGCCTGCTTGGCTGGCGCGGTTACGGCATCTGGACGGCGCTGGTGTCGTACGCCGTGTCAGACGCGATCGCTATCGGAGCGCGCGCCCTGCGGGTGGGCAAGGTCAGGCTGCTGACTTGACCGTCTGCGGGGCGCATTGATCCCCGGACCGCGCAGGGCTGAGCAGCTGTTCAGTCCCGGGATGGGGTGGCGCGGGTTGGGCGTGAAGGGCATCGGGGGTTGTCGTCCAGGCGTGGCAGACGGCTTCGAAGGGCGTCCTCCAC
>CAXUJE010000398.1:0-5243 GCA_964251035.1 uncultured Acetobacteraceae bacterium
ACATCGTCCGGCCGCCCGCCCCCGCCCTCGTGGAGGCGCAGCGCCGCGGCGCTGACTGCGCCCTTGTCCAACGCCCCAGCGGCCCCTGTCAGGAGCCAGAGATCCCCCTCGTGCTCGAACAGGCCGGACAGGTTGAGCGCCACGTCGATGTCGCTGCTGACCCCCGCGATGGCGAGCAGCGGCCCGGGCGTCGGCGCCGAAAGCGACAGCACGCCCCGGGCGCCGTCCACGTCGAACGGCGCCGTCATCGTGCCCTTGAAGTCGAGCGCCGTGTCGCCCGAGGTGAAGTGCAGCGCCGTGCCGTACGGCACGGACGCATCGCGCAGCACGGTGATGGGCTGCAACCCGGCGTCCAGCCGGATGGGCGCATCGTTGTAGGCGCCGTTGATCGTCAGTTGGACCGGCTGATCGGCAGAGGCCGTGCGGATCGCCACGTCGTCCAGCTTCGTGGTGAGCGCGGCCCCGCCGGAGGTGCGGAAGATGACCTCGCTGCGGCGCATCTGCGCGTCCAGCAGCGTCGGGAACCAGCTCCGGTCGGGCGGGCCGGGGTGCGGCTTCGGCGGGCCGAAGCGCCAGTTGCGCGTCTGGTCCGGCAGATGCTCCAGCAGCACCGAAAGACCGTCGATGCCGAGCGTCCGCACGGCCGCCGGGCCGTGCAGCAGGGACAGGGCATCGACCTCCGCCGTCAACCGGTCCAGCGTGGCGAAGGCGGGCCGTGTGCCGCCTGGCACATTGTCGATCCGCACGTCGCGCAGGTCTACCGCGATCCAGCGCCCCGGCGTCACGTGCAACGCGCCGACCGCCACCGCCCGGCCGAGCGCGGCGCTGGCCCGGCGCGCCGCCCAGGGCCCCAGGTCAAGCCGCCCGACGACGAAGAACGCCGCCACGCCGACTGCCGCCAGTAGCGCAACCAGGCCGAGAACGATGGCCGCAAGTTTCTTCATGCCGCTGTCAACGTCCCAGGGACGGAACCGGACAGGCCGTTATATGCCGAGATATGCCTTCCGCACCCCGGCGTCGGCGGCGATGTCCCGGGCCGGCCCTTCCAGCACGATGCGCCCGGTTTGCAGCACGTAGGCGCGGTCAGCCAGGGCCAACGCCTCCGCCAGACGCTGCTCGACCAAGAGGACCGTGGTGCCGAGGCCGCGGATGCGGCCCACCGCGGCCAGGATGTCGTCCACGAGCTTGGGCGCGATGCCCTGGCTCGGCTCGTCGAGCATCAGGAGGCGCGGCTGGGTCATCAGCGCGCGGCCGATGGCCAGCATCTGCTGCTCGCCGCCCGACAGCGTCTCCGCCCGCTGCGCCAGGCGTTCCTGCAAGCGGGGAAACAGGCTGAACACCAGGTCAAGCGGCTTGAAGCGGTCCGGCTCGCCGCGGCGGGCGTAGGCGCCGAGGCGCAAGTTGTCCTCGACCGACAGGCGCGGGAACAGGCGGCGGCCCTCCGGCACCAGGCCCACGCCGCGCCGGGCAATCAAATGCGGGGCGACATGGGCGAGGCTCTGGCCGTCGAACGCGATGGCGCCCTCCGTCGCGACCTGCCCGGCGACCGCGCGCAGCAGGGTGCTCTTGCCGGCGCCGTTCGCGCCCACCACGGCGACGATCTCGCCCCTCGCCACCGAAAGGCTCACGCCCTGCAGCGCGCGCAGCCCGCGGTAGCTTGCGGACACCCCGTCCAGCCGGAGCAGCGGCCCAGGCGGTATAGCTTCAGGCGGCATACTTGTCGCCGAGGTAGGCGCGGATCACGTCGGGGTGGCGCACGACCTCGGCCGGCGACCCCTGCATCAGCACGCGGCCCAGGTTCAGCACCACGGCGCGGTCCACCAGCGGCAGCACGACCTCCATGACATGCTCGACCATCACCACGGTGATCCCCTGGTCGCGCACGGCGCGGACCAGCGCGACGCCGCCCGCGGCCTCCGTGGGCGTGAGGCCGGTCAGCATCTCGTCCAGCAGCAGCAGGCGCGGCCGGGTCGCCAGGGCACGCGCGATCTCAAGCCGGCGCTTTTCGGGCGGCGTCAACCGGTGCGCCAGGGCGTCCGCGCGGGGACCCAGCCCGGCGAAGTCCAGCACGTCCTGCGCCGCCTGCATCGCCTCGCGGGGCCGGGCGCCGCGGGCGAAGGCGCCGACCATGACGTTCTCCAGCACCGTCATCCCGTCGAAGCTGCGCACCACCTGGAAGGTGCGGGCCACCCCGGCGCGGGCGCAGGCGACGGGGCCGCGTCCGCTGATCGCCTGGCCGTCCAGCAGAACCTCGCCGCGGTCCGGGCTGACCTCGCCGGAGATCACGTTGAACAGGCTGGTCTTCCCCGCGCCGTTCGGGCCGATCAGCCCCAGGATTTCGCCTGGAGCCACGTCGAAGCTGATGTCGACGTTGGCCGCGACGCCGCCGAAGGCCTTGGTGACTCCACGGACGCTGAGAAGCGGCGTCACCCCTGCTCCGGGCCGAGCCGCCGGGCGACCGCGGCCTCGTGGCGGTCCAGGTATGGGTCCGGGATGCCCCAGCCGCGCAGCGCGCCGGCGGTCTGCATCAGGTAGTCCGCCGCCGTGCCGCCCGGACCGACGCCCGCAGCCAGCAGGTCAACGGCCTCGGACTCCGGCACCGCGCCCGCGTAGAGCGGGTGCCGCGGGTCGGCGACGAACGTGACCGCGGCGACCGGGCCGGCCTCCGTTGCCACCTCGACCCACTCGGCGGTGTAGTAGCCGCCGGACATCTCCTGTTTCCAAACGGTCCAGAGCGCCTTTTGCACCGTTTCCTCCGGAAGATGGAAGGCGACGCCTGCGCAGGCGCCCGGCTGCCGGTCCAGCCCGAGGGTCAGGGCGGGCTGCGCCACCGTGCCGCGGTTCCGGTCGTCCCAGATGCAGTAGCGGCGCACCAATCCCTCGATCGTGCCAGCCCGGGCCGAGTCGGAGTCGAACCCGTCCTCCCAGATCAGCGCGCCGTAGGCGAACACCCAGATGCCGTCCGTCGCCTGCCGTTGGCCGAGCACGCGCCCCATGCCCCGCCGCAGCTCTGCCTCCGGCACGGTCGCGGGCTGCGTGCCTGCGGCCACGGTGAGCGGCAGGCGGGCCTCGATGAGGGCGCGGGTCAGGATTGTCATGATGCCGGGCTATTTGGGGCGCGCGACGAACTTTGGAAGGCGGTCCGGCCTTGGCCTCAGCGCCGGCCGCGCGACCGGTTCGCCGCCAGCTCCTCGGGCGTGAGCTGGAAGCCGACCTCGATCCGGTAGGCCGCAGCGCTCTTGTTCGGCTGCACCTTGAGCCGTAGCTCCACGTCGTCATCCGCCAGGCGGAGCCGGTCGGCGTTCGGCGGGAACTCGGCGCGGAGCGGGTAGACCTGCTTGTTCAGGATGTTCTCGCCGTCCAGCACGGCGACGAAGTAGGCGACCTCGGCCTGGCGCCCGGGGGCGGCCGGGCCGCGCGTCAGCTCGATGCCGACCTGGATGGTGGTCACGACGGTGTCCGCGCCGTCCCGCTTGCAGTTGCCGTTGATCCCGGTGATGCGCCCTTCCAGCTCGGTATCGACCAGGTCGTGCTGGCCGCCGCGGGTGCGGGACAGGTCGGCGGCGTCGCGGACGATGGCGGCGCCGGGGCAGGCAGGGGCGAAGGCGTCCTGGGTGTCGCCGCCGCAGCCGGCCAGGGCCAGCAGGGGGGCCGCGCCCAGGAGGCGCAGTGCCAGCCAGGCGGGAAAGCGCAGTGCAGGCATCCAAATCTCCGGCTTGCGCCCCGCTCGTTGCCGGGGCAGTGCGACACCAGTTGTAGCGGAATGCGCGCGGCGGCATAGTGCGCCGCGCCTGCCAGCCGGATTTCCATGCCCCAACCTTCCACCTTGCCGACCCAAGCCGTCCAGCCAGCCATGACACCCCAGCCGCGGCCCGACCTGCTGGTCGTGCTGGCCGGCCCGCGCGGATTCTGCGCCGGGGTGGACCGCGCGATCCGCGTGGTGGAGGAGGCGATCCGCCGCTATGGCGCCCCCGTCTATGTCCGCCACGAGATCGTGCACAACCGCACGGTCGTCGAGACGCTGGAAGCGCAGGGCGCCGTGTTCGTCGAGGAGCTGGACGAGGTTCCCGCCGACGCCCATGTGGTGTTCAGCGCCCATGGCGTGCCGAAGGCCGTGCCGGCGGAGGCGCAGCGCCGCAACCTGTCCTACTTCGACGCCACCTGCCCCCTGGTCAGCAAGGTGCACCGGGAGGCCGAGCGCCACTACGCCGGCGGCGGACCCGGCACGCGCCACATCCTGATGATCGGCCACGCCGGCCACCCGGAGGTCGTCGGCACCATGGGCCAACTGCCGCCCGGCAGCGTCACGCTGGTGCAGGACACCGCCGGCGCCGAGACGGTGACGCCCAAGGACCCTGCGCGCCTGGCCTTCATCACCCAGACCACCCTGTCGGTCGATGACACCGCGGACATCGTGGCGACGCTCCGCCGCCGATTCCCCGCGATCGAAGGCCCGAAGCACGAGGACATCTGTTACGCCACCACGAACCGGCAGGCGGCGGTGAAGGCCATCGCGCCGCAATGCGACTTGGTGGTGGTGATCGGCAGCCCCAACAGCAGCAACTCGCAGCGGCTGCGCGAGGTGGCGGAGCGGGGGGGCGCCGCGCGGGCGATCCTGCTGCCGCGGGCGGACCAGCTTGATTGGTCGGTGCTGGAAGGGGTGCGGACGCTCGGCATCACCGCCGGGGCGTCGGCGCCGGAGAGCCTGGTGCAGGAACTGCTCGGCCGCCTCGGCGAGCGATACGCGCTGCGGATCGAGGAACGGCAGGTGACGCAAGAGGACGTGGTGTTCAAGCTGCCGGCCCCGCTCTGCTGACCCCGCGCTGAATGGCGGTCTATACCGACGTCACGGACGAGGCGCTGGCGGCCTTCCTCTCCGGCTACGGCCTAGGCACCGTCGTCGCCTTCCGTGGCATCGCGGAGGGGGTGGAGAACAGCAATTTCCAGCTCCGCACCACCGCGGGCGACTTCATCCTGACGCTTTATGAGAAGCGGGTGGACCCGGCCGAGCTGCCCTGGTTCCTCGGCCTGATGGAACACCTGGCGTCGCGCGGCATCACCTGCCCGCAGCCGGTCCGCGGGCGGGACGGGGAGGCGCTGCGCCAGCTTGCCGGCCGGCCCGCCTGCATCACCACCTTTTTGCCCGGCGTCTGGCCCCGGCGCGTCCGGCCCGAGCACTGCGCGCCCGTGGGCCACGCGCGGGCCGGGCTGCACCGGGCCGGCGCGGACTACGCCCCCGCCCG
>CAXUJE010000399.1:0-5222 GCA_964251035.1 uncultured Acetobacteraceae bacterium
CGGCGGTCCAGTCCCTGGATTGGCGCCAGCGTCGTTTCGATGAACAGCGCCTTGAGCACGAGCTGATTCCACCCGGCCTCGTCGAACGCCTCCGCCGGGTAGGGGTTGGCATGGGCGACGGCCTCGAACACCGGGCGCATGGCGGTGCGGGCGCCTTCCCGGGCCTGCGCCAGGTGCAGCGCCGGATCAGGGTAGAGCGGCAGGCCGCGCAGCAGGGCGATGCTCTCGGCGAGGTCCGCGGTGGCGAGCAGGCCGCGCAGCCGGGCGTTGAAGGCCGTGCCGTCGCCGTCCTGGGCCAGCAGCAGCACCAAGCGGCCGGCCTGGTCGACGCTCCAGCCGCGCGGGTCCCATCCCAGCCGCGCGCGGTGGGCGGCGGCAAGGTCGTCCGGCCCGAGCGCCAGATCGGCCTTGCCGAGCCGGCGCGGCGCCAGGCTGAATGCCAGGTTGAAGTCGCGTTCGGAGGCGCCGGCCCGCAGGCGGTCGCGCTGCGCAGCCAGCCAGGCGGCGTCGCCGGGCGGGAGCTGCCGCAGCAGCCAGGCGGTCATCAGATCGTCAGGGGTCATGTTCCGCTGATCCAGCGTTGCAGCACGAGCGTGGTGGCGAAGCAGGCGAAGGCGAGGGCGGCGGCGCCGGGCCACCCGTTGATGGCGAGGAACAAGGCGTCCACCAGGGAGATGCCGGCGATGAGCGACACGACGGCCTTGGGGATGTCGCCCGGCTGGCGGCGGCGCAGCAGCCAGAGCGCCACGCCGATCCACCCGGCGAGCGCCAGAAGCGCGAACAGCCCGGCCGCCTCCCCAGCCAGCAAGACGCCGTAGGCGAGGGGCACGGCCAGGAACAGCAATGGCCACAGGCTACCGAGCCGGCCCAGCGACTCCCGCTTGGCGACATAGGTGAGGCCGATCAGGTAGCAGAGCGACACGGCGCCCGCGGCGAGCAGCGGACCCGGCACCGTCGCGGTCGCGGCCAGCCCGGCGACGACGTAGGCCAGCAAACGGCAGACGGCCATCGTCAGCGGGCTGAACCGGTTGCCCTTGTGGTTCCAGTTATAGCCGATGATGGCGCCGCCGAGCGCCAAGCCCCCGAGCACCGCCGCTTCCGGCGGCGCGTCGAATCCGCGGGCCGCCGCCGCCAGCACCGCCACGGCGGCCAGCAGCAGGGCGAAGCCCAGCGCGAACACGGTGTTGGCGTCGATGGCGCCCGACGGGATCGGGCGCGACGGCCGCTCCCGTGCGTCGATGGCGCTGTCGAAGGCGTCGTTGAGGTACATGCCGCCGAGATAGGCGAGCGACAGCCCGAGCGCCGCGGGCAGGACCGCCCATTGCCAGGGCGAGGCGCCGGCCAGCGCGACGCCAGCCAGCGCGTTGGTCCACACCGTCGGCAGGTTCGACACCCGGCCGAGCCGCAAGGCGATGGAAGGCGTCATGCCACGAGCCGGTCCCGCACCCAGGCCAATTCGCGGGAGATCGCGGCGTCCAGGCCGCCTGTCCGAAGCTCCGGCGGCAGCACGTCCCAGGTGTAGGTCTCGACCTCAAGGTGGGGGCTGATGCCGTCGCGGCACTGCCGGGCCAGCATGTCGAGCAGGGTGGGCTGAGTGGTGGCGAACCGGCCAAGCGGCGCGTCGTGGAACACCGGGACGTGGCAATGCACGCGCCATTCCCGCCCGGGCGCGGCGTCGGCATGCCAGGCGGCAAGCGCCTCCGGCAGGTCGAGGTAGCGTGTCAGTCCGTCCGGCCCTTGCTCGACCACTTGGTGCAAGTATACGCCGTCATCGAAGCGGCGCAGCAGCTCGGCCGCAGCAGCGTCCATGTGCGGCACGGCCAAGGCAGAGGAAAGCTGCAGCTTCATCACCGAAACCTCGGCCCGGCGCAGCGACGCCAGGCTGTCCGCTGGCGCCTCGAACTCCACGGCGGCGTGGCACACGTCAAGGCACAGGCCGAGGTGGCGGTGCAGCAGCGTCTCCGCGGCAGCCGGGGCGCGGCCGGACAAGGCGGCGAAGCGCGCGGCGGCCTCCGCGGTGAACAGGAACTCCTCGAAGAAGCCAACCGCCTCCGCCGTCGTTTCCATCAGGCACATCGGCTCCGGCTCAAGCGCCAGGGTGATGCGGCGGCCCGTCCGGTCCTCCAGAGCGGCGAGGTAGGCTGCGTGCCGCAGCAGCGCCTCGGCGATGGCCTCCCGCGCATCGACGCTGGCGGAGGCCCGGAACGCGCCCGGGACGGTGCTGACGCTGCCTGTCAGATCCGGCTGGTCGTCGGGCAGCAGCGCCGCCAGCAGGCCAGCCAATCGGTCGGTGTAGGCAAGCCGTTCCGGCGTCCGCCAGTCGGGGGCATAGACCTGCTCCTTGACCCGCTCGCCATGGAACGGCCCATAAGGAAAGCCGTTGACCGTGAAGACATAAAGCTGCTCCCTGGCCAGGAACTCGCGCAGCGTGCAAAGCTCCGTCGGGGCGTCCAGCGCCTCCGCGGCGATGGCGGACAGCCGAAGCCCGACGCCCATGGGAGCCTGCGGCGAAACCCGGCGCTTCACCTCCGGCAGATGCCGCCGCAATGCGGCAAAAATATCCGGCCAGCTTTCGCCGCGGTGAGCGTTGGTGCAATAGGTGAGATGCGCCGGGCCGGACGGGAGAAGCAGCCTCATGACCGCAGCGGCTGTCCAGCACTTGGGAGCAGCAAGACGACAGCTATTCCCATTTCATGTCCTTTGCCATGGTGCGAGCCGGAAACAGCAACGATCGGCTTCGCATCAAAGATAATCACGGAGTCAACCAAGTTGCACTACAACAAAAGAGAACTGCTCAAGCATCGACTGAGAGAATTTGGTTGGAATCCGACATTGACAACCGGCATCATGGATCAACTGAAACTGAGGATGCGTTATCATTTGTATAACGCCTGGTTTGTTTTTGATGCTGAACCTGGTATCTGTCATGCCGTGCCGGCGGCGCCTACCCGGTCCAAGCCCTCGCCCGTCCTATCCAGGAGTGACCGCCTTGCCCGTCCAGGCCTTCTCCGTCGAGCGGCTCGATACCCCGACCGGCCGCCTCCTGGTCGTCACGGACGACGACGGCTGCTTGCGCGCGGTCGATTGGGAGGATCACGAGCAGCGCCTGCACCAGCTCTTGCAGCGGCAGTACGGCGTGGACGCAACGCAGCTTCAAGCGGCGTCGTGCGCCTCGGCGGCCAGCCACTCGCTCCGGGCGTATTTCGAGGGGGACACGGGCTGCCTGGCCGGCCTGACGGTGGCGACCAATGGCACCGGCTTCCAACGCATGGTGTGGGACGCGCTGCGCCGGATTCCGCCGGGGCAGACCGTCAGCTACGGCGCGCTTGCGGCCCGGATCGGCCGGCCCACGGCCATGCGCGCCGTCGGCCTTGCGAACGGCGCCAACCCTATCTCGATCGTCGTGCCGTGCCATCGTGTCATCGGGGCGGGCGGCGCGTTGACGGGGTTCGGCGGCGGGCTGGAGCGCAAGCGCTGGCTGCTGGCGCATGAGGGCGCGTCCGGTCAGGCCGCGATGGATTTCCCCTTGCCGTCGAACCGGTAGACCTTGCCCTCCTGCGGCGTGAGGCCGACGCGGTCGCCGACGTTATGGTCGATGTCGCCGAGGATGCGCGCGGTCAGCATCCCGGCCTCCGGCACATCGACGTAGAGCATCGTGTCGGCGCCGAGGCGCTCGGCGTGCGACACGGCGCCGGTCCAGGCGCCATCGTTCGCGACGATGAGGTGCTCCGGCCGCACGCCGATCGTCGCGGCGCGCACCCGGGCGGCGGCGTCCCCACCGACGAAGTTCATGGTGGGCGAGCCGATGAAGCCCGCGACGAAGGTGTTGGCCGGCCGGGCATACAGCTCCAGCGGGCGGCCGACCTGCTCGACGGCGCCGCCGCGCATGACGACGATCTTGTCGGCCAGCGTCATGGCCTCGACCTGGTCGTGGGTGACATAGACCATGGTCGCGCCGAGCTGCCGGTGCAGCTTGGCGATCTCGATGCGGGTGCCGACGCGGAGCGCCGCGTCGAGGTTCGACAGCGGCTCGTCGAACAGGAACAGGCTCGGCTGCCGCACGATGGCCCGGCCGATGGCGACGCGCTGCCGCTGCCCGCCCGACAGCTCGGCCGGGCGGCGGTCCAGCAGGGCGTCGAGCCGCAGCAGGCCGGACGCCGTCTCGACCCGGCGCTTGATGTCCGCCGCAGCCACGCCTTCCTGCGACAAGGCGAGACCCATGTTCCGGGCCACCGTCAGATGCGGGTAGAGCGCGTAGCTTTGGAACACCATGGCGATGCCGCGCTTGGCCGGCGGCACGCCGTTCATCAGCCGGCCGTCGATGCGGACGTCGCCCGACGTTTGCTCGTCCAGCCCGGCGATGACGCGCAGCAGCGTCGATTTGCCGCAGCCGGAGGGTCCGACGAAGACCACGAACTCGCCGGCAGCCACGTCGAGACCCACGCCCTTGAGCACATCGACCGCGCCGAAGCTCTTGCAGATGGCCGAAAGCGCCAGCGAACCCATGCGTGCCGCCCTCAAAGGTCGATGGCGCGGCGTTCGCGCATGGAGCGGTCCGCGGCCAGCACCACGCCGAGCGAGCGGACGGCGTCCTGCATGTGGCGGCCGAGGTCGCGGTTGTTCCGGATGGCGTCAAGCACGAAAGCCTGCTCGCGTTCGCACAGCGCCTGGTGGCCCGGCTCGTCAGCCATGGACAGAATCTCGTCCGGGGCGAGGGCGCCGTCCGGCCCGGTCTCCGCACGGTGTAGGCGGATGCGCGCGGTCCTTGTGTGCGTATCGACGTCCGAAGACGCCGCGCCCTCGTCCATGACGATGGAGGCCGAGCCTTTCGGCCCCATCACGTCCTTCACGAAGTACGCCGTCTCGGAGATCATCGGACCCCAGCCGGCTTCGTACCAGCCTACAGAGCCGTCCTCGAACAGGACTTGGAGGTGCCCGTAGTTCACCTGGGTCTCGGCGATCTCGGGCGAGAGCCGCACCCCCATGCCGCGCACCTGCACGGGCCGGCTGTCGGTGATCTGCAGCATCACGTCGAGGTAGTGCACGCCGCAATCGACCACCGGGCTGGTGCTGTCCATGAGCCGCTTGTGGATCGCCCAGGCGGCGCCGGAGGACTGCTGGTTCAGGTTCATCCGCATGGCGAAGGGCGGGCCGAGCCGCCGCGCCTGGCGGATGAACTCGATCCAGCTCGGGTGGTGGCGCAGGATGTAGCCGACCACGAG
>CAXUJE010000400.1:0-912 GCA_964251035.1 uncultured Acetobacteraceae bacterium
CCCCACACTTCCCCATGGTCCACCGCACGTCACGCCCGCTTGGCGGCAGCCTCCAATGCCGCCACCAGCTGCGCCCGGATCGGATCGCTGCCGAACCGCTCGACGATCTCCGATCTCCCTTGGATGGAAGCCGCCATGAATGGCGCCGGGTCCTCAACGAACATCCGCATCTTTGAGCACGCCACGGCATCGTCCGGTTCGGGCCAGGACTGGCCCGCGTCGAGCATGCCGAAGCCCGGCGGCGCCACGCACGGCACCATCCGATGCGGGACCCTCCCCGGCCAGTCCTGTCCCAGGTAGTCTACCGGGCCACCATATCCGACCGCGATCACCGGACGCCCCTGGATTGCCGCATCGAAGCACCCCAGCCCGAACCCCTCGCACCGCGAGAACGACACAAAACAATGTCCCAGCACATGCAACGAGTCGATCACGTCGTCGGACACCTCGTCGTCCGCCAGCAGCGACACGCGCGCCGCCGGGCGCCCGGTTTCTGCATCCACCCTTTCCAGGATCGCCTGCACCGTACGGGCGACATCCCGGTCCCCCGGCGGCGAGCTGGGATCGTCGAACAAGGTTTGGCGGCTGGTCTTCACAACCAGCACCACCTTTTCCCCTTCGGCGAACTGCCTGGCATACCCCTCGACCAGCGCCGCCAGCCGCTTGCGCGGGTCCCATGCGTTGATCGTGTAGAACACGGCGTCATCTGGTTCGATCCGCAGCCACTTGGCCAAGCCCGCAAGCCGGGCCGGCGGCAGCGGCCGCAACACCGGGCGGCAGACGTACGGAACGACCGACACCTCCGGCAGCGACGCCCCAGCGGCGCCCGCATACCCCCCCCCCCCCCCCTTTTGCCCCCCCCGCCCCCTGAACTGGGCCCGCCCCCCCCGCGCCCGCCCCCCACCCCCGCCG
>CAXUJE010000400.1:922-5210 GCA_964251035.1 uncultured Acetobacteraceae bacterium
CAACACCGGCCGGCAGACTTACGCAACGACCCACACCCCCGCCAGCGACGCCCCCGCGGCGCGCGCTTCGCCCAGCACGCGCGCGTTGTGCCCGCACGGCACGATCAGGTGGTCGGCCAAGCCGAGCGCCGGCAGCCATCCGCTGCTGACCCGGTCGGTTTCCCACACCGTCATGCCCACGTTGCGGACCGTCGAGGCCGCCTGCATGTGCATCGGCCAGAAGTGGGCCAGCAGGTGGACGATCCGCAGGTCCGCCTGCACCGGGCGCGACGTTGCCTCCACCAATGCCTGCAACTGGCTGCCCCCTGCCGATTGCGCCCTGGCCAGCAGCGCCGCCCGCCCGCGCGCCAGCTCGGCCCGCGCATGTGCCGGTCCGGCGCGGCCTGCCCAAATCGCGTCGTTGAGATACGGGGCCCAGTGCACGTCGAACCCGGCCTCTTGCAGCAGACGGACATACCCCGTCGCCGCCTGTCCGTAGCCGGTGGCGTCCGCATACGACACGTACTCGACCGCAGGCATTCCCTAGACCGACATGACGCCATGGTGGGTCGTGATCACGCTGGGATCAATGTGGACATCGAACCCCAACGCACGCAGGCGCCGGCATGCCCAATAGTCCTCGGACAAGTAGATCCCGTCATGCACGCCGACCCGGAACACGTCGTAATGCACTTCCGCATCGAAGTCTCCCTGCGTCGTCGCCGCCCGGGCATAGGTGCGTCCCTGCGCGACAGCATCCGCGACGAGCGCATCGACCGCGGCCCGCGACAGCAGCAGCACGGCTGTGCCGACGTTCTCCACCTTCAGCAACGCACCATGCGACCCGAGGCTTCGACCCAGGTTCCAGATGCGGCTGCCATCGGCGTTCAATGCTTTCAATGCAACTGCCGCCCCGATGACGGGCACCTCGGCCGCCAGCATCTGCACCAGACCCTCCGGCGGCAGATGCACGTCGGCATCGAGGAACAGCAGGTGCGTGAACTCTGGACGCGCATGGAACGCCGCCACGATGGAGTTGCGCGCCCGGGTGATCAGGCTTTCGTTGCCGATGGCAACCAGCTGGAACTTGATCCCGGTCCGCACCAGGCCGAACAGGCTCCGCACGTAATCGGTATGGACCATGCCGCCATAGGCCGGCGTGCCCACCATGACATGCGCCGGACCCTCCGTCCCGCGCCGCGGCCCGCGTGCTTTCGGCTTGCCGCTCATGGAAATGTCTCCGTCGGCCGATGCCGGTCCTGGTTGCCGGCCAACTGCCACGACACCTCGCACAGCCGCTTCAGCGCAACGTCCGGCATGGTCCGCAACTGCTCCAGCACCGCGAGGTTGTTGCGGTAGTCGGCATCCTGTGCGATGGCCTCGTTCGCCCGGCGATGGTGCAAGTGGAATCCGTCGGGTCCCGGGGATATGCGGTATGGCAGGGCGGCGCGCTCCACCTTCACGCCCATCGCGTCGTCTTCCCCGCCCCATCCCTGGAACCGCTCGTCCCAGCCGCCCAGCAGGGAGAAGTAGCTCCGATGGAAGATCACCAGCCCGCCGCATAGCGGCAGGTGTTCGCCCTGGCTGGTGCGGTCTGTCGGTGCATTGGTGAAACTGGGGTCGGAGAGACAGGACAGGTCCTCCCGCAGCATCGCCGATGCGTCCTCGTCCAGATCGACCAGGCCGCGGAACGCTCGCACCACTGGCACTCCGGAACGGCTGACTGCAACGGCGGCAGGGAACGAGCGGCAGATCGTGTCTGCGTCGCCGAACGCGAGCAGCGAACCCCTGGCATGACGGGCAGCGAGGTTGAAGCCCCAGCTTTTGTTGAAAGGGCCCGGGTTGTAGCCGAACACCATGCGCAGCCCAGGGAAGAGGGCAAGATCGCCCAACGACGGCGCCACGTCCTGTTCCACAAGGATGATCTCGGCCAACTGCTGCAGCTTGAGCCAGCCCAGCACGGCCACCAAGTTCGCGCGCCGTGCCGGATCGCCGGACTCGCGATAAGTCAGGATGTAGCTGGTTGCATGCATGATGGCGCCTCCCTTTCACCGGCTCGGAGCCTGTCCGGCCCAGAGATCGTTGGGCCGAAGCAGTTGGCGGATGCCCCAAGGCATTGCAGGGGAGTGTGCGTCATCCCTATGAGCATCAGGGCGCAGGAAAGGCTCACCAGATGGCGGGCGTAGCAGCATGCGTGGTCAGGCGCTCCAGATGATCAGTTGCTTGTGCGTCACACGCGGCGACCGGCTTGCACTGCTGGCAGAATCGGTGGCCGATTTCGTCAAGCAAACGTTTCTGGACCGAGAGCTGCTGATAGTCCACGACCAGGATGCGGCAACCCACGCCGGCGTGCAGGCGGTCATGGCCGCGCACCCGGGCGCCGCCATCCGGGTGGCGCGGGTGGCGCCGGGTCCCCGCCTGGGCGGATTGCGCAACGCCGCCGTGGCCGAGGCGCGGGGGGACTGGCTGTGCCAATGGGACGACGACGACCGCTGCCACCCCTTGCGGCTGGAGCTGCAATGGGATGCCGCGCAGGCGCAAGGGGCCGCGGCCAGCTATTTGGTGGATCAGCTGCACTGGTTCTGCGGCCATGGACGCCTCTGCTGGGATGACTGGGACAGGGAGGCCTATCCGCTCAACGTCATCCAAGGCACGATCCTGGCCCAGCGCGCTGTCTTCCCGCTGTACCCCGACATCGCGCGCGGCGAGGACACGCTTCACACTCATGCGCTGATGCGGGCGGCCACCGCCCAAGGCTTCGGCATCGCCCGTCTGCGTGGCGCTGGCTGGTGCTACATCTACCGTCACCATGGCGGCAATGTATGGGATGCAACGCACCACCGGGCGATCTCGACGGCGAAGCACATGCCGGCGGCCCGGCTGTTGCCGCGGCTGCAATGCCTGCGGGACCGGCTGGCCGAGTACTGTCCCGCATTGCCGCCGCTGCAGATCCCGGTTGGGGGCCGCTTGGAGCCAGTGACCACCGGACCTGGCTAGGCTGAGGTGCCGCCTGGTCGCTTTTTGCGGCGCTTCATCCGCAGGCCGGTCGCTGCCGCTGCGCCAACCAGAAGCGTGCTGGCTGTCGCCGGCTCCGGAACCGGGGTTTCCGCTGTGAACAGGGCATACACCTGGCTGTCACTGGATCGAGTGTCGAAATTTGTGGAGAGATCGATCTCACTGACGGTTGCCGCCACATTGCTTTGTCCGAACGCTGCTGCTTTCGTCTGCACGGTGTTTGACACGGTCGTGTATGGGGTCAGGACTGAGCAGGCTGAGCCGACGTTGGTTCCGCAGCCCGCGACGGCGCTGGTGCCGTGAACGGCGCCGACCTGGTTGACCAACGCCTGGGCCGCGTCCGTGGCGAGCTGGCTTGTGCTGAACAAGAACGACGAGGCGACATTCGAGAATGACGAGGCGACATTCGTATTGCCGCACTGCGTTCCGAAGACCGCGCCACAGGTGCCATCGACGAACTGGACGTCATACAGGCCGCCATCAACCGACACGCCGGTCGCGCCAGTCAGGACGTTGCCTTGGAAGGTCAGCACGGGCGCAGCCTCCGCACCATGCGACGCCATGGCAAGTGCTGCGGCCGCCAGTGTGCTGAACAGCTTATTGTCCATAAAGCCACCTTTCGAAACAACCCAGCGCGGCATCTGCCGAGCAGTTGGCACCACGCGGCCAGCATATGTTACTTCAAAATAACATTTTGCAAATGAGATGTGTCAGACTGACATATCATAACAGTGTATGACCTGTGCATGCGTCGCCCGTGGTCGCTGTGTTCAAGCAGGGCGGCTATTATGAGCGCCGCCCGGGTTGGGTGATCGCGTCAGACATGAAGCTTGACCCATAGGGCTGCGATGACACGATAGGAAGCCAAAGCAGCAACGCGAGGAAGACGACAACCCGGAGAAGACCGAAAAGGAGATCAGCGAGGGCTGCCGCAGCGCTGTCCGCCGCCGCAAGGGCAAGGGCCTCCGGCCCGCGCCAGGGCGCGCCCTTGCCCCGTCGGCCGGGCCGCGGCGCGCAGGTGGGTGTTCAACGAGGAGAACACCCCCATGGCCAAGTACTCCACCGCGCGCAGCAGCGGCGGCACGAAGCACGACGTCCCCCGCGACCACTACGCCGCCGTCACCGACCAAGTGATCGCGGCCCTGGAAGCTGGCACGCTGCCGTGGCGCAAGCCGTGGGACCCGGACAAGGCGGGCGGACCCGCCATGCCCCGCAACGCCACGACCGGCGTTCGATACCGGGGCGTGAACACGGTGGTGTTGGGCATGTCGCCCCTGGCGTTCGGCAGCGCCGA
>CAXUJE010000401.1:0-5210 GCA_964251035.1 uncultured Acetobacteraceae bacterium
CGAACCGCTCGGACCCGCGCGTCACGCCACCACTTTGGAAGAAAGCCGACCGACCCGGGAAGCAGCCCCGATGCAGGCCCATTACGGCATCTACCGGACCCCGATCAGCCCGGCGTCCATCTGCGCCCCGGCACGGCGGCAATCAAGGCCTGCGTGTAGGCGTGCCGCGGCCTGCCCAGAACGGCGGCGGCGTCGCCCTGCTCCACCACTCGGCCCTCGCGCATCACCGCGACCCGGTCGCAGATTTGGGCTGCCACCCGCAGGTCATGGGTGATGAAGATCACCGACAGCCCGAGCCGGGCGCGCAAATCGGCGAGCAGGCGGAGCACCTGCGCCTGCACGGACACGTCGAGCGCGGAGACCGCCTCGTCCGCCACCAGCACCTCCGGCCGCAGGGCCAGCGCCCGCGCCAGGCCGATGCGCTGGCGCTGGCCGCCCGAGAACTCGTGCGGGAAGCGATCGGCCGCGTCCGGCTGCAGGCCCACCAGCGCGAACAGCTCCCGCACCCGGGCCATCGCCTCGGCCTGGCCGAGGCCGTGCAGCATCGGTCCCTGCGCCACCAACTCCCCGGCCCGGCGGCGCGGGTTCAAGGAGGCATACGGGTCCTGGAACACCATTTGCACCCGCGCTGCCTGCTGCCGCATCTCCCGGCGCGGCAGGCGCAGCAGGTCCGTGCCATCCAAACGGATGCTGCCGGCCTCCGGCTCCAGCAGGCGGACGATGCAGCGCGCCAGCGTCGATTTGCCGGACCCGCTCTCCCCCACGATGCCGAGCGTGCCGCCGCGCGGCAAGGCGAGGCTGACATCGGCCACCGCCCGCGTGACCCGGCCGCGCCGGAACAGGCCGGGCCTGCCGTAGGTTTTGGACACGCCCTGCATCACCAGGATGGGCGGCGCGTCGGCCAGCGGGGCGGCGGCGATGGCACGGGTCAGCGGCGGCACGGCGGCGATCAGGGCCTGGGTATAGGGGTGCTGCGGCCGGCGCAGGATGTCCTCCGCCGGACCCTGCTCGACCAACTGCCCCGCCTGCATCACAGCGATGCCGTCCGCGATGTCGGCCACCACGCCGAAATCGTGGGTGATGAACAGCACCGCCATCCCGCGGCGGCGCTGCAAGTCCCGGATCAAGGCGAGGATCTGCGCCTGGGTCGTCACGTCCAGCGCCGTGGTCGGCTCGTCGGCGATCAGCACCGAAGGCTCCAGCGCCAGCGCCATGGCGATCACCGCCCGCTGCCGCTGCCCGCCAGACAGCTCGTGCGGGTAGGCGCGCGCGGCGGAGACCGGGTCGGGCAGCCGCACCTCTCCCAGCAGCGCCAGCACCCGGCGCCGGATTTCGCCCCGCAGCAGGTCCGTATGCGCGCTAAACATTTCCCCAACCTGGTCGCCGATGCGGCGCAGCGGGTTCAGCGCCGTCATCGGGTCCTGGAAGATCATCGCGATCCTGGCGCCACGCACCCGGCGCATCGCCGGCTCTGACAAGGCCAAGAGGTCCGTGCCCGCCAGCGCGATCCGCCCCGCCGTGACGCGCACGCCGGGCGGCAGCAGGCGCATGACGGCGCTGGCGGCCATCGACTTGCCGGACCCGCTCTCCCCCACCATGCACAGGATCTCGCCCACGGCCACGCCGAACGACACGTCCTGCAACGCAAACGGCCGGTCCGCGCCCGCGGGCAGCGCCACAGTCAGGCCGCCGACCTCCAGGACGGCGCTCAACTGCGGTCCACGAGCCGCGGGTTCAGCGCGTCGTTCAGCCCCTGTCCCACCAGCGACACCGCCAGCACGGTCAGCAGGATCGCGACGCCGGGGATGGCGGAGACGTACCACTGCACCCGCAGCACGCCCTTGCCCGCCCCGATCAGGTTGCCCCAGGACGCGACGTTCGGGTCCGACAGGTTGAGGAACGCCAGCGCGCTCTCTAGCAGGATCGAGGCCGCCATCACCACCCCGGCATACACGATCACCGGCGGCAGCGCGTTCGGCAGGATTTCGCGCAGGATGATCCGGGCGTTGCCCATGCCGAGCGTGCGGCAGGACTGCACGAACTCGCGGCTGCGGAGCGTCAGGAACTCGGCCCGGGTGAGCCGCGCGGTCGCGGGCCAGGAGACGAGGCCGATGGCCAGCGTCACCGTCGTGATCGCCGAGCCGAACACGGCCACCAGCACAAGCAGCAGCAGGAAGCCCGGCAGCGTCTGGAACGCCTCGGTCACGCGCATCAGCCCGTCATCCACCCAGCCGCCATAGAACCCCGCCACGGCACCCACCAAGATGCCGATCCCCAGCGATACCGCAGTGGCCACGCCCCCGATCAGCAGGCTCGTGCGCGCGCCATGGAAGATTTGCGCGCTGATGTCCCGTCCGCTCGGGTCGGTGCCGAGCGGGAAGCGCGGGTTGGCGCCGGGCCATTGCAGCGGGCGCCCGGCCAGCCCTAGCGGGTCGCCCGGGAAGAGGAGCGGCGCCGCGAGCGCCACGCCCACCACCAGCGCCAGCAGCACGAGGCCGATCACCGCCACGGGGCTGCGGAGGTAGCGCCGGACGGCCCGCATCGCGGCTACCGCCCGCCCAGGAAACGCGAGTCTATGCGCGGGTCGAGCCGGGCGTACAGTACATCGACGGCGAAGTTCGCGGCGATCACCAGCAGCGCCGACACGAACACGATGCCCAGCAGCGTGTTCAGGTCCCGCTGCACCACCGCCTCATAGGCCAGCCGCCCCAGGCCCGGCAGGGCGAACACGCTCTCCACCACCACCGAGCCGCCCAGCAGGCTGCCAACCTGGAGGCCCAGCAGCGTCACCATGGGCAGCATCGCGTTGCGCAGCGCGTGGCGGACCACCACCGCCGTCTCGCTCAGGCCCTTGGCCCGGGCGGTGCGGATGAAGTCCTGATCCATCACCTCCAGCATCGCCGCCCGCATGATCCGGAGGTAAGTCGCCAGGAAAATCAGGCTGAGCGTCGCGGTCGGCAGCAGCAGGTGCAGCGCCACGTCCAGCGCCCGGCGCGCGCCCACGTAGCCGGCGCCGATCTCCTCCAGCCCGCCCGGCGGCAGCCAGCCCAGGTGGACGGCGAACACCACGATCCCCATCAGGCCCAGCCAGAACGAGGGCGTCGCGTAGAAGATCAGCCCGGCCGTCGAGATCAGCGTGTCCGGCCAGCGGTTGATCCGCTGCGCCGCCAAGATGCCCAGCGTCACCCCGCCGGCAAAGGCGAAGCCGAGCGAGGACGCCATCAGCAGCAGCGTGGCCGGCAGCCGCTCCGCGATCACCGCGGCTACGGGCTTGCCGTAGATGGCGGAGTAGCCGAGGTCGAGGCGCAACAGCCGCAGCAAGTAGCGTCCGAGCTGCACCGGCACCGTGGCGTCCAACCCGTAGAAGCTGCGGAGCTGCGCCATCATGGCCGGGTCGCCGCCACCCATCTGCGCCATCAGTGCGTCCACCGTGTCGCCGGGGGCGAGCTGCAGCAGCAGGAACAGCCCGGCCAGGATGATCAGCAGCGTCGGCAGGCTGGCCAGCAGGCGGCGGCCGGCGAGGGCTAGGACGCGCATGGAGTGGCGGATTCAGACGGGGGCGAGCCAGGCATCGTGCCAGTCGCTCGATCCCCAGCGCGGCGTGTTCAGGCCGTTCTGCAGCCGCTTGGTCGCGGCCGTCTGGAACTCGCGCTCCGTCACCATCCAGATCGGCAGCTCTTCGTTGACCAGCTTCGTCCACTCGGCGTAGAGCGCGCGCCGCTTGGCCGGGTCAAGCTCGGCGGCGGCCTGGTCGGTGAGCGCATCGACTGCCTCGGACTGCCAGCCCCATTGGTTGGTCCAGGGCGCGCCCTTGGGGCTGCCGGAGCGGTACCATACGCTGGTGGAGACCGCCGGGTCGCCGCGGTACTGGTGCCAGCCGGTGGCGATGTCGAAGTTCCAGTCCCGGTACACCGCGGACAGCGCGCCCGCCGTGTCGAGGTTCACGATCTCGACCTTGATTCCGACCGCCCCGAGCGACTGCTGCATGAACGTCGCGAGCAGCGGCACGTCTTCCCCGTTGTTGATCGGCACCAGGCGCAGCGTGAAGCGGACGCCGCCGGCGCCGGGCTTGAACCCGGCCTCGTCCAGCAAGGCGACGGCGCGCTTGCGGTCGAACTTGTAGGGCGGCGGGTTGTCCGGGAAGAACGCCGTGGAGGCGGACGGGATGGGGCCGGTCGCCGGCTTGCCCTGGCCGTACAGGAAGTTCTCGATGAAGAACGGCACGTCGATGGCGTGGGCGATGGCGCGGCGCACCCGCACGTCCGCCAGCTCCTTGCGGCGGTGGTTGAACTCCAGCGTGTTGTTGAAGGCGTTGGCCTCCGACCCGCGGGTGGTGACGACGTAGTTCGGGTCGCTCTTCAGCCGGTCGAGGTCGGCGAGCGAGATGCCGTTGTAGCACGTCACCTGGACCTGCCCGGTTTCCAGCGACGCAGCCGCGGCGGCCCGGTCGGTGATGAAGCGCCAGACGATGCGGTCCACGTAGGGGAAGCCCTCGCGCCAATAGGACGGGTTGCGGTCGGCGATGACGTATTGGCCGCGCTCGTACTGCACGAACTTGAACGGCCCGGTGCCGATCGGGGCGGTGTTTGCCGCGTTCTCCAGCACGTTCGTGCCCTCGAACACGTGGCGCGGCGCGATGTAGCCGAGGTCGCACAAGGCGCGCAGCAGCAAGTCCTCCGGCATCGGCCGGCTGTAGCGGAACACAGCCGTATGCTGGTCCGGGGTGTCCACGGCCTGGAGGTACTGCTGCAACTGGGTGCCGTAGTTGAGGTGTTTCTTCCACAGCTCCATGGCGCTGTACTGCACGTCCGCCGCGGTGAACGGCTTGCCGTCATGCCACTGCACGCCGTCCCGAAGATGGAAGGTCACGGTCTTGCCGTCAGGCGCGGCGTCCCACCCCGTCGCCAGCACCGGCACGGGCTTGCCCGCGGCGTCGAGGTCGACCAGCGCCTCCATCATCTTGCTGGTGATCAGGTAAACGCCGGTGGAGGCGCGCAGCGCCGGGTTGAGGATGCGCTGCTCCCCGCTGAGGTGCGAGGTCAGCACGCCGCCCCGCTTGATTTCGGCGCTCCGACCGGCGTTCCGACCCACGCTTTCCTGGGCCGCCGCACGTCGGATGAAGGAAAGGCCGGCGATTCCAGGGGCCAGCCGCATCGCGCCGCGTCGTGTCAGCGTCATTGGATCGACCTCGCAGGAGGGTGGGGCATGGG
>CAXUJE010000402.1:0-5209 GCA_964251035.1 uncultured Acetobacteraceae bacterium
CCACCCCCGAGCCAACCCTGCGCACGTTTGCGTTAACACAAAGCGCCGCTGGTATTACACTTAGGAGAGAGTTGCAGGAGATTGGATGGTGACCGGCTCATGGCGCCGGCGCCGATCACCCGTTCCACAGATCAAACTGAGAGTTCGCGCATCACCTTGATCAGGTCGGACTTGCCCTCAAAGCCGATGCCGGGCAGCTCGGGCATGGTGACGCGCCCGTTCTCGACGCGCACGCCATCCGGGAAGCCGCCATAGGGCTGGAACAGGTCAGGGTAGCTTTCGTTGCCGCCCAGCCCCAGCCCGGCCGCGATCATCAAAGACATCTGGTGTCCCCCGTGCGGGATGCAGCGCGACGGCGACCAGCCGAACTGGCGCAGCACGTCCAGCGTCCGCAGGTACTCGACCAGCCCGTACGAGAGCGCGCAGTCGAATTGCAGCCAATCGCGGTCCGGCCGCATCCCGCCGTAACGCAGCAGGTTGCGCGCATCCTGATGGGAGAACAGGTTCTCGCCTGTCGCCATCGCGCCGGGGTAGAACTCCGAGAGGGCGGCCTGGAGGGCGTAGTCCAGCGGGTCGCCCACCTCCTCGTACCAGAACAGCGGATAGTCGCGCAGCATCTTGGCGTAGGCGATGCCGGTCTCCAAGTCGAAGCGGCCGTTGGCGTCAACGGCGAGCTGCGCCTCCTTGCCGATCTCCGCCAGCACCGCCTCGATGCGGGCACGGTCCTCCTCGATGGAGGCGCCGCCGATCTTCATCTTGACCACGGTGTAGCCGCGGTCGAGGTAGCCGCGCATCTCGCCCCGCAGCGCGGAGTTGTCCTTGCCCGGGTAGTAGTAGCCGCCGGCGGCGTAAACGAAGACGCTGGGATCGGTTTCGCGGCCGTGGCGCTCGGCCAGCAGGCGGAACAGCGGCTTGCCCTCGATCTTCGCCGCCGCGTCCCACACCGCCATGTCCAGCGTGCCGACCGCGACCGAACGCTCGCCGTGCCCGCCCGGCTTCTCGTTCATCATCATGGTGGCCCAGACCTTGGCCGGGTCGATGTTGTCACGGGCGTCATCCATCAGGCTCTTGGGGTCCGCTTCGAGGATGCGGCTGCGGAAGCGCTCGCGGATCAGGCCGCCCTGGCCGTAGCGGCCGTTGGAGTTGAAGCCGTAGCCGACGACCGGGCGCCCGTCCCGCACCACGTCCGTGACGACGGCCACCAGGCTCGTGGTCATCTTGGTGAAGTCGATGTAGGCGTTGCGGATGGGGGACGAGATCGGCTGGGTGATTTCGCGGACATCAACGATACGCATGGTTGGCTTTCCTTTGGTCTTTGCTTGTGGTTGGAAGGGACAGGGCCTCAGCCCTGGGTCGCGGCGGCATCGGCGGCGTGCGCCGCGGCCGTGATGGCGGGTGCGGCCTCGCCGCGCTGCTCGCGCATCACCTGCCGCACCCGGTCCAGGTCCAGCGCATTGTCCCAGTGGGCGATGGCGATGGTGGCGACGCCGTTGCCGATCAGGTTCACGACGGCCCGCGCCTCGTTCATGAAGCGGTCCGCGCCCAGCAGCAGGACCAGTCCCGCCACCGGCACCGTGACGATGGACGACAGGGTCGCCGCAAGCGTTACGAAGCCTGCCCCCGCCACCCCGGCCGACCCCTTCGAGGTCAGCAGCAGCACGCCGAGGACGACCAACTGGCGGCCAAGGCCGAGCGGCGTGTTGGTGGCCTGGGCGACGAACACCGCCGCCATGGTCAGGTAGATGGACGTGCCATCCGCGTTGAACGTGTAGCCGGTCGGCAGCACCAGCCCGACCACGGGCCGGGAGCATCCGAGCTGCTCCAGCTTCACCATCATGCGCGGCAGCACGGCCTCGGTCGAGCAGGTCGCCAGCGTCACCAGCAGCTCGTCCTTGAAGAACCGCAGGAAGTGCAGCAGGGGGAACCCCGACCAGCGCGCCACGGCGCCCAGCACCACGGTCACGAACAGGATCGAGGTCACGTAAACCGATGCCATCAGCAGGCCCAGGGACCACAGGGTGCCGACGCCGTAGCGGCCGATGGTGTAGGCGACGCCGGCGCCGGCGCCCAGCGGCGCCAATTTCATCACCATGCCGACAATGCGGAACAGGGCAGCCAGGCTTGCATCCAGTACGTCAACCACCGGCTTGGCTTTCGCCCCGAGCTGCACGAGCGCGACGCCGAGCAGCAGCGCGACCAGGATGACTTGCAGCATGGCGCCATTGGCGAAGGCGCCGACCAGGGTATCCGGGATGATGTCCAGGAAGAACTTGACTGTGCCGCCCTGGGACGCCGCGGTGCGCGTGTAGCCGCTGATCGCACCGGCATCGATGCTCTCCACATCAATGTTCATGCCGGCGCCGGGCTTGACCACGTTGACGACCACCAGCCCGATGACCAGCGCCAGCGTGGACGCGACCTCAAAGTAGAGGACTGCCCGGACGCCGATGCGCCCGACCTCCTTGATGTCGCCCATCTTCGCGATGCCGAGCACGACGGTTGCGAAGATCACCGGCGCAAGCAGCACCTTGATCAGCTTGATGAAGCCACCGGCGAGCGGCTGCAGCGTGACCGCGAAGCTGGGCCAGATGAAGCCGAGGGCAGCGCCAACCGTGATGCCGATTATGACTTGGATGTAGAGCTGGCGAAGCCACGAAGCACGCATGACGCTCTCTCCCGTTTTCTGGTTCACGGCCGCTTTGCGGCGCCCTTGGCATCAGATACGCTGGCGGCGGAGCGGCTGCCCAATGCTAATACCGGCATCCGTCATGCAGGATCGGCATCGCCGTTGGACCTGAACTGGCTCGAGGACTTCCTGGCTTTGGCCGAGCACCGGAACTTTTCGCGGGCTGCCGAGACGCGGCATGTGACCCAGCCGGCGTTCAGCCGGCGCATCCAGGCCCTCGAAGCCTGGATCGGTACGCCACTTGTCCGGAGGTCGCCCCAGAGTGTCACCCTGAATGCGGCCGGCGAGTACCTGCAGCACCGGGCTGCGGACATCACGCGCGACCTGCACCAGATGCGGCGCGGCGCGCTGAGGGTGGCGGGGCGCGAACGCGCGGCATTGACGATTGCTGCCACGCACGCGCTGTCCTTCACGTTCTTCCCGGGCTGGGTCCGGGCCAATGCGCCGATGGAAGCGCTGGGTACGCTGAACCTGGTGTCCGACACCATGGCCGCCTGTGAGCGGATACTGCTGGCCGGCGAGGCCGATTTTCTCCTATGCCATCACCACGGGCGCGTGCCGGCGCGTTTCGAGGCGGACCGCTTCCGGTCCGTCGTGATCGGCACGGGATCGCCTGGCTGCCGCAATCATTGGCAGCGGATGACAGTGCGGCGGGCCGGCTGGTTAGCGCAGAGGGTGGAAGGTTCTCAGTTTTTGTCGAGATACGCCTGTTCCGTGCGAACGACCGGAAGCCTGCCCTGGCAGAAGCGTTTTGGCAGGCTGTCTTGCGTCAGTCCTCGGTTGCGTGAATGCCCGCTCTGATCCTACGCAACCCCATGCCGAACGTGTGCCCTCATTCACGTGCAGCCCCAGCTTGGGAACAAAAGCCATGCGACTCTCGTGACGCCCGGGGCTGCACCTAGCTGTCCGTCAAATAAACCCTGACGGACACCGTTCCGGTGTTTCCGGGTTATAGAGGCTCACCGACCGCTCCCTCAAGCCGCGATCGCGGCGGCAAGGACGAGCGCGACGAAAATGCCTGCGTTCATCTTGTTGCCAGTAGCCCATGAATGCGAAGGTGATTGTGAGCCAGCCCAAACCGGCCGCGAGGGAAAGCGCCGTGACCTGGGGCTGCACGACGAGGGCCGGCGCACTCCACGCCAGCCACAGGCAGAGCAGGCCAAACAGGACCTGGCCGAGCGCGAACGACGGATGGAGGCCGTAGAAGAGCGTCGTTTCCGGACCCAGAGCCCGCTTGCCGCGAACGCGCTGCGACACGACGTCAATGATAAAATGTATTGGCTGACACTTGATCGGACAGGTCGGCTTGGATGGTGCGGGCCACCGCTGCCGGAGGGGATGCGCTCCTTCCCGGCGGCGGTGGTCCGCACCATCCGAGGAGCCGGACCAATGACGACCGAACGCGAGGTGGTCCGGGCCAAGATCGGCCTGCTGGCGCTGGGCGAGCAGCCCGGCCCTGTCAGCCAGGCCTGCAAGGTCATGGGCTGCAGCCGCGACAGCGTCTGCCGCTTCCAGGAACTCCACGGCAAGGGCGGCGCGGTGGCGCTGGCCGAGATGGCCCGCCGCAAGCCGGTGCCGAAGAACCGCGTCGACCCGGCCATCGAGCAGGCCATCGCCGAGCTGGCCATCGGGCAGCCGGCGATGAGCCAGGTGCGGACCGCCCACGAACTGCGCAGGCGCGGCATGGCGGTCTCGCCTGCCGGCGTCCGCTGCGTGTGGCAGCGCCACGACCTCGCGCAGATCGCCGCGGCGGTTTCGCTGGAGGATCTGCGCGGGACAAGGAGGCTTGCGGCGAGTTCGAAAGCGAGTGTCCGGGCGGCTGCGGCGCCCAGGGCGCCGCTCCCGTGCCGGCACCCTGGAGGGGGTGGGACGCATCTGCCAGCAGACCTTCATCGACACCGACAGCAAGGCGGGCTCCGCCAGGCTTCACGGCCGCAAGACGCCCATCGCCGCCGCCGACCTGCTGAACGGCCGCGTCGTGCCCTTCGTCGAACCAAGGGGTCCGCCGGACCCCGACGAGCACGGCATCAGGCTCTCTACCTCGCGGTGTCGCCGAAACGCATAGCGTTTGCGGCGAAATGGCGCAGCCATTTGCGCGCGGCTGAGCACGTCGACCACAGCCGCACCAAGGCGCGCAGCCCGCAGACCCGCGGAAACGTCGAAGCCGTTTGCCGCTGCGGCATCGTCGAGCGGTTCCGCCAGACCATGCTCCACGAGTCCTACCAAGCCGCGTTCCGCAAGCGGATCTACACCGAGACCGCGCAGTGGCAGGCCGACCTCGACACGTGGATGGCCAGCTGCAACGAGCAGCGCCCGCACCAGGGACGCTGGTGCTGCGGCAAAACGCCCGTGCAGACCTTCGTTGGCAGCAAGCCCATCGCCAGGGACAAGACGCTCAGCGCCGCCCGACATCGGACAAACACACCCCATCCGACACCAAACAAGCCAAGTGTCAGATCAGGTCACAGGTAGCTGTTCAGTCCCGGAGCATGATGGAGCAGGCTTACCCCTGACCCGTCAGGA
>CAXUJE010000403.1:0-5147 GCA_964251035.1 uncultured Acetobacteraceae bacterium
CTCCACCAGGCCGCGCCTGTTGCGGGAGCGCGGCCTGGTGGAGGGGGCGAGAAGCGGGGCGGCGGCGGCGGAGCACGTCGTGTTCGCCTCGCCCTACGTGCGCGACCGCTTCCATGAGCTGGTCGCCGTGCCGCCGGGCCGGGCGGCGGTGCTGCCGCAGGGGCTGTACCGCCCGGTGTCCGTCGCACCGGGCGCGGCGGCGGCGATGCGGGCCAGGCTCGGGCTGCCGGAGGGCACGCTGCTCGCGGTGGGCCTGGGCTACGCCGACCTGCGCAAGGGCTTTGACCTGTTCCTGCAAGCCTGGCGGCTGGCGCAGGCCGCGGACCCCGGCATCCATTTGCTCTGGGTCGGCGACATCGACCCGCACGTGCTGGCCTATCTGGGCGCCGAGATCGCGGCGGCGGAGACGGCGGGCACCTTCCACCACATCCCGCATTGCGCGGACGGGGCGGATTGGCTGGCCTGCGCCGACATGTTCCTGCTGACCTCAAGGGAGGACCCGTTTCCGAGCGTGGTGCTGGAGGCCATGTCCGCCGGGGTGCCCTGCGTGGCGTTCGAGGAAAGCGGCGGCACGCCTGACCTCTTGCGCGAGTTCGGCGCCGGCTGCGCCGTGCCGCTGGGCGACGCGGCGGAGATGGTGCGGCAGATGCGGGCGCTCGCCTTGCAAACCCGGCCGGACGCCCGCGAGCGCCTGGCGCAGACGGCGCGGCGGTGCTTCGGTTGGGATGCCTACGCCGACCGGCTGCTGCGGCTGGCCGACCCCGGCACGCCGGAGGTCTCGGTCGTGGTGCCGAACTACAACTACGCGCAGTACCTGGAAGGTCGCCTGGGCAGCGTGTTCGCGCAGACCCAACCGGTGTCCGAGGTCATCGTGCTGGACGACGCCTCGACGGACAACAGCGCGGCGGTGGTGCGGGACACGGCCGCGGCCGCCGGGCGCAGCGTGCGGTGGCTGGCGGGCAGCAGCAACTCCGGCTCGGTGTTCAGGCAGTGGCGCCGGGCGGCGGACCTGGCGCGCAGTGAGTGGATCTGGATCGCCGAGGCGGACGACGGGGCGGACCCCGGCTTCCTTTCGGCGCTATGCCGGGCGCTGGCGGAGGCGCCGGACGCGGTGCTGGCGTTCAGCGACAGCCGCGCGGTGGACGCCGGGGGACTGCCGATGTGGCCGGACCACCAGGGCTACTACGCGGAGGCCGGGGCGCCGATGCTGGCGCAGGACGGCGTGTTCCCGGCGGGCGACTTCCTGCGCGAGTGCCTTTCGGCGCGCAACCTGATCCTGAACGCCAGCGCCGTCGTGTGGCGCCGGACGGCCTTGCAGGGGGCATTGCGGCGCTGCGGCGCCGAGCTTGCCGAGTTCGCCATGGCCGGCGACTGGCGCATCTATGCGGAGGCGCTGTCCCAGGGCGGCACCGTGGCCTATGTCGCCCGGCCTCTCAACGCGCACCGGCGCCACGCGGCGAGCGTCACCCATCGCCTGCCGGTCGCCCGGCACCTGGAGGAGGTCGCGCGCATGCACCGGCACATGCAGTCCGTGCTGGGCGCCGATCCCGACCTGGTACGGCGGCAGCGCCGGGCGTTGGCGGAGGCGCGGGCGGCGCTGCGGCAGGCCGCCGCGCCGCCCCAGTCAGATATCGCCCTCCCGCCGTCGGTCGATGACCCGGCGCGCCTTGCCGAGGCTGCGCTCGATGCCGCCAGGCGGCAGCACCTCGACCTGGGCGGAGACGCCGACCCGCTGCTTCACCGCCAGCGCCAGGGCGGCCCCGGCGTCGGTTGCGCCGAACCCCTCGGGCCGCGCCTCGACACGGACAAGCATCTCGTCTAGGCGGCCCGCCCGGGTCAGCTCGATCTGGTAGTGGCCGGACAGTTCGGCCCGCTCCAGCACCAGCTCCTCGATCTGCGTCGGGAACACGTTGACGCCGCGCACGATCAGCATGTCGTCGCTGCGGCCCGTCACCTTCTCCATGCGGCGCATGGAGCGCGCCGTGCCCGGCAGCAGGCGCGTGAGGTCGCGGGTGCGGTAGCGGACCACCGGGGTGGCCTGCTTGGTCAGCGAGGTGAACACCAGCTCCCCGGCCTCGCCGTCCGGCAGCACGGCGCCGGTCTCGGGGTCGATGACCTCGGGGTAGAAATGGTCCTCCCAGACGTGCAGGCCGTCCTTGGTTTCCACGCACTCGCTGGCGACGCCGGGTCCCATGACCTCGGACAGGCCATAGATATCGACGGCGTGCATGTCGAAATCCCGCTCGATCTCGGCGCGCATGGCGTTGGTCCACGGCTCCGCGCCGAAGATGCCGGCGCGCAAGGAGGTGCCGCGCGGATCGACGCCCGCGGCGCGGAAGCCGTCGAGCAGCGCCAGCATATAGCTCGGCGTGACCATGATGAGGTCGGGGGCGAAGTCCTGGATGAGCTGCACCTGCCGCTCGGTCTGCCCGCCGCTCACCGGGATCACCGTGCAGCCCAGGCGCTCCGCGCCGTAGTGCGCGCCGAGGCCGCCGGTGAACAGGCCGTAGCCGTAGGCGACGTGCACGCGCATGCCGGGCCGCCCGCCGCCGGCGCGGATCGACCGCGCCATGACCTCCGCCCACACGTCGAGGTCGGCCTGGGTGTAGCCGACGACGGTGGGCTTGCCGGTGGTGCCGCTGCTGGCGTGGATGCGGGCCACTTGCTCCCGCGGCACGGCGAACATGCCGAACGGGTAGTTGGCGCGGAGGTCCGCCTTGGCCGTGAACGGGAACCGGGCGAGGTCGGACAGGTCGCGGAAGTCGTCGGGATGCACGCCCGCGGCGTCGAACGCCCGGCGGTAATGCGGCACGTTCGCATAGGCATGGCGCAGCGTCTCGGCCATGCGGCGGCGTTGCAGGGCGGCGATCTCGTCGCGCGACGCGGTCTCGATGGCGTCGAGGTCGCCGGGCCGCGGGGACAGGTCAGCCAGCATCGGCGCCTCCCAGCAGCCGGGCGCCCGTGGTGCGGGAATGGCCGCGGAACTCGGCCACCACCTCGGCGCCCACGGTGACGCGCACGTCGTAAAGGCCACTGCGCCCGGCGCGGTGGCGCTCCGCGGCGGCCGCGACCAGCCGCTCGCCCAAGGCGGCCGGGCGCAGGAAGCTGATGCTGCAATGGCTGGCAACCGACACGGCGCCGTTCGTGTTGCAGGCGAAAGCGAAGGCGCTGTCGGCCAGGGCGAAGATGAAGCCGCCATGGCAGGTGCCGAACCCGTTCACCATGCGCAGCGCGACCGGCATGGACAGGCAGGCGGCGCCGGGTCCCACGTGCTCAATCGTGATGCCAAGGTCCTGGCTGGCCTGGTCCCTCCGCCACATGGCGGCGGCGCAGGCCTCGGCGAGCTCTGCGGCCGCCGTCACGCCGGGCCGAACCGGGCGGGCCGCTTCTCCAGGAACGCCTGCACGCCTTCGCGGAAGTCGGCCGACGCGCCGCACTCCCGTTGCAGGTCGCGCTCCAGGTCAAGCTGCTGGTCCAGCGTGTTGTCCCCCGAAGCGTTCAGCGCCCGCTTGATCCGCGCGACCGCCCCGGCGGGTTGGGTCGCGAGGAGTGCCGCGACGCGCTCCGCCTCCGGCAGCAATTCGTCATCCGGCAGGGTGCGCCAGATCAGGCCCCACGCCTCGGCCTGCGCCCCGCTGACGGGTTCGCCCAGCAGCGCCATGCCGCGGGCACGGGCGTCGCCGGCCAGGCGGGGCAAGGCATGGGTGCCGCCGGCGTCGGGGATCAGGCCGATGCGGACAAAGGATTGGATGAACCGGGCGGACTGCGCAGCGAGCACGATGTCGCAGGCAAAGGCCAGGTTGGCACCCGCCCCGGCGGCGACGCCCCCCACCGCGCACACGACCGGCAGCCGCGAGGCGTGGAGCGCACGGATCAGCGGGTTGAGCCGTTGTTCCAGCGTGTCGCCCAAATCCTGGCCCGGCGAAACCTCCGCCAAGTCCTGCCCGGCGCAGAAGCCGCGGCCCGCGCCCAGCAGCAGCACCGCACGGGCGCCGGCGTCGGCCTCCGCCGCCGTGAGCGCCGCGAACAGGGCGACCATCATCGGCGCCGTCATCGCATTCAGCCGCTCCGGCCGGTTGAGCGTCAGCACCATCACGCTGCCCCGGCGCGCCACCAGCAAGCTGTCGTCCATCCGGCCCTCCGTACTCAGCAAGCAACGATGCGCCATGGAACGGCTGAGTCAAGGTTCGGCTTGGGCCGCGTCCCTACCCTGGGCAAGCCCCGTCGCGGACCGCTCCAAGCGGGCCGCGCAAGATTTTGCCGACCAGTTCGGATTGACGGTTCGTGCCGGTGCGGATGAACGCGCGCTTGAGCAGGGTCTTGGCGGTGTGGATGCTGACGCCCAGCGCCGTGGCCGCGGTCGGCAGGTCTCGACCCACAAGCAATTGCAGCGTCAGCCTGGCCTCGGCCGCCATGAGGCCGTACATCTGCCGAAGCGCCGCCGCCTCGATGCCGACACCCTCATCCAGATCGGCAATGAGCAGCATCGCCGAGGCATGGCGGTGAACGGCGAAGCTGTCAGGAAGCATGGCCATCCGAAGCGGTGTCACGAGAACGTCGAACGGCTCCCGGTCGGATGGTCGCGAGAGCCTGACGGAGCCGCCCGCCGCAGCCCGGCCCTCCTCTCGCCCCGCTTGCCGCCCGCTTCTCAGAGCCGCCTCAGCGGCCGACTTGACGAGCGCCCTGAGCCGGCTCGTCTCGTCGGGCCTCGCGGCCAGAAGCAGGCCGCCCCGGCCAACCAAAATCCCGTCGGATTTCCGCAGAATGCCCTGAGCGGCAGCGTTGGCAAAGATGACGCGCGCCTGCGCGTCCGTCAAAACGATGCCCGCTTTGAGCCAGTCCAATGCAGCAAGCCCTTCGCGTGCCGCGGCGGCGTGGGCGTCGAGGCGGAGATGGACATGGAGGGCGTGCCGGATGTGCGGCGCGGCGGCCTGCAGGAGCCGAAGGTGCCGCGGGTCGTAGTGACGGCTCCGGAACGTCGCGACGGCCGCGAACCCATCCCCGGCATGGAACAGCGGACAGGCCAAGCCGTCCGCCAGGCCGTCAGGGCGAAGGAACTTGCGATAGATCGGGTCATCCAGCCATTCGCTCAGCAGGGCTGTTCAACGCTGCCGGGTCGGCCGTGTTGGGTCTGCTCCGCCGCACCT